>NZ_JBBUTF010000059.1:0-509 GCF_038066575.1 Pseudaquabacterium rugosum | reverse complement strand
CGGCCGTGGCCGGACTGGCGGGTGCCGCCGAAGGGCAGGCGGGCATCCGAGGCGGTGACGGCGTTGATGAAGACGGCGCCGGTGGTCAGCTGGCGGGCCACGTGGCGGGCCCGCTCGGGCGCGGCCGACCACAGGCTGACCGACAGGCCGAAGGCCGTGGCATCGGCCAGGCGCACCGCGTCGGCATCGTCGCGGGCCACGCTGATCGTGGCCACGGGGCCGAAGGTCTCCTCGTCGAAGGCGGCCATGCCCGGGCGCACGTCGGCCAGCACGGTGGGTGCGTAGTAGGCGCCAGGGCCGGGCAGCGGATGGCCGCCGCACAGCAGCCGCGCACCGGCAGCCACGCTGCGCTCGACCTGGGACTGCAGCGCCTGGCGCAGGTCGGCGCGGGCCAGCGGGCCGATCTGGGTGGTGGCCGCGGTCGGGTCGCCGACGACCAGGGCCTGCACGCGCTCGACGAAGCGCGCGCTGAAGGCCTCGGCGATCGCGGCCGAGACGATGAAGCGCTT
>NZ_JBBUTF010000058.1:0-515 GCF_038066575.1 Pseudaquabacterium rugosum | reverse complement strand
GCCAGCGGGCCGATCTGGGTGGTGGCCGCGGTCGGGTCGCCGACGACCAGGGCCTGCACGCGCTCGACGAAGCGCGCGCTGAAGGCCTCGGCGATCGCGGCCGAGACGATGAAGCGCTTGGCGCAGACGCAGCTCTGGCCGGCGTTGTGGAAGCGGGCCTTGACGGCGGCGGCCACGGCCGCGTCCAGATCGGCATCCTCCAGCACGATGAAGGCGTCCGAGCCACCGAGTTCCAGCACCGTCTTCTTGGCGGCGCGCCCGGCGGCCGCGCCCACGGCCGCACCGGCGCGGTTGGAGCCGGTGAGCGTGACGGCGGCGATGCGCTCATCGGCGATCAGGCGCTCGATGGTGGCGGGCACCTCGGGCTCGGCGATGACCAGCGTGCTCAGCAGTCCGGCGGGCAGGCCGGCCTCGGTGGCCAGGCGCTGCAGGGCCAGCGCACAACCGGTGACGTTGGGCGCATGCTTGAGCAGCAGGCCGTTGCCGGCGGCCAGCGTGGGCAGCGCGCAGCGCAT
>NZ_JBBUTF010000057.1:0-542 GCF_038066575.1 Pseudaquabacterium rugosum | reverse complement strand
AGAGGGTGTCCCCTAAATGATTTTTTTGGCCAATCGTGTTGCGAGGATACGCGCCTCGGTCAGCCAGACCCAGGCAAGAGGGGCCCAGGTGGAGCGATCATGGTGAGCCATGAGTCTTCTGGCGCGCTCGTTCCAGGCGTGCGTGCGCTCGACCACCCAGCGCTTGGGCTGCACGACGAAACCGCTGGAGATCACCTCGGGCCACAGCGGTTGCTGGGTGTTCTGCCAAGTGCCAGTGCGGCGATTGCCAGGATGGCGCACCACCTCGACGCTGATGCCATGTGTTTGCTCGATGGCCCGCGCGCATTGCCCGCCGTAAGCGGCATCGGCGTACACCTTCTTCAACGTCGGCACCTTGGCGCAGGCCTTGGCGACAACTTCGGCTGCGCCATCGCGGTCCTGCACGCTGGCCGCTGTGACGGTGACGGCCAGCAGCAAGCCCAGTGTGTCGACCACCAGATGCCGCTTGCGCCCCTTGACCTTCTTGCCTGCGTCGAACCCTGTGTCTCCGCCTTGGGCCGTGCTGCGCGTGCTCTGCGCGT
>NZ_JBBUTF010000056.1:0-548 GCF_038066575.1 Pseudaquabacterium rugosum | reverse complement strand
GTCGACCTCGACATGCCGGTGGGCCAGCCGCCGCCGTCCGACATCAAGCCCGAGGTGCTGCGCATCGACATCGATGCCCTGAGCACGGTGCTGTGGAACGGCGAGCCGGTGGCGCCCGGCACCGACCTTGACGCGCGCATCGCCGAGCAGGCCGCGCGTTCCATCCAACCCGAGGTGCATCTGCGCCCCGATCGCGAAGCCCGCTACGAGACCGTGGCCGGCGTGCTGGCCTCGGCCCAGCGCCTGGGGCTGACCAAGATCGGGGTCGTCGGTGCGGAGCAGTTCGTCCGATGAGCACGCTGTCCATGCCCCCGGGCGGCCTGCCTGGCGCGCCGGCCCCCGCTCCCGCCCCGTCCACCCCCGCGACGGACCCCGAGGCCAGCGCCGACAGCCTGCGCGGCCCCGGTCGCCGCGACTTCCAGCCCCGCGGCCGCTTCGGCCCCTCGGCCATCGCGGTGATGGCCGGTGCCCATGTGCTGCTCGGTTATGGGCTGATGAACGGCCTGGGCAGCAAGGCGGTGGAGATCCTGAAGAAGCCGCTGGAGGCG
>NZ_JBBUTF010000055.1:0-550 GCF_038066575.1 Pseudaquabacterium rugosum | reverse complement strand
GCAAGGCCTGGCGAGCGTGTGCGGCGGCCAAGGGCGCCCGGCGCGCCCTGCTTCAGGCCTCGAACGCGATGTTCAGACTGCGCATGCGCATCAGGTTGTGCGCCAGGGCGTGCCACAGCAGCACGGCTCGCGCCTTGGCGATGCCGCAGACGTTGAACCTGTGAAGTCCACGCCTTCGCAGTTGCGCGTTGGCGCATTCGACCGTGGCTCCGCGCTGGATATACAAAGCCTTGGCGAAGTCGCTGCGCATGAACTCCCGCCACTGCGCCTGCGCTGGCGAGTCGGTGTCCTTGGGCGCGAGGCGGTCGATGTCCGGGTTGCGGCTGCGCGGGGGCGGCAGCACGGGCTGGGTGCCGCGTACGGTCAACTCGTCAATGGCCTGCAGCTTGGTGAAGCCGCCATCGGCCAGCCAGTGCTCGGGCGTGACGCCGTAGCGCTGCAGGATGTTGCTGTGCATCGGGCTCATCTGGCCCATGTCGCTGCCGTTGTGGGTGATGGCCACGGCAGCGATGAGCTGCGTCTGGGCATCGACCGCGAGTTGGGCGTTGAA
>NZ_JBBUTF010000054.1:0-578 GCF_038066575.1 Pseudaquabacterium rugosum | reverse complement strand
GAATACCGCCGCGAGTGGCGCAAGGTGCACCTGGGCATCGACGCGCAGACGCTGGAGATCCGCGCAGTTGAAGTGACGAGCAATGCGATTGGCGACGCGCCGATGCTGCCCGAGCTGCTGGCGCAGATTCCGCCGGATGAGGCCGTGGCCAGCGTCACGGCAGACGGTGCCTACGACACGCGGGCATGCCGGGATGCGATCGCGCGGCGCGGCGCGGTGGTGGTGATTGCGCCGCGCAAGAACGCTCGGCTGTGGCGCAGGTCCAGTCCGGGTTCCGAGTCTCGAAATGAGGCTGTCCGGGCATGCCAGCGCCTGGGGCATGGCATCTGGAAGACGTGGAGCGGCTACCACCGACGCAGCTTGGTGGAGACCAAGATGCATTGCCTGAAGCGGCTGGGCGAGCGGGTCACGGCCCGCACGTTCGAGCGTCAGGTGGTGGAACTGCATGTGCGTGTGGCCGTGCTCAATCGCTTCAGTCAGATCGGCCGACCGCAGACCGTGCCGGTGGTCGCCGTGGCATGAGTCCGTCCGGGGCTGGGGTCATGCCGTCTGCTCACGGGTTTGTGCAACAGAGCCGT
>NZ_JBBUTF010000053.1:0-627 GCF_038066575.1 Pseudaquabacterium rugosum | reverse complement strand
CGCAACCAGGTGCGCGAGGCCAAGGCCGAGGACGTGGTGATCTCGGTCGATGCCACCGGCCGCCTGTACTGGCTGGACGCCCCGGTGTCCGACACCGAGGACCTGGTGAGCCGCCTGAAGAAGGTCTCGGTGCTGAGCCCGCAGCCGCAGATCCACATCCGCGGCGACTTCAAGAGCCGCTACGAGCCGGTGGGCCGCATCCTCTACGCCTGCCAGCGCGCGGGCATCGTCAAGATCGGCTTCATCACCGAGCCGCCACCGCGGGGCTGAGCGCTGCGCCAGCGCCCCGGTCCCCGCCCTCGACACCCTGACGGGCACGGTCGCAGCAGACGGCCGTCCCGAGGAGACACCCGCCATGGCTTCCGCCAGCCGCCAGCGCCACCTGGCGCGTCGCGCCGCCCCAGCCGCCGATGCTCCGGTGGCCGACATCAACACCACGCCGCTGATCGACGTGATGCTGGTGCTGCTGATCATGTTGATCATCACGATCCCGATCCAGCTGCACTCGGTCGACCTCGACATGCCGGTGGGCCAGCCGCCGCCGTCCGACATCAAGCCCGAGGTGCTGCGCATCGACATCGATGCCCTGAGCACGGTGCTGTGGAACGGCGAGCCGGTGGCGCCCGG
>NZ_JBBUTF010000052.1:0-627 GCF_038066575.1 Pseudaquabacterium rugosum | reverse complement strand
CAGCGACTGAAGCTCTTGTGCACCGCCTTCCAGGGCGGGAAGCTCTTGGGCAGCAGTCGCCACGCGCAGCCCGTGCGCACCAGGTAGACACAGGCGTTGAGCACCGTGCGACGCGCATACCGCGGAGGCGCCCCTCGCAAGCCATCACGCTCGAACAGGTCAGCCACCAGGGCCCACTCGGCATCGGTCAGATCGGTGTTCATGCCGCTGGGGCTGTCCTCGCGCCGGTGGGCATCGGTATAGCCCACCCGCAGCGGCGTACCGCCTTGCACCAGCGCACGCGGCGTCTGCCTGCGAATGGGCTTGAGTCGCTCAATGCCCGCCTGCCGCAGCGCCTTGCGAACCGTGACCGTGCAGACATTCATGCCAGTACGCCGCCCCAACTCCCGCGTCACCTCGTCCAGCGACGAGCGCGGCTGCTCCGCGGTGATCGCTCGCAGCACCGTCAAATGCTCGCCATCCAGCAGCGGCCGACGCCCACCCTTGTTCTTGCCTTCGCCCATGTTTGCTGCTCTCCCGCTCCTCCGCCTTCTCGCGGACAACGCAGATTAGACAATCATTTCGGCGACACCCTCTCAGAACGTGTGAACGAAATGCGCCCCTGAACCGTTGAGCATTGCATGGACG
>NZ_JBBUTF010000051.1:0-677 GCF_038066575.1 Pseudaquabacterium rugosum | reverse complement strand
GGCGGGCCGTTTCCCGGCTGGGCCTTCGTCGGCGCCGCCTTCACCGCCGCCCTGCCCGGCCTGCTGACCGTGGCCATCATCCTCGGCGGCATCCTCTCGGGCGCCTTCACCGCCACCGAGTCCGCCGCCATCGCCGTCGCCTGGGCCCTGCTGGTCACCGTCGCGGTCTACCGCTCGCTGTCGCTCGAACACTTCCTCAAGGCCTGCGCCAAGGCCTGCAAGACCACCGGCGTCGTCCTGCTGCTCATCGGCATCTCGTCGGCCTTCGGCTACTTCCTCGCCCTCTACGAGGTGCCGCAGAAGACCGGCGAGCTCATGCAGTCCGTCTCCGACAACCCGTGGGTCATCTTCCTGATGATCAACGTCCTGCTCTTCGTCCTCGGCACCTTCCTCGACATGGCGCCCACCATCCTGGTGTGCACGCCCATCTTCATGCCCATCGCCCAGCACTACGGCATGGACCCGCTGCAGTTCGGCATCGTCATGCTCATCAACTGCGCCCTCGGCCTGAACACGCCCCCGGTGGGCACCGTGCAGTTCGTCGGTTGTGCCATCGGCGGCATCTCCGTCGGCCAGGTCATGCGATCGATCTGGCCCTTCTACACCGCCCTCGGCGTCTGCCTGCTGCTCGTCACCTACGTGCCCGCCTTCTCCACCTGGCTGCCCAGGCTGGTGAT
>NZ_JBBUTF010000050.1:0-688 GCF_038066575.1 Pseudaquabacterium rugosum | reverse complement strand
ACGATCTCGGGGTGGCGGAACAGCGCGTTGGCGTCGAAGTTGAACTTCGCGTCGAGGGCGATCAGGTTGCCCTGGCTGTCACGGTTGAGCGGGTTGATCTCGACCAGCGAGGCATCCGTCTCCATGTAGCAGCGGTACAGGTTCTTGAACACCGCCACCGCCTGCTCGACGGTCTTGCCTTCCATGCCGATGGCCGTGGCCACCTTGGCCGCCTGCTCGTCGGTCAGGCCGGCCAGCGGGTCGATCAGCTCGGTGACGATCTTCTCGGGGGTCGAGTGCGCGACCTCCTCGATGTCCATGCCGCCTTCGCTGGAGGCGATCAGCGCGACCTTCTGCGTGCCGCGGTCGGTGACCAGCGAGACGTAGAACTCCTTGCTGATGTCGGCGCCTTCCTCGATGTAGAGGCGACGCACCTTCTGACCCAGCGCGCCGGTCTGGTGCGTGATCAGCTGCATGCCCAGGATCTGGCCGGCCAGATCCTTGACGCCGTCGATGGTCTTGCTGACCTTGACGCCGCCGCCCTTGCCCCGGCCACCGGCGTGGATCTGCGCCTTGACCACCCAGACGTTGCCGCCCAGCTTCTGCGCCGCCTCGACGGCCTCTTGCACGGTGAACGCGGGAATGCCGCGCGGCACGGGCACGTTGAACTGGCGCAGGATCTCTTTGCCCTGGTACTCGTGGATCTTCA
>NZ_JBBUTF010000049.1:0-723 GCF_038066575.1 Pseudaquabacterium rugosum | reverse complement strand
CGGGCGTTGTCGCCCGAGCAGATCGCTGGGAGACTCAAGCGCATGCACGGTGATGACCTGTCCCAGCGCGTCTCGCACGAGACCATCTACCAAGCGATCTATCTCGTGCCCCGCGGCGATCTGCGCACCGAGCTGATCGACGCCCTGCGGCAGAGCACCGGCAAGCGCATGCCGCGGGCGCGCGGCACCAGCCGCAAGGGCGGCTCCATCGTCAACATGACGCCGCTGAGCGAGCGGCCGCCCGAGGTGGACGGGCGCACCGTGCCCGGTCACTGGGAGGGCGACTTCATCAAGGGTGCGCGCAACGCCAGCGCCATCGGCACGGCCGTCGAGCGCTACAGCCGTTTCGTGCTCCTCACCCAGATGAATGGGTGCACGGCCGCACACGCGCTCGAGGGCTTCGGCCGGCGCTTCAAGACCGTCATTCCGGAGCTGCGCCTGAGCCTGACCTACGACCGCGGCAGCGAGATGGCGCGCCACGAGGCGCTGACGGATGCCACCGGCATGCCGGTGTACTTCTGCGAGCCGTATGCGCCATGGCAGCGCGGATCGAACGAGAACATGAACGGCCTGGTGCGCCAGTTCCTGCCCAAGGGCACCGATCTGTCGACCGTCACGCCGCAGAAGCTGGCCTACATCGAGGCCATGCTCAACGACCGGCCGCGCAAGATCCTCGACTTCCGGACCCCGCGCGAGGTCTATATGGAAATCGTCGAGGCGGAG
>NZ_JBBUTF010000048.1:0-1121 GCF_038066575.1 Pseudaquabacterium rugosum | reverse complement strand
CGGGCGGTCTCAAGTCCGAAATGCAACACCTCGCCATCCGGTAAGGTGTGGAGATGACGAGACGATTCCAGCAGATGCAGCCCGAAGAGCGCGTGACGTTGGCGGCGCTGCGGCAACAAGGTCAGAGCCTGCGGCAGATCGGGCAGGTGCTCGGGCGCAGCGCGGGCAGCCTGAGCCGGGAGCTCAAGCGCAATTCGACGGCCACGGGCTACACGTCGAAGGCTGCGGAAGTGGCCTGCCGAGCTCGGCGCGTGGCCACGCGTACGCCGCGCAAGCTGGATGTCTGCGGTCCGCTGTGGCCGATCGTCGCGCACCAGCTGATGAACCTGTGGTCGCCGCAGCAGATCGCCAAGGCCTTCCGCCGACTTTGGCCTGATGATGCCCGGATGAACGTGTCGCACGAGACGATCTACAACGCGATCTACGCGTACCCCAAAGGCGATCTGCGCAAGCAGCTGCTGGCGTGTCTGCGCCAGGGCCAGACCGGGCGCAGGCCGCGTTCGGCCGGCAAGGACCGGCGCGGCCAGTTGCCCGACATGGTGAGCATCCATGTGCGCCCGCCCGAGGTGGAAGACCGCGTGATGCCGGGCCACTGGGAGGGTGACCTGATCAAGGGCGCCGGCAACAAGTCCTGCGTGGGCGTGCTGGTGGAGCGCACGACGCGCCTGGTGCTGCTGGCGTGGATGCCCGATGCGACCGCGGAGTCGGCGCTGGCGGGCTTCACGGCCAAGCTGAACTCGATCACCGAGCCGCTGCGCCTGACCTTGACCTACGACCGGGGCAAGGAGATGGCCCGGCACCGCGAGCTGGCGCTCAACACCAAGGTTCGGGTGTACTTCTGTGATCCGTACAAGCCGTGGCAACGCGGCAGCTGCGAGAACACCAACGGGCTGCTGCGGCAGATGCTGCCCAAGGGCACGGACCTGTCGGTGCATGATCAGGTGGCGCTGGATGCGATCGCGGATCTGCTCAACAACCGACCGCGAGAGACCCTGGACTGGCGCAGTCCGATCCAGGCGTTCCGCGAGATGATGCAGACCGTTGCCGAACAGGACGTGGCAGCGGTTCATTGATGATGCAGCAATCCGGTGGGGTGTTGCATTTCGGACTTGAGACCGCCC
>NZ_JBBUTF010000047.1:0-1160 GCF_038066575.1 Pseudaquabacterium rugosum | reverse complement strand
TCGGTGGCGGTGAAGGCGCCCGAGAGGATGCCGCCGAGGATGATGGCCACGGTCAGCAGGCCGGGCAGGGCGGCGGTGAAGGCGGCGCCGACGAAGGCCCAGCCGGGAAACGGCCCGCCGACGGGATAGCCGCGCTGGCGGGCGACCCACCAGGCGGCGGCGAGGTTGCACACCGTCAGCAGCAGGGCGGGGACGACGCCGGCGAGGATCAGGCCCAACACCGAGACCGAGGCGATGCCGGAGGTGGCGAGCGTGAACAGGATCAGGTTGTGGGAGGTTGGCATCAGCGCGCCGACGAGGGCGGCGTGGGTGGTGACGTTGACCGCGTAGTCGGCGTCATAGCCCTGCTTCTTCATCAGGGGCACCATGACGCTGCCCATGGCCGAGACGTCGGCCACCGGCGAGCCGACGATGCCGCCGAACAGGGTGCAGCCGAGCACGTTGGACATGCCGAGGCCACCGCGCACGTGGCCGACGAGGCTGTTGGCCAGGCGCACGATGCGCTCGGCGATGCCGCCGTAGAGCATGAGTTCGCCGGCGAAGACGAAGAAGGGGATGGCGAGGAAGGAGAAGACCTGCATGCCGCCGACCATCTTCTGGAAGACGACGGCCACGGGCAGGCCGGCGGCCAGGATGGTGGCGACCGAGGACAGGCCGATGGCGAAGGCCACGGGCACGCCCAGCAGCAGGAGTGCGGCGAAGCTCGCGCACAGGATGGTGAGTTCCATGGCGGGGCTCCGGAATCAGTGCCAGGCGGGGGTGATCTCGACCCCGCGCAGGTTGGCGACGATGTGCTCGATGGAGAACAGCACGATGAGCACGCCGGCGATGACCACCGGCACGTAGTCGATGCCGTCGGGCACGGGCATCATGGGCTTCTTCTCGGCCCACTTGGCCGCGGCCCAGGTCCAGCCGGAGTGGGCCATGATGGCGCCGAAGACGGCGACGAGTGCGTGGATGAGAAGTTCGACGCGGCGCTGCCACGCTTCAGGCAGCAGGGCGACCATCGATTCGAGGCCGATGTGACCGGCATCGCGCACACCGACGGCCAGGCCGAAGGCGGTGACGAAGAGCACGAGCAGCAGGGCGAGGTTCTCGGCCCAGGTGGGGGTGTCGTTGAGGATGTAACGCCCGAACACCTGCCACTGGACGCAGAGGAT
>NZ_JBBUTF010000046.1:0-1857 GCF_038066575.1 Pseudaquabacterium rugosum | reverse complement strand
GCCGCAGAAGCTGGCCTACATCGAGGCCATGCTCAACGACCGGCCGCGCAAGATCCTCGACTTCCGGACCCCGCGCGAGGTCTATATGGAAATCGTCGAGGCGGAGTTGCTCAAACGGGCGCCACGGCAAAATCAGGGTGTTGCACTTCAAGGTTGACACCGCCATCCGCGCTGCCAAGGCGCGTACGGCTCGTAGAAATATAGGTTCCTGTGCTGTCTTGGTTGAGTAGCTTCAAATGGAATTTCTGGTTTATTGATTGGGTGTATTAATCATGATTGACATAAAAATTGATCACTATCGTAATCTTGGTATATCGCCCGATGCCGAGGATGTAGTTATTCGTGCTGCTTTCCGTGCATTGGCTCAACGATATCATCCGGATCGATGGCAAGGTGAGCAGGGTTTGGCGAATTCCCGAATGATGGAAATTAATCAGGCTTATGAGATTTTGGGTGATGCTGCGCGAAAAAAGGCGTACGACGAGGAAAGGCGTCTGGCCTCTCTTAGGAGTGCTTTTGATTCCTGTCTAGATCCCGATGTGGAAGCAGCCTTCGATTCTGCGCTTGAGGAGGTCGGGGAGCGTTGGGCTGTTGCTTTGTCTGTCTTTCCGGATTTGGCGCTGCTGCGGAATAATCTGGAAAAGTACTCGCGGGCGCTCGCCTTCTCGTTTGTAACCGTAATTCTTGATTCCAAGAAATTCCAGGATCGTGATGAATTGGCTCGCGAAATGGAACGTCGATTTTTGGAAGTCTATTTTGGATCCGATCATGCTGTTGTTGGTTTTGCGAAGGAATTGATTAATTCTGGGAGGCGTGATGCTGCTTTGCGTTTGAATAAACTCGTTGATGTGATGGGGTCCGATGTTGATTCGGAGCTATTGATTAAAAACGTGGAGCAAGCGTTCGGGGTTTTGCGATCCCGTGAGCAGACTGAAGAAGCGCACAGGCGACGCGAACATCTTTTGAAATTGGTTGCGTTTGTTAATTTTAATTATGCTGACCAATCGATAGAGCTTGCTCGGGCGTTTGGGTATAAGGTCTCAGAAAAAAGTGTCGGGTTTTGGAGTGGCGCTGTTGTGGTGATGTGTGCGCCGAATGGAGAAATTCTTGAATTTAAGGGTTATACCCCGTTCGTGGAGTGGGTAAAGATTAATATCTGCCCTAAGGTCTGATTTTGTAATTTCGTCAGAAATTATTTTCTTATGGCATTTTTGATGAAATTAACTTCAATTTTGCTTTGAGATGTATGATTTTGTTTCGGTGCGCGCTTTTCCTTATCGTCGACGGACTGGCTCGTTTTTCATATGTGCTTCGCTGGCAGTGTCCGGGCTACCCCGTTTTTTTGCTGTGACATTAGCCTGTTTGGAACTGACGCACTTTATTACTGGTTTGGGCAATAGGTCCCATTCGGGTTTGGTACTGCTGGGTATCTTCTTCGGCAGGGCGATTGCATTAGCCCACAGCCGTAACCTGTGGTTGAAGCGCTGAGCACGGCGTCAGGCCGAACAAGCCCTGCAGGTAGTCGTCGCTCCAGCCCATGCGCTTGCGCTTGGTCTTCTGGCTGCCCTTGCCGACGTCCAGCTTGATCTGGTTCTGCGCGATGCGCCGCAGCGTGGCCATGTTGTGTGGGCCGTGGGCGCGCCGGATCAGCCACTCATCTTCCCGGTAATTCACGTCCAGCACCCAGTGGCAATCGTTCTCGATCGACCAGTGCGCCCGGACGGTGGCGTTGAAGGTCTGCGCGTCGAGCACATCGGAGCTGATGTAGTAACGCCAGCTCTGCTGGGCTGGCTCGGCGCCGCGCGCTGCGTAGCGCCCTGCACGCACCTGTTGGCGCATGGACTGCACGCAGGCCAC
>NZ_JBBUTF010000045.1:0-1926 GCF_038066575.1 Pseudaquabacterium rugosum | reverse complement strand
CGTCAAATGTTCGCCATCCAGCAACGGCCGACGCCCACCCTTGTTCTTGCCTTCGCCCATGTTTGCTGCTCTCCCGCTCTCCCGCTTTCTCGCGGACAACGCAGATTAGACAATCATTTAGGCGACACCCTCTGACAAGCCGTGAACGAACCGCCGATCGACCGTGGGGAGCGCATGGCTGCTGATTGCAGCAGTGGCGCGAGGAGGCGGGAGCCGATGCGCAGCGTGAGTGGTGCGAGGGCCCTTTGTGCGGCTGTGCAAGGCCAGGCGAGCGTGCGCGGCGGCCAAGGGCGCCCGGCGCGCCCTGCTTCAGGCTTCGACCGCGATGTTCAGACTGCGCATGCGCATCAGGTTGTGCGCCAGGGCGTGCCACAGCAGCACGGCGCGCGCCTTGGCGATGCCGCAGACGTTGAACCGCTGCAGCCCCCGTCGTCGCAGTTGCGCGTTGGCGCATTCGACCGTGGCTCCGCGCTGGATATACAAGGCCTTGGCGAAGTCGCTGCGCATGAACTCCCGCCACTGGGCCTGCGCAGGCGAGTCGGTGTCCTTGGGCGCGAGGCGGTCGATGTCCGGGTTGCGGCTGCGCGGGGGTGGCAACACGGGCTGGGTGCCGCGTGCGGTCAACTCGTCGATGGCCTGCAGCTTGGTGAAGCCGCCATCGGCCAGCCAGTGCTCGGGCGTGACGGCGTAGCGCTGCTGGATGTTGGCGTGCATCGGGCTCATCTGGCCCATGTCGCTGCCGCTGTGGGTGATGGCCACGGCGGCGATGAGCTGCGTCTGGGCATCGACCGCCAGTTGGGCGTTGAATGCTGGCCGGAAGCCTCCATCGGCCATCTTCATCACCCGCGCATCAGGGTCGGTGGTGCTCACACGCGGCTCGGGTTCAGGCTTGGCCGCGGTGCTTGTGGGGCTGCCCGGCTCGTCGTCCCCGCCGCGGCCGCGCCGCTTGGACGGCTTGGGCTTCTTGGCCTCGGGCAGGGGCTTGCGCTGGAGCTTGTCCATCGTGGCCAGGGCCGCTGCCAGGCGCTGTTCGCGCTCGCGCGCGGCGCGCTCGATGGCCGCCTGCTTGCGTCGGGCGCTGGCGCCCGCGTCTTCGGTGAGCTCGCGCTTGAGGGTGCGCACCTGGGCCTCGGCCTGGGCGCGCAACTCGGCGAGCTTCTCGCGCCGGCGAAAGCTCGACGCCTTGGCATGCGCACGCACGCGCAGCCCGTCCTGCGCCACCGCGTTCAGCGTGATCAGGCGGCGGTCCAGCAGCGAGGTGATCGAGGCCGTGAGCTGGGCATCCAGCCAGGCCTCGTGGGCGGTGCGGAAGTCCGCCAGCGAGTGGTAGTTGACGCCCACGCCGCCGCAGATCCAGCGGTAGGCGTCGTCGCGGTCGCACAGTCGATCGATCTCGCGCGCCGAACCCACGCCGTCGATGGTGGCCCACAGCCACAGCGCCACCAGGATCGCCGGATCGATGGCCGGCGCACCGCCGCGACCGGCCACCGACTTGATGCGCGCATACAGCGGCGCCAGGTCCAGCGCCTGAACGAACGCCCAGACGGTACGCGCTGCATGGTCATGCGCGAGCAGCGACTCCAGATCGACCGGGCGAAGCTCCACCTGGTTGCGCTGTGGCGACATGACCCGCGCTGCACCGCCTGCCCGCACAGGCTCGGTCATCACCGCACCCGCAGGCAACTCCCCTTCACCGAACAGACCTTGTTGGGTCTGCTCACCCTCGTCTCCAACCGTCGTAGCGTCCATGCAATGCTTAACGGTTCAGGGGCGCGTTTCGTTCACACGTTCTGAGAGGGTGTCGCCGAAATGATTGTCTAATCTGCGTTGTCCGCGAGAAAGCGGGAGAGCGGGAGAGCAGCAAACATGGGCGAAGGCAAGAACAAGGGTGGGCGTCGGCCGTTGCTGGATGGCGAACATTTGACG
>NZ_JBBUTF010000044.1:0-15621 GCF_038066575.1 Pseudaquabacterium rugosum | reverse complement strand
GAGTGGGTGGCGGGGGGTGGGATGGCGGGCGTGGGCGGCGCGGTGCGCGCGGGGTGGTGCAGGGCTTCGGCCTGAACGGACCGCGGCGCCCCTGGAATCAGGCGCCGCGACCGCTGCGGCGCCGGCCCCGCAGCGGACTGTGCACCGCATCCGGCTCGCTGAAAATGGCCAGTTTCCGACCATCTGACCGGACCAGTTGCCCATGCCCACCCCGGACGATCCCCGCCGCGGCCGCAGCCGCGCCCTCGAGGCCGAGCTGCGCGCGCGCATCGCCGACGGCACCCACGCGGCGGGTGCGGCGCTGCCCTCGTCACGCGCGATGGCGGCCGAGCGTGGCCTGTCCCGCGGCACCGTGATGCTGGTCTACGAACAGCTGGCGGCCGATGGCCTGATCGAGACCCGCGCAGGCGCCGCGGCCCGGGTGGCCATGGGCGCGGCCGATGCCCTGCGCCGCGCACGGCCGGGCCCGGGCCCATCCACGGCCATGCCGATGGCCGCATCAACGGTGGCCTCAACGGCCGCACCCAAGGCCGGGCCCGTCAGCCCGCCGGCCGCCCCGCCAGCACCCCGGCTCTCGGCCATCGGCCGACGCGTCGCGGCCATGGGCCTGGGCGGGCCCGAGCCGGTGGCCAGCGAAGCCCCGGACCCGGTGATCGACTTCGTCTACGGCCCGCTGGCCGGCGCCGATTTCCCGAGCCAGGCCTGGCTCAAGGCGCTGCGCGCGGCCGAGCGGCAGCGCCCGGCCCGGCTGGGCTACGAGGACCCGCGCGGCCACCCGGCGCTGCGCCTGGCGCTGCAGGCCCATCTGAGCCGGACCAAGGCGCTGGCCTGCCGACCGGAGCAGATCATGGTCGTCAACGGCTCGCAACAGGGGCTGGACCTGTGCGCGCGGCTGCTGCTCGATCCCGGCGACCCCGTGGTGGTGGAGAACCCGGGCTACCGGATAGCCCACCGGACCTTCGAGGCCTGCGGCGCCCGGCTGAACGGGGTCGGGGTGGACACGCACGGCCTGCGCACCGAGGACCTGGCCGCCGTCACGCACGCGCGCCTGGCCTGCGTCACGCCCTCGCACCAGTTCCCGCTCGGCGGCTGCCTGCCGCTGGCCCGTCGACAGGCCCTGCTGGCCTGGGCGGCCGCCCGGCAGGCCTGGGTCATCGAGGACGACTACGACAGCGAGTACCGCCACGCGGTGCGGCCGCAGACCCCGCTGTGGTCGCTGGACACCGGCGATCGCGTCATCCACGTGGGCACCTTCTCCAAGACGCTCTCGCCCCAGCTGCGGCTGGGCTATCTGGTGCTGCCCGAGGCGCTGGTGGCGCCCTTCGTGGCCGCCCGCCGGCTGGCGGACCGCCACGGCGCCACCGCCCCGCAGCGGGCCCTGGCCGCCCTGCTGGCCGATGGCCGCTACGACCACCATGTGCGGCGCATGCGGCGCCTGCAGCAGGCCCGCCAACGGGCCCTGGTGGCCGCGCTGACGCAGCAGATGGGCCGTCATGTGAGGATCGAGGGGGCCGCCAGCGGGCTGCACCTGGTGGCCTGGTTTCCCGCCCTGCCGGCGCAGGCCGAGCCGGCCCTGGTGGCCGCCGCGCTCGCCCACGGCGTGCGGGTGCATCCGGTCGGGCCACTCTACCTGCCGACCGATGCGGGCACTGCCGGATCGCAGGCCGTGCCGCGCTGTGCCGGTCTGGTGATGGGTTATGCGCTGCTGGATCCGGTGCGCATCGTGGCCGGTGTCCAGGGGCTGGCGGCAGCGCGGGCCAGCATCGCGTGATCGCGTGAGCACTGCGTGCGCCGCAGCTGTTCGCGCAGATGCAGGTCCCGGGGTTTGGCCAGCACCAGCTTGTACGGCAAACCCTGCTTGACAGTCTGGAACGACAGCCCGGCCCCCGCCGCCTCGCAGCGCTGTTGCACGTGCACGCGCCACTGCTCGGCCATGGACAGCACCAGGGGCTGCGCCGACGCCTCCTCGGCCCAGGCGATCACCTGGGCGCAGTCCTTGCACCGACAGGTCCACGCCACACGCCGCAGGCGGTGGTCATCGGCGGCGCGGGGGGGCTCGTCCAGTTCGGCCCGCAAGGCGGCCTGCACCTGGGCCGCCAGGCTGTCGGTCGGCGGCCAGGTCCGGGCCACGGGCCCGCAGGCCTGCACCACGCCGACCAGGTCGGCCAATGGATACAGCAGCGGGCAGCACAGCACGGCGTCGATCAGGCCATGCAGCGGATGCGGCACGTCCGGCGCCGTGGCCGATGCGGGCAGCAGCGCCTGCGTCGGCACCGCGACCAGCACCCGGGCCCAGTCCGCCACCTGAGCGATCAAGGCCGGCTGCAGCGCCTGGCGCTGCGCCGGCGTGATGTCCTGGGCGGACCGATGGAAGCGCGCCAGCAGCACCAGGCCGACGCGGAAGAAGGCCGTCAGGCACTCGGCCGGCCAGGCCGCGGCCTGCGCCGCCGTGACGAAGGCGGCCAGATCCGCCGGCCACAGGCTCGGTGGCGTGAAGGGCGACGCCCCCGCGCGCCACGGGCCGGCCCGGTACCACGGGCGTCCATCCGGCGCGTACCAGGCCTGCAGCAGCCGCAGCAGGCCCTGTGACCCATGGCCGCTGCGGGCCAGACGGGCCAGCGTGGCGGCATCCTCGGGCAGGAAGCTCGTCGGGTCGAAGTGCAGCAACAGGGCCACGGCGGCCTCGACATCGTCCATGCCCACTGCCAGATCCATGCAGGCCTCCAGCAGCGCGCGGCCCTGCTGCTGGATCCGGTCCTGCAGCGCACGGTCCGCGGCCTTCACCCGCGCGGTCAGGGCCGCGGCCTGGGCCGGATCGGCCGCCAGGCGACGCGCCTCGGCCAGGGCGGCGTCGAAGTCGAGCGTGAAGGCGTCCCGCGCCTCGGCCAAGGGGCTGCGGATCACCAGCGCCGCGCGGCGGTACCAGTAGTCCAGCGTGTCGCCATAGTTGCCCATGTAGCCCTCGTACTCCTCGGCCGTGCGGTGGTCCTCGCCGGTGGCCACGAAGCTCAGCACCTGCTGCGGATCGATCGTCAGATGGCCCTTGCGGCTGACCCGGTCCTGCGTGTCGACCCAGAAGTCCAGCGTCATCTCCGCGTCGATCAGGTCCTGCGGGCTGACCTCATCGGTGATCTCGTCGTACGTACGGCCGGAACGGCTGACGCGCGAGCGGAAGACCGGCTGGGCGTTCCAGGTCTCGTGCAGCTCGGCCAGGGCCAGGTGCTGCTGCAGGCCCAGCGCCTGGGCAGCCGTGCGCAATGCGGCCACACGCCAACGGTCATCCCCCTTGAGCAGGGGCCAGCGCAGGCCATGCTCGGTGTACTCGTGGTCGAGCAGCAGCACCCAGGCACGGGCCTCGGGCTGCGCATCGACCTCCAGCTGCAAGGCCGCCTGCAGGTCCGCCAGCCAGGCGGGGGGAAACCGCGGGCTGGCGGTCTGGGCGGGCACCATCAGATCGAAGGTCAGCACCACGCGCCAACCCTCGCTCACCGGCAGCACCTCATGTCGGCAGTCCGCATAGAACGCGAACCAGCGCAGGGTCGGTGCCTGCAGATGCTGCGAGGCCAGCAGACCCTCATCGCTACCCAGGGTCACGCGCAGATCACCGCCCAGGTGCGCACTCGGCCAGACCAGCACCAGCGTGGCCACCATGCGAGGGTGGCGTTCGGTGTCCTGATGCGGCTTGAAGAACTGGCCGGCGCCGTAGATCAGCAGGTTGTGCAGTGCCGCGTCCAGCTGTTCGACACCCAGCGCCCGGGCCACCTCCTGCTGCAGCCGGGCGAAGCCCCCGGTCGGCCATTGCAAGGCCAGCCGATCGGCATCGATCTCGCCGGTGTGTCGTACACGGGTATCCAGCAGCGTCTGCTCTCGACGACCGAAGCGGGCCGGCGCGCTGAGGGCCTGCAGCGCCTGCGCCCGCTCGGCCGGCAGGGGCTGCGCCAACGGGCCGAAGCCGTCCACCTCCACCACCAGCGCATCCAGCGGCAACTCCCCCTGGGCGAAGAAACGGGCCGCTTCCGGGGCGGGATGGGTCACCGGCACGGACGCGGGTGCATGGGCAAGGATCTCGAGGACGGTGGGCATCGGCGGACAACGCGGTGGCGGTGGGGGGAGACACGGCCGTGCCGGATGCGGACGCAGGCCCCGGCAGGCTCGGGTGGCGATTGTGCGTGCCACGACGGCGCCGGCAGCGCCGCCTGCAAGAGCACCTGTCGGCCCTCACCGCCGGCCTTGAACCCCACGGGGCGGGCGGGGTGCAGCCCATCCCGTCACGGACCGTGAGGGCGCTCAGAGCACCGCTGCCCCCAGCTCGAACAGGTCGAAACCCGCGCTGCGGCCGCCCAGGCAGCCGGCCAGGAAATCCTCGGTCAGGCGGTAGGCGCGCAGGTTGTCCTGCCAGCGGTGGAAGCCGTGGCCCGCGTGCGGGAACACCTGCAGCGTGGACACCTGGCCGGCCGCGCGCAGCGCCTCGTGCATGCGCGTGGCCTGGTCCAGGCGCACGCGGGGATCGTTGGCGCCGTGCAGCAGCAGGACCGGGCCCTGGGCGCGGGCCGCGTGGGTCAGGGGCGAGCGGGCCAGCAGCTCGGCCCGCTGGGCCGGATCGGCCGGATCACCGGCGAAGCGCAGCCACATCGGACGGCCCAGGCTCCAGTACGGCGGCATGTCCTCGATCAGGCGGGCCAGATCGGTGACGCCGACACCGCTGATGCCGCAGGCGAAGCGTGCGGGCGGGGTCGTCATGCCGACCAGGGCGGCATAACCGCCGAAGCTGTAACCCATGATCGCCACGCGGGCCGGATCGGTGGTGCCCTCGGCGACCAGGGCGTCCAGCGCATCGACCAGATCGGTGTGCATGGCACGTCCGAACTCGCCGATGGCCGCATCGCGGAAGGCGCGGCCGTAGCCGGTGGAGCCGCGGTAGTTGACCTGCAGCACCGCATATCCGCGGTTGGCCAGGAAGGTGGGCAGCGGATCGGGCCACAGGTGCAGATCGCGCGCCCAGGGGCCGCCGTGGACGTAGACGACGGTGGGCAGGCGGGTGGGCGGCTGGGTGGTGGCTGCGGCTTCAGCGGCAGCGGTGGTGGTGGCGGGGCCCGCCGCCGTGGCCACGCCTGTGGCTGTGGCTGTGGCTGCACCCGGCGGCAGCGTCAGATAGCCGTGCAGCGGACGGCCGTCGCGGGCGGTCCACTGGCGCGGCTGCTGCACGCCCAGCGGCGTGCGCGCCGCCAGCCGGCTGCGGGCCGCTTCGGCCAGCACCTCACGTCGGCCGGTATCCCGGTCGATCAGCACCGTCTCGCCACCGTCGGCGCGCAGCACGCTGGCGATCAGGCGGCGCTCGTCGTCGGTGGCACCCATCAGCGTCACCCGCGACGGCGCGCTGCCGTGCGGGCCGGCCAGCAGCCGCGGCACATCGGCCCAGGCCGGATCCAGCACGCGCCAGACCTGCGCATCGGGCTCCAGCCAGGCGGCCACCGGCATGCGGCTGCGGCGGCTGAAGGCAGCGCCGGCCACGTCGGTGGCCGGATCGTGCAGCAGCACCTCCTCCTGGCCATCCGCCAGATCCAGCCGGACCAGCGCCAGCGTGTCGCGCCCGCGGCTGGACAACGCCCAGAGTGAACGGCCATCGGCGGCCAGCCGCAGCGGCTCCAGCTGCGCCATGAAGTCGATGCGGAAGCGCTCCTGCCAGACGGGTTCAGGGGCGGCGTCAGGCGAAGGCGCCATCGCGGTGACGGGCGTGGGCTCGGTCCGGGTCCCGGCATCCGGCCAGACGCGTGCGGTCGAGGAGACCGCCGACGCCGCGGGCGCCACCGCCAACGACGGCGCCGCGGAGGATCCGGCCGGCACCTCAGCCACCACCACCTCCACCGCCCACTGCTCCTGCCCCGGCCCACCGCGGCGGGCCGCACGGGCGACGAGCCGGCCGGTGGCGGGATCGGTCAGCCAGCGTGCGACATCGCCCGGATTGCGCGCCAGCAGGCGCAGCCGACCGCTGGCCGCCTCCAGCCGGTAGAGGTCGAACACCTGCGGATCGCGGTGGTTGCTCTCGACCAGCAGGTCATCGCTGTCCTCGATCTGCGCGTGCAGCACGGCGCGGGTGCGCGGAAACGGCGTCAGGTCCTGCAGCTGCAGCGTCGGCGCCGTCGCGTCGAAGCGCAGCAGGTGGGTGTTCTCGTTGCCGCCCTGGTCCATGTGCAGCAGCACGTGGCGGCTGTCGCGCGCCCAGACGCCCGGCGCCCGCACCGGATAGCTGCGCACGGCGCCCGACTCCAGGTCCTTGACGAACATCGCCGGGCCCAGGCCCTGACGGGCCATCCACAGCAGACGCCGCCCGTCGGGCGAGATCTGGTGCGCACCGCTGCCGTCCAGATCGGCGACGAAGGCGCGCACCGGCAGCAGCGGCGTGGCCTCGAAGGCCGGCGTGTGCAGCGCGGGATGGCTGGGGGCGGTGGTGCAGCCGGCGCCCAGCAGGCTGAGGCATGCGGCGAGGGCGACCCAGGACCACTTCCGCAAGCCGCTCATGCCGCCACCATCCGGGTGATCGCATCTCGAAGCTGCAGGAAGCTGCGTGACCGGTTGCGCTGCAGATCCATGTGGGGCGCGATGCGCCTGGCACCCTCTCGCTTCTGATAGCCGGGCACATGACGCTCCAGTTCAGCGGCCGGCAACGCGATGCGATCGGGATCCCTGTAGACCGCCTTGCGGTCCAGATCCGCCAGACGGGGCATGCCGAAGGCCTGCGCCACAGCCTGCCAGTCCCCCAGGAAGAAGCTCTCCAGCTCGTGGCAGGCGACCCTGACCACGCATTCGGCCTCACGGCCGGATGCCTTGCAGCAGGCAACGAGAGCGGCCTTCACGTCCGTGCAAGCAGCACTGTCCTGGTCCCGCAGGACGATGAACCGGCTGTCGGCCAGCATCCAGTGGCGAAGCTTGAGCGCGAGCCTGCGCTCCATGTCCTGCTTGCCTTCAAAGACGATGAAGTGCGCCTGCACGCCGTCGGGCAACAGCATCGGCAGCCACGCGTGGATGGCCTCCTTCTCGGATGGGCCCTCCAGCAGAAAGACCAGATGCCTCATCGCGGATCCGCCCCGGTGAACAACCCCTCCTTCCAGAGAAAGCCCATGCGGTCACCCGCATCCATGTAGGCCCTCAGCTGGGCGTCGTCAGCGGCACGGTGGATGTGGGTGTAGCCAGCCTCCTTCGCCAACCAGAACACCTCGTCGAGCTGGACGGCATTGAGGAAATCCGGTGAATGCGTGGAGACGAAGACCTGGCCGCCGCGTGCCGCGTACGTACGGAATTCCTCGGCCAGATCCCAGAGCAGGGATGGGTAGAGCTGGTTCTCGGGCTCTTCCACACACAGCAGCGGATGCGGCAGCGGGTCGTACAGCAGCACCAGGTAGGCCAGCATCTTGATCGTGCCGTCGGAGACGAAGCGCGCCAGGAACGGGTCCTCGAACGCACCGTCGGCGAACTTCAGAAGGACACGCCCTTCCTCGGTCGTCTTGGCCTCCACGCGGGTCACACCGGGGACGCGATGCGTGAGGCGGTCCAGGATGCGGGTGAACAGATCAGGATGGTGGCGGTGCAGGTACTCGACCACCAGCGACAGGTTCTCGCCCTCACGGCTGAGATGATCGGCGAAGCCGGCCTCCGCTTCGGGCCGCGCCCGGCTGATGTGGAAATCCGACAGATGCCAGTTCTCGATCAGGTTGCCCAGCGCCACCACGGCCGGGAAACGCTCGAACTGCGCCAACCCCTTGATGGCCAGGATGTCGGCTGACTTCAGTCGCTGGGTCTCGCGGATCAGCTGACTCTCGTCGGTCACCGAATCCAGCTCGTTGGTCACGGCCTCACCCTGGCCGTCGCCGAAGTCCAGGAACTTCCAGGGTCGCCCGCCCCGGTTGCCCCGGTTGTAGCGCAACACCTCCTTCGACACGACCGGCCGGCCATCACGCTCATCGATGTGCAGTTCGTAGGTGATGCGGCGGGACCGCCCGTCCGCGAGCTCGGTGCGCACCTTCAACTCGATCTCGATCGGCCCTTGCGCCCCGCGGCTGCGCACCTCCTGGATGCCACGGCTGCCGCCCAGGCGGGCGAGGGCCACGGTCACGTTGCTCGCCATCGCATCGCGCAGGAAGGCGAAGACCGAGAACAAGGTGCTCTTGCCACTGCCGTTGGCCCCGACCAGCACGCAGAAGCGCGGAATGTCCTTCATCTGGACATCACGGAACGCTCGGAAATTCTTGAGTCGGATCTGTTCGATTTGCATACGCAGGCCCCATCGCGGTACGCCCGGTGGCGGTACACGCGTACCGGAGGTATCGGTCAGAGTGTAGGTGCGCCACTCTGATCCGGCGGCCACCCGTCCCCCACGTTCACCCCGGCAACACCTGCGTCAACCGCGCCTCCAGGTGGTCCAGGGCCGCCTGCACCCGCACGCGCAGCGGCCCCAGCAGCGGGTTCGGATCGCCCGGCCGGGCGATCAGGCACAGGCGCTCGTGCTGCGGTGGATGGGCCAGCCGGAGCAAGCGCAGCCCCGGGCCCGCCAGCACCGCCGTCGAGCGCGGCACCAGGGCCACGCCGAGGCCGGCGCGCACCAGGTCCAGCACGCCGTGGACGGTGCTGGCCTCGTGCGCGATGCGCGGGCTGAAGCCCGCCTCCAGGCAGCAGCGGATCGACTGGTCGAAGGTGGCCGGGCCGCGGTGGCGGGTGAAGGCGATGAAGGGCGCGCGGGCCCAGTCGGCCAGCGCGACCGGGCCGCCTGCGGCCGCCGGACCCGACGTGGCCAGCACGAAGGGATCGTCCAGCGCGCACAGCACGTCCACCCCGTGGCGCGCGCCCGGGCTGCGCGCCAGCCCGGCGTCCAGCGTGCCGGCGTGCAGGGCCTGCACCTGCTGGTCGGTGATCTGCTCGTGCAGCTCCAGCCGCCAGCCGTCGACAGGGCCTTCGCCAGTGCCATCGCCAGTGCCTTCGCGCAGGCCCTGCAGCACGTCCGGCAGCAGCGTGCTGCTGGCCGACGGCACATAGCCGAGCGCCAGCCGCGGCGCGGCATCGGGCCGGTCCAGCTCGTCCGGCAGGGCCGCCACCGCGGCCAGGATGGCGCGGGCCCGCGGCAGCAGCGCCTCACCGGCCGAGGTCAGATGGGCACCGCGGGCGTGGCGGGTGAACAGCGGCCGGCCCAGCGCCTGCTCCAGCTGACGGATCTGCGACGACAGCGGCGGCTGGGCGATGAACAGCTTCTGCGCCGCCGCGCTGAAGCTGCCCGCCTCGGCCACGGCCAGGAAATAGCGCAGGTGTCGCAGCTCCAGCGTGCGGTCCATCGGGGTCAGTCATCTGTTGTGGATATGGCCACCATACCGGATCCATCTTTGAAGTTTCGCTGCCGGCTGGGAACAATCGGGCCGATCCGGGGCGCCACGGCCCCGGCAGACCCCCGACACGACAGGAGACGACATGACCCGGCCCACGATGCCCCACGCCGACCAGGCCCTTGCCCGCACCCACGCCGACCAGCCGGAGGGCACCGCCGCCACCGCAGCCACCCGCCCGCACCGCCCGGCGCAGTCCTGGCCGCTGCGGGCCATCGCCCTGGCCGCCTGCGCCGCGGTGCTGCCGGCCCACGCCGCCTGGCCGGACAAGCCGGTCAAGGTCATCGTGCCCTGCCCGGCCGGCTGCTCGCTGGACACCATCGCCCGCGCCCTGAGCGAGCCCCTGCGCGCCCGCTGGGGCCAGCCGCTGGTGATCGAGAACAAGGCCGGCGCCGGCGGCACCCTCGGCATGGACGCGGTGGCCAAGGCCGCGCCGGACGGCCACACCGTGGGCCTCGGCTTCAACGGCCCCATCGCGTTCGCGCCCTATCTGTACAAGCGCCTGCCCTACCAGCCCGAGCGCGACCTGCTGCCGGTGATCCTGACCACCTCGCAACCCAACGTGCTGGCCGTGCGCGCCGACCACCCGGCCCGCACCCTGCCTGAATTCATCACCTGGGCCCGCAAGGAAGGCGGCAAGCTCAACTACGGCTCGGTGGGCAACGGCAGCTCCTCGCACCTGACGGCCGAACTGATGCTCACCCAGATCGGCGTCGATGCGGTGCACGTGCCCTACGCCGGCTCGCCGCCGGCCGCCACCGCGCTGGTGGGCGGCGAGACGCAGATGCTGTTCACCGTCGAGCCGCCGCTGCTGCCGCTGGTGCAGGGCGGCCGCCTGCGCCTGCTGGCCACCACCGGCCTCAAGCGCATGGACGGCCACCCCGAGCTGCCCACGCTGGCCGAATCCGGCCTGCCCGGCTTCGAGGCCCTGGCCTGGAACGGCGTGTTCGCGCCCGCCGGCACCCCGAGCGCCGTGGTCGAGCGGATGAACGCCGACATCCAGGCCGTGCTGCAGCTGCCCGCCGTGCGCGAGAGCCTGATCCGCCAGGGCCTGGTGCCCGGCGGCGGCAGCGCGGCCAGCTTCCGCAGCTTCATCCAGGAGGAATCGCGCAAGTGGGGCGCCGTCATCCGCAAGGTCGGCATCACCATCGATTGAAGGCGCATCCCATGCTCGCCCTCCAGAAGACCGTCGCCGCCCCCGGCCTGCAGCTGCGCCACGTCCCACCACCCGGCGCCCCCGCGCCCGGCCAGGTGCGCATCCAGGTGCTGGCCACCGGCATCTGCGGCAGCGACCTGCACGTGGACGACTGGACCCCCAGCTACCACTTCATCGCCCCGCGCCTGCCGGTGACGCTCGGCCACGAGTTCGTCGGCCGCGCCTGCGACGGCCGCCATGCCGGGCGCCGCGTGGTGGTGCGCCCGTCGATCGTGTGCGGCCAGTGCGCCGCCTGCACCCGCGACGACCCCGACGCCTGCGAGACCCGCACCGGCCTGGGCATGACCCGCCCCGGCGCCTTCGCCCCCTGGGTGCTGGTGCCCGAACGCAACTGCGTGCCCGTGCCCGACAACCTGCCCGACGCCCTGGCCACCCTGGCCGAGCCGCTGTCCATCGCCTGGCAGGCCCTTCAGGTGGCCGGTGATGTGAGGGGACAGCGCGTGCTGGTGATGGGCCCCGGCACCATCGGCCAGGGCGTGGCCGTGCTGGCCCGGCGCGCCGGCGCCGCCCAGGTGGTGATCAGCGGCCACGACGACGCCCCCCGCCTGCAGGCCCTGCGCGCACTCGGCTTCGACGCCCTGGTCGACGTCGCCCGCCAGCCCCTGGCCGACGCCGTGCGCCCCCACACCGACGGCCAGCCCTTCGACCTCGTGGTCGAGGCCACCGGCGTGCCCGCCAGCATCACCGCGGCCCTGCCCCTGCTCAAGCGACGCGGCGTGCTGGTGGTCACCGGCA
This sequence comes from Pseudaquabacterium rugosum, assembly GCF_038066575.1. NCBI lineage: Bacteria > Pseudomonadati > Pseudomonadota > Betaproteobacteria > Burkholderiales > Sphaerotilaceae > Pseudaquabacterium > Pseudaquabacterium rugosum. The sequence continues at coordinate 4,302 of NZ_JBBUTF010000044.1, read as the reverse complement.
TCCACGCCCGCCCGCTCGACCTGGACCTGACCACCCTGGTGCGGCGCGAACAGCAGCTGCGCGGCTCCTTCCGCCCGAGCGAAGCCGCCTGGCCCCAGGTGCTGCAGCTGCTGGCCGACGAGGCCGAAGCGCTGGCGCCGATGGTCAGCCACGTGCTGCCGCTGGCCCGCGGCCTGGAGGGCTTCGCCCTGGCACACGACAAGCGCGCCACCAAGGTGGTGCTGTGCCCATCGCCTGAGGATGACGGGACGGTGGAGGCCGTGGAGGACGCCGATGCAGCCGATTCAGCCCGGTGAGCCCGTCGGCGCCGTGCTGGCGCTGTGGAACGACGTCGACCCGGCACGGGCCGACGACTACGAGCACTGGCACCGCCACGAGCACGTGCCCGAACGCTGCACCGTGCCCGGCCTGCACTGGGGCCTGCGCTGGGCCCGCGCGGACGACGGCCCGGGCCCACGCTTCTTCACGCTCTACGGCCTGCGGGATGCGCAGGTGCTGGAGGAACCGGCGTATCAGCGCCTGCTGACGCACCCGACACCGACCAGCCTGAGCATGCGGCCGGCCTTGCGGAACCTGCAGCGCTGGGTGTGTGCGGTGCCGGCGGGGCAGATGGCGGCGGGCGTGCTGGCGGGGCTGCACGGGGCGGGGTGGCTGAGGGTGTGGACGAGGTGCGTGGGCGCGGGGCTGGGGGTGGAAGTCGCGGCGGAGCCGGCGGAGGCGGACGCACCATCGGCTGCGGGCGCCGCCGGGTCAGACGCCGAGGTGCTGTGGCTGGCGCGGCAGGCGGATGTGCAGGCGCTGCCGTGGGTGACGGCAGGGCAGACGGCCGATCCGAGGGGCACGGTGGTGCTGGACGACAGGCGGGATCAGGCGGACTGGTTGGGCCTGGCAGCGGGCGCCGGGCCGGGTGACCGGCCGGGCGGTGGGCGAAACGGGGCGAGCATCTGGCGGCGGTTGGCTGTGGGCAAGTGATCGCTGCGTCCACCTTCTGACCGCCAACTGCTGGCCATCTTCGGCCGGGCAGAATACGCACCCCTCCAAAACACCGATTTTGTTGATTTTTCCGAATTTCAGACAGACAGATGACGACCGGTAGACTTCGGCCCGAGGGGGTGTTTCCCACCAGCTGAGCACCACCCAAGCAAAGAATCGAAGGCGACGGGGAGCGCACTCAGGTGGACAAGCACGAACTCAGTGAACGGGACATCTGTACCAAGTTCATCACGCCCGCCATCCAGGCCGCTGGATGGCAGCAGGCGCAGTTCCGGGAGGAGGTCAGCCTCACCGACGGGCGGGTGATGGTGCGCGGCAAGCTGGCCGCGCGGGTGCGCAACCCGGAGGCCAAGGGCGGGCCCAAGCGCGCGGACTATGTGCTCTACGCTCGGCCGAATGTTCCGCTCGCCGTGGTCGAGGCGAAGCAGGCCCGGTTTCCGGTTGGGCACGGGATGCAGCAGGCGTTGGCCTATGCGGAGATGCTCGCCGTGATCGAGAAGCTGGAAGAAGCCATCAACTTCGACGACTTCACCGTACGCGCCAACCTGGGCGATGTGTACGAGCAGCTGCTCAATGACCTGCGCGGCGCCGGCAACGCGGGTGAGTTCTACACGCCTCGTGCCATCACGCATTTGATGGCTGATCGTCTGAACCCAAGCCTAGCCAGACGTGAAACCGTGATGGACCCTGCCTGTGGCACGGGCGGCTTCCTGACGGCCGCTATCGACCATTTCCGCCACCAGCTCACCGCCAAGTCCAGTGCTGCCGACAAGGCGGCCATCGAGACACTGATTCGAGGCATCGAGAAAAAGCAGCTGCCGCACCTGTTGTGCACCACCAACATGCTGCTGCATGAGATTGACGTGCCCAGCCAGATCGAGCGCAAGAACACGCTCGGCGTGGGCTGGAACGAGTGGCGCGCCCAGGACAAGGTGGACTGCATCATCACCAACCCGCCCTTCGGCGGCTACGAGGACGACGGCGTCGGCAGCGACTATCCGGCGGACCTGCGCACGCGTGAGACGGCCGACATGTTCATGGCCCTCATCGTCAAGAAGCTGCTCAAGGAGAACGGCCGCGCCGCCGTGGTGCTGCCCGACGGCTTCCTGTTTGGAGACGGCATCAAGGGCACGCTCAAGCGCATGCTGCTGCGCGACTGCCACCTCCACACCGTCGTGCGCCTGCCCAAAGGCGTGTTCGCGCCTTACACCACCATCAAGACCAATCTGCTGTTCTTCACCAAGGGCGCGCAGGCGGAAGACGGCACCGAGCGCTTCCACACCGACACCATCTGGTTCTACGAACACCCCTACCCGCCGGGCTACAAGAGCTACAGCAAGACCAAGCCCATCCGCATTGAGGAGTTCAAACCCTTGCAGGACTGGTGGGGCAGCGAAGCCAATGGCTTTGCCGACCGGGAAGAAAACGAACACGCCTGGAAGGTTGACTTCAAGACCAAGCGTGAGCAAGCCGAAGCCGCTGCCCAGCCCCACTGGACCCGCGCTGAACAACTGAACAATGAGGCCAGCGCCGTCGAAGGCCAGATGCGCGCCCTGCGAGATTCCATCAAGGGCGTGACCGACCCGCAACAGCGCAAAGCGGTGGAAGAGCAGATTGAAACGCTGCGCCCGCAGGCTGAGGGTTTGCGCCTGCAAGCCCGCGATGCCCAGGCCGCGGGCGACCGCATCTACTGGCCCATCTACAACCTGGACCTGAAGAACCCCAACGCACCGGAAGAGGAGAGCCACGACCCCGACGTGCTGCTGGAGAAGTACAAGACCCTGCTCGGCCAGATCCAGGAAACCGAAAACCGCCTCAAGACCGAACTGGCCGACGCGCTGGCGCACCACTTCAACGCCGAGACCGAGGCGGGGGAGCCCCAGGCATGAGCGACTCAATGCTTGATCCCACGCCGAAGCTGCTGGGCGACATCCGACAGCTCATCGAGCAAAGCCGCCAGCAGCTGGCCAGCACGGTCAACAGCGCGCTCACCCAGCTCTACTGGCATATCGGCCAGCGCATCCGCACCGAGGTGCTGCAAGGCCAGCGGGCCGGCTATGGCGAACGCATTGTCTCCGCGCTGGCGAGACAATTGGAGGCCGAGTACGGGCGCGGCTTTTCCGAGAAAAGCCTGCGCCACATGCTGCGCTTTGCCGAGGCCTTCCCCGACGAGCCAACTGTCTCCGCAGCGCGGAGACAATTGAGCTGGACCCACCTCAAGGCGCTGATCTACATCGGCGACCCGCTCAAGCGCGACTTCTACCTGCAGATGTGCCAGCAGGAAGGGTGGAGCACCCGCATCCTTCAAGACCGCATGGACTCCCAGCTGTTCGAGCGAACGGCCTTGTCCAGACAGCCCGCCGAGCTGATCCAACAAGAGCTGGCCACCCTGCGCCAGACGGGCGAGATGACGCCCGCCCTGGTGCTCAAAGACCCCTACGTGCTCGACTTCCTGGGCCTGCAAGACCGCTACCTGGAGAAAGATCTGGAAGACGCCATCCTGCGCGAGCTCGAAGGCTTTCTGCTGGAGCTGGGCGCGGGCTTCAGCTTCGTGGCGCGGCAAAAGCGCATCCAGCTCGACCAGGACGACTTCTACATCGACCTGCTGTTCTACAACCGCCGCCTCAAACGCCTGGTGGCCATTGATCTGAAGCTCGGCGACTTCAAGGCCGAATACAAGGGCCAGATGGAGCTGTACCTGCGCTGGCTGGCCAAACACGAGCAGGAACCGGGCGAAGCCCCGCCCCTGGGCATCATCCTGTGCAGCGGCCACAAGAAGCGCGAACAGATCGAGCTGCTGGAGCTGGACGCCAGCGGCATCCACGTGGCCGAGTACCTCACCGCCCTGCCATCCAAGGAGGTATTGCAGGCCAAGCTGCACCAGGCCGTTGCCCTGTCGCGCGCGCGGCTGGACAACCGCAGCGGGGACGAAGCCTGATGGACGCGCAGCAGTTTCTGGCCGAGTTTGGCCACATTGCGAATGCGCCTGGGGGTGTGGATCGCCTGCGAGAGTTGATCTTCTCTCTGGCTTCGAGTGGCAAGTTGCTTGATACGTCCGAGCCGGTCGAACCGGTGAGTCTGGATCGCATTGCTGATTTTGTAATGGGTCAGGCGCCTCCGGGCAACGAATGCAACACAAAGGGCGAAGGAACTGTATTTGTCAAAACAGGAGAATTCGGCGAGCTCTACCCTGGGCGCACTCTAAACTGAAGCGCAACACCCGAACTGAATCAAAGACCTGAGGCGATGGGCCAAGCATATTCAAGCCTGAGCATCGAGGAGCGCACGCAGATCAGCCTGCTGCGCAGC
>NZ_JBBUTF010000043.1:0-16054 GCF_038066575.1 Pseudaquabacterium rugosum | reverse complement strand
TGGCTGCGCAGCAGGCTGATCTGCGTGCGCTCCTCGATGCTCAGGCTTGAATATGCTTGGCCCATCGCCTCAGGTCTTTGATTCAGTTCGGGTGTTGCGCTTCAGTTTAGAGTGCGCCCAGCACCCCGTCTCGCATACTGCCCACACGCCCGGAATCGGCCGTTTCAGCCGTAGAAACGCGCATGATTTCTCCTCACAAAAAATAGTCCGACCACCACCGCGAAAAGACGTCGAGCAGTGGAATCGAACCAAGATCCTAGTGGGCGACCATGGCCCGATCAACACGGGGCTGATCAGAGGCATAACCTCAGGTTATTTCAAGGGTTTTCAGCAGCCCGTCCAAACCGTTGACGCAGGTCATGGCGACATTGATCATCCGGTCCCCATCGGGTCCGTCAACGCTGCATGAATGCACCGGCGGATTCATCTGAACAGGAAGAACCACCCCCATGCAGCCCCACCCCGCCGGCCTTCCGCGCAACGCACTCAAGCACCGCCTGGCCAGCGGCGATGCACCGGCGCTGTCGCTGACGGTGCGTATGGTGCGTTCGATCGAGATCGCCGGTCTGGCCAAGGCTGCGGGCTTCGACGCGCTGTACGTCGACATGGAGCACAGCAGTCTGTCGCTCGAATCCACGATGCAGATCTGTCTGGCCAGCACGGCCATCGGCGTCACGCCGCTGGTCAGGGTGGCCAACGTCTCGCAGATCGCGTCGGTGCTCGATGGTGGCGCCGAAGGCGTGATCGTGCCCCACATCGACTCTGCACAGGCTGCAAGCGAGGCTGTGCGGGCAGCCCGTTTCGCACCACTGGGCGAGCGCTCGATCCCGGGTGCACTGATGCCGCAGTTCAACTATCGCCCGGTGCCGTCCAGTCGCATGGCCCAGGGCCTGAACGACAGCACCCTGGTGATCGTGATGATCGAATCCGACGCCGCCTTGGCCGAGGTGGATGCCATCGCGGCCGTTCCGGGCGTCGACATGCTGTTCGTCGGCACCAACGACCTGTGCGCATCGATGGGCATCGTCGGGCAACTCGAACATCCTCGCGTCCGCGATGCCTATGACCGGTGTCTGGCCGCCTGCAAGGCCAACGGGAAATATCTCGGAGTCGGCGGCCTCAACAGCAAGCCTGAAATAGCCGCTGAATTGGCAGGTCGTGGCGCAAGATTCATATCCATGGGCACCGACATCGCATTCCTGCTGTCAGGTGCAGCGACGAAGATCAATACCCAACGCGAAGAGATCGCACGCCTCGAAACCCGTACTCCCAAAACCGAAATCTCAGGACAAAAAATGACCAAGGCCTACTGGATAAATACCTATCGAGAAATCAGTGACGATGCGGCCGTGGCCGAATATGGAAAATTGGCGGGGCCAGCGATCGTGGCTGGAGGTGGTCGCTTCCTGGCCCGCGGGTTGCCGGGCGAGGTGTACGAAGCAGGCCTGCGTCAGCGCACGATCCTGATCGAGTTCGACAGCCTGGCGCAGGCCATCGCCACCCATGACGGTCCGGGCTATCAGGCTGCACTCAAGGCACTGGGCAGCGGCGCTGTACGCGACATCCGCATCATCGAGGCCGCGGCCTGAGCGGCCTCGGCCCATCGCTCACCAACACAACACCGACGGAGACAAGGACATGAGACTCGTCAAGACCATGCTGGCCGCCCTCTCGCTCGCGGCTTTCGCCACCGCAGCGGTCGCAGACACCTTCCCGAACAAGCCGGTGAAGATCGTCATGCCCTACCCGCCCGGCACCGGACCGGATGCGGTGATGCGCATGGTCGCCGAAAAGCTCAGCCAGACCTGGAAGCAGCAGGTCATCATCGACAACAAGCCTGGCGCCAACGGCTGGATCGGGGTCGAAACGGTCAAGCGGGCGCCTGCGGATGGCTACACCTTCCTGCTGATCGACCAGGCGATCATGTCGCTGCATCCGTACCTGTACAAGAAGGTGCCGTTCGATGCGCAGAAGGACTTCGAGGCCGTGGCCCCGATGTACTCGACGAACTACTTCGTGACCATCGCAGCCGCATCCAAGGTCAACACCTACGCCGACCTGCTGGCTGAAGCGCGCAAGCGCAAGACGCCGCTGAGCTACGGCTCATCCGGCGTCGGCGGCCAGTTGCACATCGGAGGTGTGTTGACCGAGGCGGCATCCGGCGTGCCCATGTCACACGTCCCGTACAAGGACGTGGGCCAGATGTACGTCGACGTCAGCCAATCCACCGTTGACTTCGCCTTCGCGACGGCGGCAACGGCGGGGCCACTGGTCAAGGCCGGCAAACTCAAGTTGCTGGCCTTCGCCGGGCCGAAGCGTCACCCACGCTTCCCCAACGTGCCCACCGTGATCGAGTCCGGTGGCCCGGCCGACGTACAGGTCAGCACCTGGATCGCACTGTTTGCTCCGGATGGCACGCCCACCGACATCGTGAGCAAGGTCAACACCGAGGTGGCCAGGATCATGGCGTCACCGGAAGCACAGGACTACCTGGCCAACATCGGCTTCATCGCCTGGCCGGGCTCGGCCAAGGAACTGGCCAGCGTCATGAAGAGCGATGCAGCGGGCTACAGCGACTTCGTCAAGAAGTACAAGCTCTCGATCGACTGACCATCCCCATCGGCTCATCCCGGACCTCCGCAATGACCCAAGGCGTTTTCATCCAGACCCCGGACGAATCCGGCGTGCCGGCCTCCGCTCGCAACTTCAGCGTGCAGGACCGCGTCGTCGTCATCACCGGGGCCGGGCAAGGCATCGGCCGCGAGTTGGCGCGCCAATATGGCGCGGCCGGTGCCGTCGCCATCGTGGCCGATCTCGACGCGGACAAGGCCGCCCGTGTGGCCGAAGAGGTGACGCGTTCGGGCGGCCGTGCGATGGCGGTGGCCGTGGACGTCGGCGACCGCGCGTCAGTCGATGCCATGGTCTCGGCCGTGGTCGCGCAACATGGACGCGTCGACGTGCTCGTGAACAACGCGGCCATCTTCGCCACGCTGCAGAAGCGTCCCTTCGACCAGATCCCCGTCGCCGAATGGGAGCAGGTGATGCGGGTGAACGTCACCGGCGTTTTCCATTGCGTGTGCGCGGTGGCCCCGCACATGCGCCAGGCCGGCTGGGGCCGCATCGTCAACATCTCGTCCGATGCCGTGCGCCTGGGCGTGACGAACTACCTGCACTACGTGGCGTCGAAGTCCGCGCTGATCGGCATGACGGCATCGCTGGCCCGTGAGCTCGGCCCTGCCGGCATCACGGTCAACTGCATCCGCCCGGGCGGCGTGGCCACCGAGGTCGACCGCACCGTGAACCCGACGGCCGAGCGTCGGCAACAGATGCTGGCGCAGCAATGCGTGCCACGCGGCCAGGTGCCTGCCGATCTCGTGGGCATCGTGATGTTCCTCAGCACCGAAGCCTCCTCCTTCATCAGCGGCCAGACCATCGCCTGCGACGGCGGCCTCACGCACAGCTCCTGATCCGGGGCGCGCGAAAGCCAACAAGACGCCACCGACGCATGAAGCACTACGGACACTTCTACATCGACGGCCAGTGGGTCGAGCCTCTGGCCGCCCAGCCGTTCACCCTCGTCAATCCAGCCACCGAGGCACCGTTCGCGACGGTGAGCCTGGGTGGCACCGCCGATGTCGATCGTGCGGTCAAGGCGGCGCGCCGCGCCTTCGGGACTTTCAGCCGAACCACCAAAGCCGAGCGCATCGAACTGCTTCAGCAGATCGAGCGCTGCTTCAAGACACGCCAGGCCGACGTGGCCGATGCCATCACGCAGGAACTGGGCTCGCCGATCGGCCTCACCCAGCTGACCACCGGCGCGATCGACATCTTCGGGCAGGCGGCGCGGACCCTTCAGGCGTATGACTTCGAAGCCCGCCAGGGTGGTCACGTGGTTCGCCGCGAAGCCATTGGCGTGTGCGGTCTCATCACGGCCTGGAACTGGCCGGCGCAACTGATCGCCACGAAGCTGTCGTCGGCCCTGGCTGCCGGCTGTTCGGTGGTGGTGAAGCCCAGCGAGTTCACGCCGGTCACGGCCATCCTGATGGCCGAAATCCTGCACGAGGCGGGCGTACCCGCTGGCGTGTTCAACCTGATCAATGGCGATGGGCCGGGCGTCGGCCAGGCGATCTGCGAGCACCCGGACATCGACATGGTGTCCTTCACCGGCTCGACGCGCGCCGGCGTGCTCATCGCGCAGAACGCTGCGCCAACCGTCAAACGCGTGGCGCAGGAACTGGGCGGCAAGTCGGCCCACGTGGTGCTGCCCGACGCCGACCTGAAGGCCGCAGCCGACTTCAACATCAGCCGGGCCTTCTTCAACAGCGGCCAGTCTTGCCACGCCCCAACCCGCATGCTGGTGCAGGCCGACCAAGTGGCCCAGATGCTTCCTCTGCTGCGAGAGGCGGCGGCGCGGCTGCGCGTGGGCGATCCGCGCGATTCGGCCACGACGATGGGCCCGCTGGTCAACAAGGCCCAGTACGAACGGGTACAGCGCTACATCGAGATCGGCCTGCAGGAGGGCGCACGTCTGGTCTGCGGCGGCCTCGGTCGTCCGCAAGGTCTGGACAAGGGCTACTTCGTGCAGCCCACTGTCTTCGCCGATGTAGAGCCGACGATGACGATCGCACAAGATGAGATCTTCGGCCCGGTGCTGGCCGTCATTCCGTATCAGACCACGGCCGAGGCCATCGCCATCGCCAACGGCACGCCCTATGGCTTGGGCGCCTATGTATTCGCCGGCACCGAGCAGGCCGGTCTCGATGTCGCCCGCCAACTGCGCGCCGGGCGCGTGTTCATCAACGGCGCGGCCAGCAACCAGTCGGCGCCGATGGGGGGCTTCAAGCGTTCAGGCAATGGTCGCGAGATGGGCGTGTTCGGCCTTGAGGAGTACCTGGAAGTGAAGGCGATGTTCGGTGTGGCTGACGGCCTGGAACTGGGAGATGCAGCATGAAGGGCGTGGTCTTTACGGGCAACCGACATCTGGAGCTGATGACCTTCGACGACCCCACGCCGGGGCCCGACGATGTGATCGTCGAAATGAAGGCTTCGGGCTTCTGCGGCAGTGACCTGCATGGCTACCGCGGCGCACGCGGCGCCTCGCTGAAGATCAAGAGCCCTGCCTTCCTTGAGGCACGCGGCCTGAAGGACAGCGACCCGATCATCGCCGGCCACGAGCCTGCCGGTGTGGTGGCGGCCCTGGGCCGAAACGTCGATCCGAAGATGCTCAAGGTCGGCGACCGAGTGCTCAACTACCACTATGACGGTTGCCGTTATTGCCGCGAATGCCGCTCCGGCTGGGTGCAGTTGTGCGACCAGGGCTCGACCGTCTACGGCCAGACGGCTCACGGCGGCCATGCGCACTACCTGAAGGTGCCGGCGAAGTCACTCATCCACTTGCCCGATGAAATCAGCTTCTCGGCGGGCGCAGCAATCTCCTGCGGCATGGGCACTGCCTTCGCGGCCATCGAACGCCTTCAGGTCAGTGGTCGTGACACGCTGGCAGTCTTCGGCATGGGCCCGGTGGGCCAATCGGCCATCCAATTGGCCAAGGTCATGGGCATCCGCTGCGTGGCAATCGATGTGTCCCCCCAGCGCGTGGCACAGGCTTTGGCCTTCGGTGCGACGCATGCCATCGACTCGAGCCAACAGGACGCTGTCGAAGCGATCCTCGACTGGACAGGCGGCCAAGGCGTCTCCGTCGCCATCGACACAGCGGGTGTGGCGGCTGCCCGCCAGGCCGCCGTGCGCAGCACGGCTACTTGGGGCCGCATCGGCTTCGTCGGCGTCGGGGGTGATGTCTCGCTGAACGTCCTGCCCGACCTCATCATCAAGCAGCGCACGATCGTCGGCCATCTCACCTTCTCGGACGTCGGCCTGGAGCGTTGCGTGCGCTACGTGGCCGAGCACGGCATCGACGTCGACCGCCAGTTCACCCACCGCTGGAAGCTCGAGGACGCCGAAGAGGCTTACCGCGAGTTCGACAAGCAGACCGCCGGCAAGGCCGTTTTCGAGTTCTGACCCGCATGACCCGCCCTTCTCCGATCACCCTGCCGGACTTCCTCGGCAAGCCGCGTCTGCAGCACTTCATCGACGGCCGCTGGGTTGACAGCGCCGATGGGCAGACCTTGCCCACTCGCAACCCCGCGACGGGTGAAGTGCTCGCACAACTTGCGCGTGGCGGCGCTGCGGAGGTCGATACCGCCGTGGCGGCCGCGCGTCGCGCCTTCGAAGGCCCCTGGTCTCGCTTCACCCCGGCCCAGCGGCAGCAGGTGATGATGCGGTTCATCGAGCTGTTCGAGCGCCACTTCGACGAACTCACCCTGCTGGAATCGCTGGACATGGGCGCACCCCTGGCCAAGCTGCGCGCAGCCCGCCCCACGGCCATCCAGAACCTGCTGTTCTACGCGTCGATGGCACGGCAGGTGGGCGGCGAGCTGCCGTCGAACTCCCTGGCCGGCGGCCAGGTGACGACAATGATCCTGAAGACGCCGGTAGGCGTGGTGGGTGGCATCATTCCGTGGAACGGCCCGCTGTTCGGCCAGATGCACGTGGTGGCGCCCACGCTGGCGACCGGCTGCACCGCTGTGCTCAAGCCCGCCGAGGACGCGTCGCTGGCCGTGCTGCGCACAGCCGAGCTGCTGGTCGAAGCGGGCGTGCCTGCCGGCGTCATCAACGTCGTCACGGGCCTGGGCTCGGAGGCCGGTGCTGCGCTGGCCGCTCACCCCGATGTCAATCGCATCGCCTTCACCGGCTCGAACGCCACGGGCCGCGAGATCATCAAGGCCTCGGCCGTCAACACCAAGCGCCTGCAACTGGAACTCGGCGGCAAGTCGCCTGACATCGTCTTCGCCGACGCGGACCTCGACAAGGCGGTGCCTGGCGTCGCCATGGGCGTCTACAACAACAGTGGCCAGATCTGCTTCGCGGGTACGCGAGTGTTCGTGCAACGCCCGCTGGTCGATGAGTTCGTCGACCGCATGGCGAGCTACGGCCAGACCCTCAAGGTCGGCGATCCGCTGGCAGCCGACACCCATCTCGGCCCCCTGATCTCTCAGCGCCAACTCGACACGGTGCTGAACTACGTCGCCCAAGGGCAAAACGAAGGCGCCCGGCTCGTTGCAGGAGGTGAGCGCCTCGGGGGCGACCTGACCCAGGGCTACTTCATCGCACCCACGCTGTTCAGCCACGTCCACAACGACATGGCGATCGCCCGAGAGGAGATCTTCGGCCCCGTCGCCTCGGTGATCCCGTTCGACAGCGTCGATGAGGCCCTGACTCTGGCCAACAGCACACGCTACGGCCTGGGAAGTGGTGTGTGGTCCAGCAACATCAAGACCGTGATGAAAATGGTGCACGGCATCCAGGCCGGCACCGTGTGGGTCAACTGTTACGGCCTCGTGGATCCCGCCGTGGGCTTCGGCGGCATCAAGGACAGTGGATACGGCTGGAAGGGCGGCCAAGCCCAGATCGACGGCTTCCTGGTGCAGAAGGCCGCCTACCTGAACTGGGCCTGAAGCCACCCTGAGCCGGCGCCTCAATCCCCCGCCGCCAGGCGCGCATCGATCCAGCCGAACGCCGACTGCACGTCGTAGTTGCCCGCGTGGCCCTGGTCCCAGTGCAGCGCGAAATCGACGTCCTTGACCTTGGCGTCGGCACTCAGCGCGCGGCTGATGTTGTAGGCCACGGTGAACGAGGTGTCGCGGTCACGGGCGCCGTTGCGGATGCGCCAGTGCGGGGCAATGCCGTCGGTCTTGCCGATGTAGGCCAGGGCGTTGATCAGCTTGTACTGGCCCTGCAGGGCGGCCTTCTGCGGTGCGGCGGCCCAGGTGTAGCCGGTGTTGAGCAGGCCGATGTCGCTCTGGATGGCGGTGATGGAGTCGCCGCCGTTGTTGTGGTTCCAGCCGTACTCGGTGAAGTTGGCGTAGACCTGGGCCGCGGTGCCGAAGAGGTTCGATTCGCCGCCGCTGTAGTTGCCGTAGACGGTGGCGCCGGCGGCCGTGGTGTCGGCCGAGGCGGTGGCCGCCAGCGCCGGGCTCTGGGCCCGCTGGTCGAAGGCCGGCACGGCCTTCAGCCGCGACTGCCTGGCCACGTACTTCAGGTAGTTGGCGATGTTGAAGCTGTTGACGGTGCCGTCGCTGGCCACGTCGATGAAGTCGTTCCTGTAGTACAGCACGCCGCTGCCGCCGGCCACGCCGTTGGCCGAGGTGCTGCCGTAGCTGCCGTAGGCGACGATGCTCTTGCCCGACTTGACGTAGGCGCTGGCGGCCTTCCTGAACTCGCTGGCGAGTGCGGCCAGCATGTTGTCGGTGGTCAGCGCGCTGCCGTCCTCGGCCTTCAGGCCCAGGCCGGCCTGATAACTGGCGAACTGGGCCGTCATCCAGGCGCTGCCCAGCGGGTCGGGGTTGGAGGCGCGCAGCAGCTCGGTGCCGCTGGCGTCGACGATCAGGCCGGCCTTCTGGTCGGCCGAGACGGCCGTGCGTGTGCCCAGCACGTTGAACATCCACTCGTAGGCCAGATCGGCGCTGCCCATGTCCTGGATCGGGCAGTAGGCGACGACGGCGTAGACGCCGTCGCTGAGGGTGCTCTTGCCGCTGGCGTCGATGCCGGCGGCGCCGACGGCGGCCAGATAGGGCAGGTAGTCGGCATGGTCACCGGTGGCCGCCAGTTGGGTGCTCTGTGCGCCGCCGCCGCTGGTGCCGTTGACGATGATGCGGCTGGCGTTGCCCGACATCCGGCCGTCGTTCAGGCGCAGGTAGCGCACGGCGGCCTTGGCATCGACGATGGCCGCCGGGGCCTTGCCCTGATGGATGCCATCGGCGTAGACGCCCTCGGGGGCGAGCGCGCCGCGGCTGCGCGAGGCCATGTTGATGTAGACCATGCCGCGCGCCAGCGCCGCACCCTTCTTGTCGGTGTCGCTGGTGCTGGTGTAGACGCCGCCGTTGACGATGTCGGCACCGGCGTAGTTGCTGCTGGTGATGGCGTCGGTGCCGTTCCAGCCGCCCTTGCCGCCCTGGTAACTGGCCATCCAACCGGCATTGTTGACGTTCAGCAGGATGGCGTTGTCCTGCCGCTCGGCATCGACCTCGCGCACGAAGACGTTGAGGTTCTGGTAGCCGCAGGCCTGGTTGTCCACCGCGCCGGCGGACTGGGTGGGCGCCAGCGTCATCGGCTTGGCCACGTAGCAGACCTCGCGGTACCAGCGCACCGGCGTGCTCACGCCGTCCAGCGTGACGGTGAGGGTGGTGTAGGCGCTCTTGTCGAAGGCGAGCTGGCCGTCGTAGGCGCCCGTGGTGGTGGTGGTCGTCGTCGCGGCGGTGCTGTCACCGCCACCACAGGCGCTCAGGAGGCCGGCGACCGAGAGGGTGGCGATGGCGGCGGACAGGGTGCGGAGGCAGAGGTGCTGCGGCATGGTTGATCCGGATCAATGCGGTGGTGGCGCACTCTACGAACCGGACACAGGCCGCAGAAGATGCCGCGACACGGCAGGCGATAACCTGCAGACATCGTGGTTTTCCACGATGGTCAGGGGCTGCCCTGTCCGCCGGACCGGCTCAGCGCCCGTAGGTGGCCGTGAACGCGGCCTGGCCCAGGCTGTGGGCCCGCGTCATGTAGCCGATCAGCGCGGCCGAGGCGTCGGCCGGCACGCCCAGGCGCTCGACCTTCAGCGCATGCAGGGTGAACACGTAGCGGTGCGGGCGGTCACCGGGGGGCGGGCAGGCCCCGCCGAAGGCATGGCGGCCGTAGTCGTTGCGGCCCTGCCAGGCGCCAGCGGGCAGGCCCTGGGCCGAGGCCGCACCGGCACCGGCCGGCAGTCCGCCCAGATCGGCCGACAGGTCGGCCAGCACCCAGTGCCACCAGCCCGAGCCGGTGGGCGCATCGGGGTCGTACACGGTCAGCACGAAGCTGCGGGTGCCGGCGGGCGCGCCGGACCAGACGAGTGCGGGCGACTGGTCACCGCCCTCGCAGCCGAAGCCCTGGAAGACCTGCGCCTTCGGCAGGCTGCCGCCATCGGCGATGGTCGGGCTGGTCAGGCGGAAGGTCGGGGCCGGGGCCGGGGTCTGGGCTCGGGCCGGGGCGGCCAGCAGGGCCAGCGCCACGCCCAGCGTGAGCGCGGCCGCGCCGGGAAGGCGCGCCAGGATGCGGCCCTGCACAGGCGCCTGCCGCGGGACAGCCCGACAGGCGAACGGGTGTGCGCTCGGCTGGCCCGCAGGCCGATTCAGCAGGTGGGCGGACGGCGTCGGGATCATGGTCGGTACTCCGGTGAGCAAAGGTGACCCGATGCTGCCCGTCGCCCCGCCTGCAGCGTTAGCCGATCCCGTTCAGCGCTTGCCCGATCTGCGCCGAGCCGTCCGCCTCGGCGTCCGCGGTCGGCACCGGCACCGCCCGCACCACCGAGGGCCGCACGCCCCAGCGCTGCTGGAACATCGCGGTGAAGCGGCTGTGCGAGGCCCAGCCGCAGCGCTGTGCGACCTCGCCCACGCTGAGCTGGCCGCCCTGCAGCAGGCCGAGCGCCAGCTCCAGCCGCACCTCGCGCACGATGGCGGCCACCGTCACGCCCTCGTCCAGCAGACGCCGCCGCAGCGAGGAGGCGCTGGTGTGGAAGGCCACGGCCACCTGCTCGACGCGCCAGTCGCCATCGGGCCGCTGGCCGACCAGGCGGCGCACGCGCTGGGCCCAGCCCAGCTCGCCCGGTGGCTCGAACATCCAGCCGCGCTCGGCCAGCAACAGCAGCAGCTCCAGCTGGCGGTGACGCTGCAGCAGCGGGCTCGGCGGCGTGCGCTGGCACTGCGGATCCAGGCGGTCGATGGCCTCGGCCAGCGCCTCGTCGACGGCCAGCACGCGGGCGCTGCGCACCGGCTCGGCCGCCACGCCGCGCAGCAGTGGCGCGGCCTGGGCCAGCACCTCGTCGTCGAAGCCGACACAACGGGCGGCATAGCGGGCCTGGCGGGCCGGGTCGTTGACCACGTCCCACTGCGTGCCGCCGGCCAGCAGCAGCGCCTGCCGCGGCCGGCCGCGCACCGTCTGGCGGGCGGCGATCACGCGTTTCTCGCCGCTGACCACCTGCACCAGGGCCGGCTGGTGCAGCGTCAGGGTCTTCAGCCGGTACTGGGCGGTGGCGATGATGTGCATGGTCAGCCGCGGCCCTCGAAGCCCAGCAGCGTGTTGACGGCGTTCAGGCCGATCTCGTCGACCATGTAGCCGCCCTCCATCACGAAGAGCGTGGGCAGGCCGGCGGCGGCGATGCGCTCGCCCAGGCGCAGGAAGTCCTCGCTGCGCAGGCGGAAGTGGCTGATCGGGTCGCCCTCGAAGGTGTCGACGCCCAGCGAGACCACCAGCAGTTCGGTGCCGTGGGCACGGATGCGGCGCAGCGCCTCGTCCAGCACCGGGACGTAGGCCGCCCAGTCGGTGCCCCAGGGCAGCGGGTAGTTGGCATTGAAGCCCAGGCCGGCACCGGCGCCCGTCTCGCCGGCCTGACCGGCGAAATAAGGGTAGCAGCGCGCGGGGTCGCCGTGCAGCGAGGCGAACAGCACGTCGGCGCGCTCGTAGAAGATGTCCTGCGTGCCGTTGCCGTGGTGGAAGTCGACGTCCAGCACGGCCACGCGCCGCGCGCCCCGGCGCACCGCCCGCTGGGCGGCGATCGCCGCGTTGTTCAGGTAGCAGTAGCCACCGGCGTAGGCCCGGGCCGCATGGTGGCCGGGCGGCCGGCACAACGCGAAGCTGCCGCGGGCCCCCGTGCCGGTGCCGGCCGGCGCGTCCAGCAGCGCATCGAGGGCGGTCAAGGCGACGTCGGCGCTGGCGCGCACCGCCGCCCAGGTGCCGGCACCGATCGGTGCGCCGGCATCCATCGCGTAGAAGCCGAGCTTGCCGTCGATGTGCTGCGGCTCGTCGGTGACGGGCAGGCCGCGCACCGGCCAGACCAGCGGCAGCGCATCGTGCTGGCGGCCGGTGGCCGTCCACTGCGCCCAGGCGGTCTCCAGGAAATCGACGTAGCGCGGGGCGTGGACGTCGGTCAGCGCCTCGCGGGGCTGGGCGATGGCCTCGGCCACCGGGCCCAGGCCGCTGGCACGCACGCGGGCCAGCACGGTGTCGGCCCGGTCGGGAGACTCGAACGACGGCTTGACGGTGCCGTCCTTGAGTTCGACGCCGTGGTGCAGATGGTGGGCGGGGGAATGGACGGTGAGCATGGGGCAGATCCAGGGCCGCCACCCGGCGGCGGCCGATGGGCCCGCATTCTCACCCGGTCGATCCGCGCGGCCCGGCGCCGGACGGGTCCGCCGGCCAGCCCGGCGTCAGCCAGTGGCCGTCCGGCGTGGCGATCAGCGCCTGCACCTGCGGCCGGGCCGCCAGCCAGGCCCTGGCGCGCAGCGGGCCGCCGACCATGATCGCGCTGCCCAGGCCGTTGACATCGGCCACCCGCGCGGCGCGCAGGGCCACGCCGGGCACACCGCGGGTCGGCCAGCCGGTGGCCGGGTCCAGCACATGGTGGTAGCGGCGGCCGGCCTGGACGAAGCCGCGCTCATAGTCGCCCGAGGACGCCACGACGCCGTCGTGCAGCGACAGCACGGCCGCCAGGCGTGCGGGCGCTCGCGGGTCGCGCACGCCCACGCGCCAGGGCGCACCCGCATGGCTGCCCTGGCACAGCACGTCGCCCCCGCCGTCGATCATCGCGTCGTGCACGCCATGGTCACGCAGCGTCCGCAGGGCCGCCTCCAGCAAGGGCAGCTTGGCGATGCCGCCGAGATCCAGCGTCATGCCCGGCCGGTGCAGGCGGGCGGCCGGGCGCTGCGGATGGCGCTCCACCGCGCGCCAGTCCACCCACAGCCGCTGGGCGCGCAGCACGGACGGCGCCGGCAGGCGCTCGGGCGCACCGGCGCGGAAGTCCCAGTCGCGGTAGGCGCCGACCGTCACGTCGAAGGCCCCGTCGGTGGCCTGCGAGACGGCCTGCGCCTGGCCCAGCACCTGCCACACCAGGGGCGGCACCTCGATCCACCGCGGCTGCCCGGCCGCACGGGCCAGCGCCTGCAGCGGGCCGTCGGGCGTGAAGCGGCTGAGCTGCACGCTGCCCGCGGCCAGCCCGGCCCATGCGGCATCGAGCGCGGCCTGCCGCTGCGGCGTGTCGGCGGCGACGACGGTCAGGCTCACGCGGGTGCCCATCAGTTCGCGCGTCTGCCGCAGCACCGCCGACGGTGGCCACGCGGCCCGGGCCGGGCCGGCCCGCTGCAGCCCGGCCGTCAGCAGCAGGCCGGTGAGGGCCTGACGACGGCTCAGGCCGGCGACGGCCGGCGAGCCGGCCGCGGGAGCGCGCGTGTCGCCCATCGTCACCTCACTTCGTCGCCATGTAGACCACCGCCGAGCGCAGCTCGGCGTCGCTGATCGACGGGTTGCCGCCCTTCGCCGGCATCTGGCCCTTGGCCCCGGTGAAGCCTTCGGTGGCGTGGCGCAGCAGGACGTCCAGGCCCTGCGCGCGGCGCGGGCCCCAGTCGGCGGCATCACCCGGCCGCGGCGCGCCGGCCACGCCGGCGGCATGGCACATCGCGCAGGTCTTGCCGTAGACGGACTTGCCGAGTTCGAGCTCGGCGGCGTCGGCGGGGAAGGCCGCCGCCGTGGCGGCACCGCCCGGTGCGGACGGCGCTTCAGGCGCGGCAGGCACCGCGGCGGTGGGGGCAGCGGTGGGGGCGGCCGTGGGGGCGGAGGCCGGCGCGGCCTCCTCCTTCGGCCCGCAGGCGGCGAGCGACAGGGCGAGGGCCCCCAGGGCCAGGATGAGGGTGGACGGCAGGCGCGGGCGTGGCATGGCAGGGCTCCGGAACTGAGGACCCGGACGGGATGGACACGGCCACCCCGCCGACGATGCCGCCAGTCTGTCGACAAGTGCCGGCCACGCCCTTGAACTGGTTCAAGGAAGGCCTGCAGGCCTCGTCGTTAGGCTTCGTCCCATCCTTCCACGGCGTGTGCACGGCCCCTCGGGCGCGGCGCCGCCCCTGTCGTCCGCCAGCCTCGCGAGGCCCTGTCATGACCGATCGCCACCCTGCCCCAGACCTGCTCCCGGCCACCGAGGCCCTGCCCCGTCGCCGCTTCATCGGCTCGGCCGCGCTGGCCGGACTCGGCCTGGCGGCCTGCGGTCAGAAGCCGGAGACCGCCGCACCGGTCAGCCCCGCCGCACCCGCCTCGGCCACGCCGGTGGCCCATGCCGCGGCCAGCGCCACCCATCTGAAGCCGGGCGAGCTCGACACCTACTACGGCCTGTGGAGTGGCGGCCATACCGGCGACATGCGGGTCCTGGGCCTGCCCTCGGGCCGCGAGATCCTGCGCATCCCCTGCTTCGTGCCGGATGCGCTGGTGGGCTGGGGCATCACCAACGAGTCCAAGAAGATCATGGGCACGAAGGCCGATGGCTCGCTGCGCTACACGGTGGCCGACACCCACCACACCCACGCCTCGTACAAGGACGGCAACTACGACGGCCGTTATGCGTGGATCAACGACAAGATCAACAGCCGCGTCGCCCGCATCCGGCTCGACTACTTCGTCTGCGACAAGATCACGCCGCTGCCCCATGTGCAGGGCTTCCACGGCATCTTCCCCGACAAGCGCGATCCGGTCGACGAGAAGATCAACTACACCACCCGCGTGTTCTGCGGCGGCGAGTTCGCCACGCCGCTGCCCAATGCCGGCAGCGAGGACGGCAGCACCTACCGCTCGCTGTTCAGCTGCGTGGATGCCGAGACGATGGAGGTGCGCTGGCAGGTGCTGATCGACGGCAACTGCGATCTGGTGGCCACGTCCTATGACGGCAAGCTGGCGGCCACCAACCAGTACAACACCGAGATGGGCGCCCGCTACGAGGACATGATGTCCGCCGAGCGCGATGCCTGCCTGTTCTTCCACATCGCCCGCATCGAGGCCGCCGTCAAGGCCGGCCGCTTCAAGACCATCGGCAGCTCGAAGGTGCCGGTGGTCGATGGCACGCGCCAGGCCAATGCGGACCCGAAGACGGCGCTGACCGCCTACGTCTCGATCCCGAAGAACCCGCACGGCGTCAACGCCAGCCCGGACCAGAAGTACTTCATCTGCGCCGGCAAGCTCTCGCCCACCGTGACCGTGATCGAGCTGGCCAAGGTGCTGGCCTGGTTCGACGGCCAGCTCGACAAGCCCGACGCGGCCATCGCGGCCGAGGTCGAGGTCGGCCTGGGCCCGCTGCACACGGCCTTCGACGGCCGCGGCAATGCCTACACCACGCTGTTCCTGGACAGCCAGGTTGTGAAGTGGAACATCGCCCAGGCCATCGCCTTCCATGGCGGCGACAAGAACGCCAAGTACGTGGTCGACCGGCTGGACGTGCAGTTCCAGCCCGGCCACATCAACGGCTCGCAGTCCGAGACCATCGCGGCCGACGGCAAGTACCTGGCCGTGGGCTGCAAGTTCTCCAAGGACCGCTTCCTGCCGGTGGGCCCGCTGCACCCGGAGAACGAGCAGATCATCGACATGTCGGGCGACAAGATGGTGCTGCTGGCCGACCACCCGGTGCGCGGCGAGCCGCACGACTTCATCATCTTCAAGCGCGACCTGGTCAAGCCCAGGCAGGTCTATGCGCTCGACGACTTCCCGCTGGCGGTCAAGGACGCCAAGGACTCCAGCATCACCCGCAACGGCCGCAAGGTGCTGGTGAAGATGACCTCGCAGGCGCCTTCGTTCTCGATGCGGGAGTTCAAGGTGCGCAAGGGAGACGAGGTGACGCTGATCCTGACCAACCTCGACAAGGTGGAGGATCTGACGCACGGCTTCGCCATCCCGGGCCACAACGTCAACTTCATCGTCAACCCGCAGGAGACGGCCTCGGTCACCTTCACCGCCGGTGAGCCGGGCGTCTACTGGTGCTACTGCACGCACTTCTGCCACGCGCTGCATCTGGAGATGCGCACGCGCATGATCGTCGAGGCCTGACAAGCCGTGAACGAACCGCCGATCGACCGTGGGGAGCGCATGGCTGCTGATTGCCGCAGTGGCGCGAGGAGGCGGGAGCCGATGCGCAGCGGGAGCGGTGTGAGGGCCGTTT
>NZ_JBBUTF010000042.1:0-17292 GCF_038066575.1 Pseudaquabacterium rugosum | reverse complement strand
GCCTTGGCCTCACCGCCGAACTTCTTGGCCAGGATCGTGGTGATCGCTGCCGTCAGCGTGGTCTTGCCGTGGTCGACGTGACCGATCGTGCCGACGTTGACGTGCGGCTTGGTCCGCTCAAACTTGCCTTTTGCCATTTCGATTCCTCTTGGGGAAAGAACAGTCGCCCGTGCGGGTTTAAGGTCTCCGATGAAGCCTGGCCACGGGCAACCAGACCACCTGCCTCACAGCGAGGCAGGCACCGAAGACCGGCAGAGATTTACTTGGCGCGCGCCGTGATGATGGCGTCGGCGACGTTCTTCGGAGCTTCAGCGTAGTGCTTGAACTCCATCGTGTACGTCGCGCGGCCCTGGGTGGCCGAGCGCAGGCTGGTCGAGTAGCCGAACATTTCCGACAGCGGGACCTCGGCCTTGATGATCTTGCCGCCACCGACCATGTCGTCCATGCCCTGGACCATGCCACGACGGCTGGACAGATCGCCCATCACCGTACCGGCGTAGTCTTCCGGCGTCTCGACTTCCACGGCCATCATCGGCTCGAGGATGACCGGCGAGGCGCGACGCATGGCTTCCTTGAAGCCCATCGAGGCGGCCATCTTGAACGCGTTTTCGTTCGAGTCCACGTCGTGGTACGAACCGAAGGTCAGCGTGGCCTTGACGTCCACCACCGGGAAGCCGGCCAGCACGCCGTTCGGCAGGGTGTCGATGATGCCCTTCTCGACCGCCGGGATGTACTCGCGCGGCACCACGCCGCCCTTGATGGCGTCGACGAACTCGAAGCCCTTGCCCGGCTCCTGCGGCTCGAGCGTCAGCACGACGTGGCCGTACTGGCCCTTGCCGCCCGACTGGCGCACGAACTTGCCTTCGACATCGGTCGCGGTCTTGCGGATGGTCTCGCGGTAGGCCACCTGCGGCTTGCCGACGTTGGCCTCGACGCTGAACTCGCGCTTCATGCGGTCGACGATGATTTCCAGATGGAGCTCGCCCATGCCGGAAATGATGGTCTGACCCGACTCTTCATCGGTGCGCACGCGGAACGACGGATCTTCCGAGGCCAGGCGGGACAGGGCGATGCCCATCTTCTCCTGGTCGGCCTTGGTCTTCGGCTCGACGGCCTGGGAGATCACCGGCTCCGGGAAGACCATCTTCTCCAGCGTGACGACGTGATCCGGATCGCACAGGGTCTCGCCCGTGGTCACTTCCTTCAGGCCCACGCAGGCAGCGATGTCGCCGGCCAGAATTTCCTTGATTTCCTCACGCTGGTTGGCGTGCATCTGCAGGATCCGGCCGATGCGCTCCTTCTTGCCCTTGATCGGGTTGTAGACGGTCGAGCCCGAGTTCAGGACGCCCGAGTACACGCGCACGAAGGTCAGCTGGCCGACGAACGGGTCGGTCATCAGCTTGAAGGCCAGGGCCGAGAACTTCTCGGAGTCATCGGCCTTGCGGCTGACCGGCTGATCATCCTCGTCCGTGCCGGTGACCGGGGGAATGTCCACCGGCGACGGCAGGAAGTCGATCACCGCGTCGAGCATGCGCTGCACGCCCTTGTTCTTGAACGCGGTACCGCACAGCATCGGCTGGATCTCGGTGGCGATGGTGCGCTGACGCAGGGCGAGACGGATCTCGTCCTCGCTCAGATCACCCTCTTCCAGGTACTTGTTCATCAGGTCTTCGGTCGCCTCGGCGGCGGCCTCGACCATCTTCTCGCGCCACTCCTGGGCGGTGGCCTGCAGGTCGGCAGGAATGTCCTCGTAGGAGAACTTCATGCCCTGGGACGCCTCGTCCCAGAAGATGGCCTTCATCTTCAGCAGGTCGACCACGCCCTTGAAGCTGTCCTCGGCCCCGATGGGGATGACGACCGGCACGGGGTTGGCCTTCAGGCGCGTCTTCATCTGGTCGACGACCTTGAAGAAGTTCGCACCGGTGCGGTCCATCTTGTTGACGAAGGCCAGACGGGGCACCTTGTACTTGGTGGCCTGGCGCCAGACGGTTTCCGACTGGGGCTGCACACCGCCGACGGCGCAATACACCATGCAGGCGCCGTCCAGGACGCGCATCGAACGCTCCACCTCGATGGTGAAGTCGACGTGCCCCGGGGTGTCGATGATGTTGAAGCGGTGCTCCGGATAGGACATGTCCATGCCCTTCCAGAAACAGGTCGTCGCGGCGGACGTGATCGTGATGCCGCGCTCCTGCTCCTGCTCCATCCAGTCCATCGTGGCCGCACCATCGTGCACTTCACCGATCTTGTGGTTCACACCGGTGTAGTACAGGATGCGCTCGGTGGTGGTGGTCTTGCCGGCATCGATGTGCGCGGAGATACCGATATTGCGGTAGCGCTCGATGGGGGTCTTGCGGGCCATGATGGACTCTCCAAATACAGGAGCCGCCCGCGGGGTCAGGGTTGACCCGCAACAGGCGGCCTTAGGGCGTGGACGTTAGCGCTTGATCAGAAGCGGAAGTGCGAGAAGGCCTTGTTGGCCTCAGCCATGCGGTGCACTTCGTCGCGCTTCTTCATCGCGCCACCGCGGCCTTCGCTGGCCTCGAGCAGTTCGTTGGCCAGGCGGGCGGCCATCGACTTCTCGCCGCGCTTGCGGGCCGATTCCTTCAGCCAGCGCATCGCGAGCGCCATGCGGCGGACGGGACGAACTTCCACGGGAACCTGGTAGTTCGCGCCGCCGACACGGCGGGACTTGACTTCGACCATCGGCTTCACGTTGTTCAGCGCGGTCATGAAGATCTCGAGGGCGTCCTTGCCGGCCTTCTTCTCGACCTGGTCGAGGGCACCGTAGATGATGCGCTCGGCCACGGCCTTCTTGCCGGACTCCATGATGACGTTCATGAACTTGGACAGATCAACCGAGCCGAACTTCGGATCGGGCAGGATCTCGCGCTTGGGGACTTCGCGACGACGTGGCATGTGTGCTTCCTTTGCAACTTCAGCTGGTCCTGGACGGCGGCCCTTCAATGGGCGACACGCGGACTGCGGACCTGAAGAATCGAGCCAGTGACTCTTCGCTTACTCGGCCGACCGTGCCTGAGGCACAGGGACCGCAAGACATCTACGCGCCAGTGTGAACACCGGCCGTGACACGGGTTTGATGCGCCAGTGACGACGCGTCGGGCGATCAGGCCTTCTTCGGACGCTTCGCGCCGTACTTCGAGCGCGACTGCTTGCGATCCTTGACGCCCTGCAGGTCCAGCGAACCACGGACGATGTGGTAACGCACACCCGGCAGATCCTTGACACGACCGCCGCGCACCAGCACGACGCTGTGCTCTTGCAGGTTGTGACCTTCACCGCCGATGTAGGAGATGACCTCGAAGCCGTTGGTCAGACGCACCTTGGCGACCTTCCGCAGCGCCGAGTTCGGCTTCTTCGGGGTCGTGGTGTAGACGCGGGTGCAGACGCCGCGGCGTTGCGGGCAATTCTGCATTGCCGGCGACTTGCTCTTGGTGACCTCGACCTCACGGCCGTGGCGCACCAGCTGATTGATGGTGGGCATAGGTAACTTGTTCCCGTTTGAAGTCACGTATTTCTCGGCATCCTCGCGCGCCGGAAGCGCGCACGGCGCCGAGCCCCGCGGTGCCGGATGACATGCGGGATTCGACGCCGGATCTGGCAGCACCCGATGACCGCGGACAGCGGGCATCCGATGCCGCCGCCCCGTCGCCGGGCCTGTGCCGGGCCAGAGCCCGCGCAGCCCTTCCATCGCCTTTGCCTGATGGACTGACGCGCGGCCACTGACCGCCGAAAAGCCGCACATTATAGTGGCGTCATGAATGACCTGCCAAGCCCGGCCTCGCCGCCCACACCACTCTGGATCCTCGACAGCAACGTGGTGCTGGACTGGTGGTTGTTCGCGTCGCCGATCGGCCTGGCACTGGGTTCGGCCATCCAGGGCGGACGCGCGCGATGGCTGCGAACGGCCGCGATGCGCGATGAACTCTCGCACGTGCTGGCACACCGGGACTTCGGTCGCTGGACGACGGCGGCGAGAGCGCTGCAGCCACCGCCGACCGAGCTTGACCAGTACGCCCAGGAGATCCCGCCGCCGCCGACGGGGGGCGCACACGAGATCGCCCGCTGGCGCTGCCGCGATCCGGATGACCAGAAGTTCATCGATCTGGCACGCAGCCAGCCTGGATGCTGGCTGCTGAGCCGCGATCGGGCGGTGCTCAAGCTCGCCAGCAAGGCTCGTGCGGCCGGCTTCCACATCGTCGTGCCCGAGCAGGTGCCGCTGAACACCGCCGGCTGAGACCCGGAAAGCACACGGGGCGCCCGAAGGCGCCCCGTGTCGAAGGGAGTGTGTCAAGGCCCCGCGGCCGTGGCCGCAGAACCCTGAGGGATCACTCGCCGGCGGGCTGGCTCGGTGCGGCCGGCGCCTCGCTCTCGCTGGCCGCGTCAATGGCGGCCAGTTCGACGGCGGCCAATTCCTCGGCCTCCTGCATGGCGATCGCCCGACGCTCGCTGTCGTCCATCTCTTCCTTGACCTTGCGGGCCTGGTGGTAGGCCATGCCGGTACCGGCCGGGATCAGACGACCGACGATCACGTTCTCCTTCAGGCCGCGCAGCTCGTCACGCTTGCCCATGATCGCCGCTTCGGTCAGCACGCGGGTCGTCTCCTGGAAGGAGGCCGCGGAGATGAACGAGTCGGTCGACAGCGAGGCCTTCGTGATACCCAGCAGCACGTCGGAGTAGGTGGCCGGCACCTTGTCCGCACCACGCAGGGCGTCGTTGGTGTCGAACAGTTCCGAGCGCTCGACCTGCTCGCCGACGATGTAGGACGAATCGCCCGGGTTGACGATCTGCACGCGGCGCAGCATCTGGCGAACGATCACCTCGATGTGCTTGTCGTTGATCTTCACGCCCTGCAGACGGTAGACGTCCTGCACCTCGTCGACGATGTAGCGCGCCAGCTCCTCGACACCCAGCAGACGCAGGATGTCCTGCGGATCGGCCGCGCCGTCGACGATCAGCTCGCCCTTGTTGACCACCTGGCCTTCGTGCACCAGGATGTTCTTCTCCTTGGGCACCAGCTCTTCGTGCACGCCGCCCTCCGGATCGGTGATCTGCAGGCGGATCTTGCCCTTGGTCTCCTTGCCGAACGACACCGTGCCGGTCTGCTCGGCCAGGATGCCGACGTCCTTCGGCGAACGGGCTTCGAACAGCTCGGCCACGCGGGGCAGACCACCCGTGATGTCACGGGTCTTCTGGCCTTCGACCGGGATGCGCGCCAGCACTTCACCGGGGGCGAGGTCCTGACCGTCGCGGATCTGCACCAGCGAGCCCACCTGGAAGCCGATGGTCACCGAGTGGTCGGTACCCGGGATCTTGACCTCGTGGCCCTGGGCGTCCAGCAGCTTGACCTGCGGGCGGACGACCTTGGTCGCACCCCGACGCTTCGGATCGATCACGACCAGCGTGGACAGGCCCGTCACCTCGTCGACCTGCTTGGCCACGGTGACGCCTTCCTCGACGTTCTCGAACTTCGCCTGACCGGCGAATTCCGTGATGATCGGGCGGGTCAGCGGGTCCCAGTTGGCCAGGATCGTGCCGGCCTTGATGGTCTGGTCGACCTTGATGTTCAGCGTCGCGCCGTACGGCACCTTGTGACGCTCGCGCTCACGGCCGTGCGGATCCAGGATGACGATCTCGCCCGAACGGGAGATCACCACCAGCTCGCCCTTGCCGTTGGTCACGTAGCGCATCGTGCTGTTGAAGCCGATGATGCCGTCGGACTTGGCCTCGACCGAGTTGGCGATCGCCGCACGCGAGGCCGCACCACCGATGTGGAACGTCCGCATCGTCAGCTGCGTGCCCGGCTCGCCGATCGACTGTGCGGCGATCACGCCCACGGCCTCACCGGTGTTGACCAGGCCGCCACGGCCCAGATCGCGGCCATAGCACTTCGCGCACAGGCCGAAGCGGGTCTCGCAGGTCAGCGGCGTGCGGACCTTGACCTCGTCGACACCCGCGGCCTCCAGGATGTCCAGCGCATCCTCGTCCAGCATGGTGCCGGCCGGCATCAGCAGGGACTGGGTCTCGGGGTGCAGCACCTCGACGGCCGCCACACGACCCAGGATGCGGTCACGCAGCGACTCGATCACCTCACCGCCCTCGACCAGCGCGCGGGTCGCGAAGCCGTGTTCGGTGCCGCAATCGTCCTCGGTGACGACCAGATCCTGGGTCACGTCGACCAGACGGCGGGTCAGGTAGCCGGAGTTCGCGGTCTTCAGCGCCGTGTCCGCCAGGCCCTTGCGGGCGCCGTGGGTGGAGATGAAGTACTGCAGCACGTTCAGACCTTCACGGAAGTTCGCCGTGATGGGGGTCTCGATGATGCTGCCGTCCGGCTTGGCCATCAGGCCGCGCATGCCGGCCAGCTGGCGGATCTGCGCGGCGGAGCCCCGGGCGCCCGAGTCGGCCATCATGTAGATGGAGTTGAACGACTCCTGGTCCACTTCCTTGCCGTGGCGGTCGATGACCTTCTGCTTGGACAGCTGGGTCATCATGACCTTGCCGACCTCGTCACCGGTCTTGCCCCAGATGTCGACGACCTTGTTGTAGCGCTCGCCCGCGGTCACCAGACCGGAGACGTACTGCTGCTCGATCTCCTTGACCTCGGCTTCGGCCTTGGCGATCAGGTCGTGCTTCTTCGGCGGCACCAGCATGTCGTCGATGGCGATCGAGATGCCGGCGCGGGTGGCCAGACGGAAGCCGCTCTGCAGCAGCTTGTCCGCCAGGACGACGGTTTCCTTCAGGCCGCACTTGCGGAAGGAGGTGTTGATCAGCTTGCTGATCTCCTTCTTCTTCAGCGCCTTGTTGATGTTGGCGAAGGGCAGACCCTTGGGCAGGATCTCCGACAGCAGGGCGCGACCGACGGTGGTGTCCACCAGCTTGGTCTCGGGCGTGAACTCGCCGCTGTCCTTGTCCTTGTGCCACTCGGTCAGCATGACCGACACCTTGGCGGTGATCTCGACGGCGCCGTTGTCGAGCGCGCGCTGCAGCTCGGGCAGACCGGTGAAGATCATGCCTTCGCCGCGGCCGTTGATGCGCTCGCGGGTCGCGTAGTACAGACCCAGCACCACGTCCTGCGACGGCACGATCGACGGCTCGCCCGAGGCCGGGAACAGCACGTTGTTCGACGCCAGCATCAGGGCGCGCGCTTCCATCTGCGCCTCGATGGACAGCGGCACGTGGACGGCCATCTGGTCACCGTCGAAGTCGGCGTTGAAGGCCGAGCAGACGAGCGGGTGCAGCTGGATCGCCTTGCCTTCGATCAGCACGGGCTCGAAGGCCTGGATGCCCAGGCGGTGCAGCGTCGGCGCACGGTTCAGCAGAACCGGGTGCTCCTTGATGACCTCTTCCAGGATGTCCCAGACCACCGGCGTGCCGGTCTCGACTTCCTTCTTGGCCGCCTTGATCGTGGTGGCGATGCCCATCGCCTCCAGGCGCGAGAAGATGAAGGGCTTGAACAGCTCCAGCGCCATCAGCTTGGGCAGGCCGCACTGGTGCAGCTTGAGCGTCGGGCCCACGGTGATGACCGAGCGGCCCGAGTAGTCGACGCGCTTGCCCAGCAGGTTCTGCCGGAAGCGGCCGCCCTTGCCCTTGATCATGTCGGCCAGGGACTTCAGCGCGCGCTTGTTCGCGCCGGTCATGGCCTTGCCGCGGCGGCCGTTGTCCAGCAGCGAGTCGACGGCTTCCTGCAGCATGCGCTTCTCGTTGCGCACGATGATCTCAGGGGCCTTCAGCTCCAGCAGACGGGCCAGGCGGTTGTTGCGGTTGATGACGCGGCGGTACAGGTCGTTCAGGTCCGACGTGGCGAAGCGGCCACCGTCCAGCGGCACCAGCGGGCGCAGGTCGGGCGGCAGCACCGGCAGGACGGTCATGACCATCCACTCCGGCTTCATGCCGCTCTTCTTGAAGGCCTCCATGACCTTCAGGCGCTTGCTGTTCTTCTTGACCTTCAGCTCGCTGCCGGTCATGTCGTTGCGCAGGCGGTCGATCTCGACGTCCAGGTCCATGTCGGCGAGCAGCTTCTGCACGCCTTCGGCACCCATGAGCGCCACGAACTCGTCGCCGAATTCGGTGCGCTTCGCGTCGTAGTCTTCCTCGGTCATGATGCTGAACTTCTTCAGCGGGGTCATGCCGGGGTCGACGACCACGTAGGCTTCGAAGTACAGCACGCGCTCGATGTCGCGCAGCGTCATGTCGAGCACCAGGCCCAGACGCGACGGCAGCGACTTCAGGAACCAGATGTGGGCGCAGGGCGCCGCCAGGTCGATGTGACCCATGCGGTCACGGCGCACCTTGGTCTGCGTGACTTCAACGCCGCACTTCTCGCAGATCACGCCGCGGTGCTTGAGGCGCTTGTACTTGCCGCACAGGCACTCGTAGTCCTTGATCGGGCCGAAGATCTTGGCGCAGAACAGGCCGTCACGCTCCGGCTTGAAGGTCCGGTAGTTGATCGTTTCCGGCTTCTTGACTTCACCGAACGACCACGACCGGATCTTCTCGGGCGAGGCGATGCCGATCTTGATGGCATCGAAGTGCTCGTCCGGCGTGAATTGCTTGAACAGGTCCAGCAAACCCTTCATGTGATTTCTCCTGTGTTCCTGTCAGCCGATCAGTTGCGCTCGAGCTCGATGTCGATGCCCAGCGAACGGATTTCCTTCACCAGCACGTTGAAGGATTCCGGCATGCCGGCGTCGATCGCGTGCTCGCCCTTGACGATGTTCTCGTAGACCTTGGTCCGGCCGTTCACGTCGTCGGACTTCACCGTCAGCATTTCCTGCAGCACGTAGGCCGCGCCGTACGCTTCCAGCGCCCACACTTCCATTTCACCGAAGCGCTGACCACCGAACTGCGCCTTGCCGCCCAGCGGCTGCTGGGTGACGAGCGAGTACGGGCCGGTCGAGCGGGCGTGCATCTTGTCGTCGACCAGGTGATGCAGCTTCAGGTAGTGCATGTAGCCGATGGTCGTCGGACGCTCGAACGGCTCGCCGGTGCGGCCGTCGGACAGCCAGGCCTGCGTACGCGGCTCGGTCAGGCCCTTCTTGGCCGCGACGTCCTCCGGGTAGGCCAGCTTCAGCATGGCGCGGATTTCCTCTTCCTTCGCACCGTCGAAGACCGGCGAGGCGAACGGCACGCCCTTGGTCAGCTCCTGCGACATCTCGAGGATTTCCTGGTCGGACAGCTCGCTCAGGTTCTCCGGCTTGCCACCCGACTGGTTGTACAGCTGGTCGAGGAAGCTGCGCAGCTCGGCCACCGAGGCCTCCTGCTGCAGCATGTCACCGATGCGCTGGCCGATGCCCTTGCCGGCCCAGCCCAGATGGACTTCCAGCACCTGGCCGATGTTCATCCGCGAGGGCACGCCCAGCGGATTCAGCACGATGTCGACCGGCGTGCCGTCGGCCATGTAGGGCATGTCCTCGATCGGGGTGATCTTGGAGACGACGCCCTTGTTGCCGTGACGGCCGGCCATCTTGTCACCCGGCTGCAGGCGACGCTTGACGGCCAGGTACACCTTGACCATCTTCAGCACGCCGGCCGGCAGCTCGTCGCCCTGCGTGAGCTTCTTGCGCTTCTCTTCGAAGGCCAGATCGAAGCTGTGGCGGGTCTGCTCCAGGCTGTTCTTGATCGATTCCAGCTGGTTGGCGACCTCGTCCTCCGACGGACGGATGTCGAACCAGTGGTACTTCTCGACCGACGACAGATAGGCCTTGTCGATGACCGTGCCCTTGGCGATGCGCTGCGGGCCGCCGTTGACGGTCTTGCCGATCAGCAGCTTCTCGATCCGGTCGAACGCGTCCAGCTCGACGATGCGCAGCTGGTCGTTCAGGTCCAGGCGGAAGCGCTTGAGCTCGTCGTCGATGATCTGCTGGGCGCGCTTGTCGCGCTGGATGCCTTCACGGGTGAAGACCTGCACGTCGATGACGGTGCCGGACGTGCCCTGGTCGACGCGCAGCGAGGTGTCCTTCACGTCGGACGCCTTCTCGCCGAAGATCGCGCGCAGCAGCTTCTCTTCCGGGGTCAGCGTGGTCTCGCCCTTCGGCGTGACCTTGCCCACCAGCACGTCGCCGGGGCTGACCTCGGCGCCGATGTAGACGATGCCCGACTCGTCCAGGCGGGCCAGTTGCTGCTCGCTCAGGTTCGGGATGTCGCGGGTGATTTCTTCCGAGCCCAGCTTGGTGTCGCGGGCCATCACCACCAGCTCCTCGATGTGGATCGAGGTGTAGCGGTCGTCGGCGACCACGCGCTCCGAGATCAGGATCGAATCCTCGAAGTTGTAGCCGTTCCAGGGCATGAAGGCGATCAGCATGTTCTGGCCGATCGCGATCTCGCCCAGGTCGGTCGACGCACCGTCGGCCACCACGTCGCCAGCCGCCACATGGTCACCGCGGCGCACGATGGCACGCTGGTGGATGTTGGTGTTCTGGTTGGAACGCTGGTACTTGATCAGGTTGTAGATGTCGACGCCGACTTCACCGGCCACCGTCTCCGCGTCATTGACGCGGATCACGACCCGGTTGGTGTCGACGTAGTCCACGATGCCGCCACGGCGGGCCGTCACGACGGTGCCGGAGTCGACCGCGGCCACGCGCTCGATGCCGGTGCCGACCATCGGCTTTTCCGGACGCAGCACGGGCACGGCCTGGCGCGACATGTTGGCGCCCATCAGCGCGCGGTTCGCGTCATCGTGTTCCAGGAACGGCACCAGCGACGCCGCCACCGACACGATCTGCGTCGGCGCCACGTCCATGTACTGGATGCGCTCGGGCGAGGTCAGCACCGATTCGCCGTTCTCGCGGGCGGACACCAGCTCGTCGGTCAGGGTGCCGTCTTCGCTGAGCGAGGCATTCGCCTGGGCGATGACGTACTTGCCTTCCTCGATGGCCGACAGGTAGTCGATCTGGTCCGTGACCTTGCTGCCGTCCACGCGACGGTACGGCGTCTCCAGGAAGCCGTATTCGTTCAGGCGCGCATACAGGGCCAGCGAGTTGATCAGACCGATGTTCGGGCCTTCCGGCGTCTCGATCGGGCACACGCGGCCGTAGTGGGTCGGGTGCACGTCGCGGACTTCGAAGCCGGCGCGTTCGCGGGTCAGACCGCCCGGGCCCAGGGCCGAGACACGACGCTTGTGCGTGATCTCGGACAGCGGGTTGGTCTGGTCCATGAACTGCGACAGCTGCGACGCACCGAAGAACTCCTTGAGCGCCGCGGAAATCGGCTTGGAGTTGATCAGGTCGTGCGGCATCAGCGCGTCGGTCTCGGCCTGGCCCAGACGTTCCTTGACGGCCTTCTCGATGCGGGCCAGACCCGAGCGGTACTGGTTCTCGGCCAGTTCACCGACGCAACGCACACGACGGTTGCCCAGGTGGTCGATGTCGTCGACTTCGCCGCGGCCGTTGCGCAGATCGACCAGGATCTTGACGACGTCGAGGATGTCCTCGTTGCTCAGCGTCATCGGGCCGTCCGGGGTCTCCCGGCTGACACGTGCGTTGAACTTCATGCGGCCCACGCGCGACAGGTCGTACGTGTCGGCGTTGTAGAACAGGCGACCGAACAGGGCCTGCACGGCGTCTTCCGTCGGCGGCTCGCCGGGACGCATCATGCGGTAGATGGCCACGCGGGCGGCCAGCTCGTCGGCGGTCTCGTCGTTGGCCAGGGTCTGGCTGATGTAGGCGCCCTGGTCCAGCTCGTTCGTGTAGAGGGCCTGCAGCTCCTTGATGCCGGCCGCACGCAGCTTCTTCAGCAGCGCTTCGGTCAGCTCGTCGTTGGCCTTGGCGATGATCTCACCGGTGTCCGGGTCAACCATGTTGCGGGCGACGGTGCGGCCGACCAGGAAGTCCTCGGGCACCGACAGGAACTGGGTGCCACCCTGTTCGAGCTGACGGACGTGGCGCGCGGTGATGCGCTTGTCCTTCTCGACCAGGACCTTGCCTTCCTTGTCCGTGATGTCGAAGCGGGCGATCTCGCCCTTCAGACGCTCCGGCACGAACTCCAGCTGCGCGCCGCTGTCCATCAGACGGAACTGGTCGAAGGCGAAGAAGTGCGCCAGGATCTGCTCGGGATTCAGGCCGATGGCCTTGAGCAGGATCGTGACCGGCATCTTCCGGCGACGGTCGACGCGGAAGTACAGGATGTCCTTCGGGTCGAACTCGAAGTCCAGCCAGGAGCCACGGTAGGGAATGATCCGGGCCGAGAACAGCAGCTTGCCCGAGCTGTGGGTCTTGCCCTTGTCGTGCTCGAAGAACACCCCGGGCGAGCGGTGCAGCTGCGAGACGATGACGCGTTCGGTGCCGTTGACGATGAACGAGCCGTAGTCGGTCATCAGGGGCACCTCGCCCATGTAGACCTCCTGCTCCTTGATCTCCTTGACGACCTTGGCTGGCGACGCCTCCCGGTCGTAGATGATCATCTGCAGCTTCGCGCGCACGGCTGCGGCGAAGGTCAGGCCCCGCTGCTGGCACTCGCGCACGTCGAACGGCGGCTTGGCGATGTTGTATTCAAGGAACTTCATCTCGACCATGCCGTTGTGCGACACGATCGGGAACGCCGACAGGAACGCGGCCTGCAGCCCTTCCGGCTTGCGCTTGGTGGGCGCGGCATCCTTCTGCAGGAAGGCCACATAGGCCTCGCTCTGCATGGTGAGCAGATAAGGAACGTTCAGCACGCTTGCGCGCTTGCCGAAGCTCTTGCGGATGCGCTTGCGCTCGGTGTAGCTGTAGGGATTTGCTTGCGCCATGGATACTCCGTGTCGATGATGCGCTCCTGGGCCCGGGCGTCATCTCGTCGGCGACTGGCACCGGGAACCGGGTTCCGCCTCGCCTGGCGCGGAACGTCCCGAAGCTTGGTGGCTGGCCACTACCAGCCGCTGGCGGACAACCAGGGCCTTGCACCCCAGTCCGACCAAACTGGTCCTTTGCAGTCGGTTCAAAGGACACTTGGAAGAACCCTACAGGATACAGGAAATCCCGGAAAGTTCTTCGAAGGGCCCTTGCATTCCAAGGACTTTACCGCTAGCACGATCCACCATCCTGCCCCAGGGGTCAGACAGGCGATCGCGCACGGACCATCCTGAAACGCGAAAGGCCGGTCCAGGGACCAGCCTTTCGGTTTGGACGCACCTGCCACCCGGAGGGTGGCTGGGCGCCAGACCGCCACCGCACCGGCACGAGGCCGGGCGGGACGGTCAGCACGATCACTTCAGCTCGGCCTTGGCGCCGGCTTCGACCAGCTTCTTGACAGCGGCTTCGGCGTCGGCCTTGGAGATGCCTTCCTTGACGTTCTTCGGAGCGCCGTCGACCAGGTCCTTGGCTTCCTTCAGGCCCAGGCCCGTCAGTTCGCGCACGGCCTTGATGACCGAAACCTTCTGGGCGCCAGCGTCGGTCAGGACGACGTTGAACTCGGTCTTCTCTTCAGCGGCGGCAGCAGCGCCACCAGCAGCGCCACCAGCGGCCGGAGCAGCCATGGCGGCAGCCGACACGCCGAACTTCTCTTCGATCGCCTTGACCAGGTCGTTCAGCTCCATGACGGACATGCTGTCGAGAGCGGTCAGGAATGCGTCTTTGTCGAAAGCCATTTGGATTACCTCGAAATTGGGAAAGATTGCAGGACGGGGGCGTCTGGCCGATCAGGCCGCGGGCGCTTCGGCGGCGGGCGCCTCGGCAGCACCTTCGCCACGCTTCTCGGCCAGGGCCGCCAGCACGCCAGCCATGCGCTGGACCGGCGACATCAGCAGGCCGGCGATCTGGGCCAGCAGCACTTCGCGGCTCGGCACCGCGGCCAGGGCCTTGACGCCATTGGCGTCCAGGGCCTTGCCCGCGTAGGCACCACCACGGATGACCAGCTTGTCGTTGCTCTTGGCAAAGTCAGCGATGACTTTGGCCGCGGCAACGGCGTCCTCGGAAAAGCCGTAGATCAGCGGGCCGGACATGGACTCCGCGGCGACCTCGAACGGCGTGCCCGTGACGGCGCGGCGGGCCAGGGTGTTCTTCAGCACGTGAAGATAGACACCCTTGGCACGCGCGTCGACGCGCAGCTTGTTCAAGGCTTCCACGGTGAGGCCACGGTACTCGGCCAACGCCAGCGTCTGGGCTTTGGCGGCTTGCGCCGACACTTCCGAGACAACGGCAGCCTTCTCGTTGCGGTTGAGACTCAAGGTCTGCTCCTCACTTCTACGTGCCAGCGACACCACAGTTCCATCGGGAACCGCGGGTGCATGGCACACCCGGATGCAGCGACCAGACCCTGCAGGCCCTCCGTCCTTCCCACACCCGGCACCAGGGGCACCGGGGTCTTCGATACGGATGTCCTCCAGGCGGGACCGCCATCTGCGCTGGCTGGCCGCACCCCGACCCAAAGGCCGGAATCACGGCGGTTTAAGGGACCAAGAGCACCCTCGCCGGACAGGCTGTCCGGCACGGGCGACCACGAAGACCCGCCAGCGGTCTTGGATGGCCCGCCTGCCACCGAAGCGACAGGCGACCCACCAATTCGACCCCGCGCACCAGACTCGTGCACAGGGAGCGCCGGCACCCGCAGGCACCGACGGTCAGTGGCTTCAGGCCGCCAGCGACGAGACTTCGACGCGCACGCCGACACCCATGGTCGACGACACGGCGATCTTGCGCAGGTAGACACCCTTGCTCGAAGCCGGCTTCGACTTGTTCAGCGCGTCCAGCAGAGCCTGCAGGTTGCCCTTGAGCTTGTCGGCGTCGAACGAGCGACGGCCGATCGTGCCGTGGATGATGCCGGCCTTGTCGACGCGGAACTGCACCTGACCCGCCTTGGCGTTCTTGACCGCCTGGGCGACGTCGGGGGTGACGGTACCGACCTTCGGGTTCGGCATCAGGCCGCGCGGACCCAGGATCTGACCCAGGGTACCGACGACGCGCATCGTGTCGGGCGACGCGATGACGATGTCGAAGTTGATGTTGCCGGCCTTGATCTCGGCGGCCAGATCGTCCATGCCGACGATGTCGGCACCGGCGGCCTTGGCTTCTTCAGCCTTGGCGCCTTGGGCGAACACGGCGACACGCTTGGTCTTGCCGGTGCCGTTGGGCAGCACGACGGCGCCACGCACGACCTGGTCCGACTTCTTGGCGTCCACGCCGAGCTGGACCGACACGTCGATCGATTCGTCGAACTTGGCGGTCGCGCACTCCTTGACGAGGGCGACGGCGTCATCGAACGGGTACAGCTTCAGGGTGTCGACCTTGCCCTGCAGCGCCTTGGCTTTCTTGGTCAGCTTGGCCATGTCAGACACCTTCCACGATCAGGCCCATCGAACGGGCGGAACCAGCGATGGTCTTCACACCGGCGTCCAGATCGGCCGCGGTGAGGTCCTTCTGCTTGATCTTGACGATCTCTTCCAGCTGGGCGCGGGTGATCTTGCCCACCTTGTCCAGGTGCGCACGGCCGGAGCCCTTCTCGATCTTCGCGGCCTTCTTCAGCAGCACGGTCGCCGGAGGCGACTTCAGCACGAAGGTGAAGCTCTTGTCGGCATAGGCGGTGATCACCACGGGCAGCTTCAGACCGGGCTCCATGCCCTGGGTCTGGGCGTTGAACGCCTTGCAGAACTCCATGATGTTCAGGCCACGCTGACCCAGCGCGGGACCGATCGGGGGCGAAGGATTGGCCTTGCCCGCCGGCACTTGCAGCTTGATGAAGCCGACGATTTTCTTTGCCATGATGGCTCCTCGAGTTCAGACGCCGGAAACCTGACGGCCTCCGGCTCCTCGTTCGACCCTGCAGGCGACGCGGTGACCGGCCGGGGTCGCGTACGGCCGGTGCTCGATTCGTCGCACCGTGGGCACCACCACGTGGGCAGCACCCTGGAATCTCAGACCAGGTGAATCCAGCGCAGAACGCTCAGACCTTCTCGACCTGGGAGAAGTCCAGCTCGACACCGGTGGCACGACCGAAGATCGTGACCGAGACCTTGACCTTGGACTTCTCGTAGTTGACTTCCTCGACGGCGCCGTTGAAGTCGGTGAACGGACCTTCTTTGACCCGCACCTGCTCGCCCACCTGCCATTCGACCTTCGGCCGCGGCTTTTCCAGACCTTCCTGCATCTGGTTGACGATCTTCATGACCTCGGATTCCGAGATCGGCGCGGGCTTGTTCTTCGCGCCACCGACAAAGCCGGTGACCTTGCTGGTGTGCTTGACCAGGTGCCAGCTCTCGTCGTCCATCGCCATTTCGACCAGGACATAGCCCGGGAAGAAACGGCGCTCGGTCACGGACTTCTTGCCGTTCTTCAGCTCGACGACCTCTTCGGTCGGCACCAGGATGCGACCGAACTTGGCCTGCATGCCGGCACGGTCGATGCGCTCACGAATGTTGCGCTCGACGGCCTTCTCCATGCCGGAATAGGCGTGCACGACGTACCAACGCATCGGCAGGCCCGCTGGCGCTGCAGTCACGGTGTCGCTCTGGGGGGTGAGTTCGCTCATCGTCGTGTGGTCCGTCTTCAACGCTTCCAACCCAGGATCAGGTCGTACAGCACCCACTCCAGCGTCTTGTCGGTCAGGAACAGGAACAGGGCCATGACCACCACGAAGGCGAACACATAGCCCGTCATCTGCATGGCCTCCTTGCGGGTCGGCCAGACGACCTTCTTGGTCTCCTTGACCGAATCCTGGCCATAGGCGATCAGCTGCTTGCCCGGCTCGGCCGACAGGAAGACGGCCACGGCGGCAGCCACCAGCACCAGCAGCGCGATCACACGCAGCCACAGGGCCTGGGTGCCCAACACGTAGTAGGCCACCAGTCCAGCCAGCAGCAGGACGGCCGCGCCGATCAGCTTGAGGCGGTCACCACCGGTGGCAACGGTCTCGACGGAAGGTGTGGAAGCCATGGGCGGTACGCAGAGGACGCGCGTGGCGCGCGTCGCTGGAAACATGACAGTCAAGCAAGCGGCAAGGCCCGCCGGCTGTCCAGCCTGCGGGCCCGCTTGCTTGCGTCGGATCAGACTGCGCAACCTGCATCAGGCTGGCTCACCTCGAACCGGAGAGTCACTTGTCACCGCGTCGCGTCCGCGGCATCCCGTGATATCCGGATCGGTCTGGTTCAGGTGGCAGGGGCGGAGGGAATCGAACCCCCGACCTTCGGTTTTGGAAACCGGCGCTCTACCAATTGAGCTACACCCCTGCGGAAAACTTCAGCTTACTCGATGATCTTGGCGACGACGCCGGCGCCGACGGTACGGCCGCCTTCACGGATGGCGAAGCGCAGGCCTTCTTCCATGGCGATCGGGGCGATCAGCTTCACGGTGATGCTGACGT
>NZ_JBBUTF010000041.1:0-18054 GCF_038066575.1 Pseudaquabacterium rugosum | reverse complement strand
GGCGGGCCCGGATGCCGCAGGTCAAGGAGGAGGCGCCCGCAGGGCGCCGGGGGACACGGAGGCATCCGGGCCCGTCACGCCCTCGACCCCGCGCAGACCGCCCAGCACCACAGCCCAGCCCAACCACCCGACCCCTGCCGATAATCCATCGCAGCCCAGCCCGCCCCCCAGCCCACCCACCCCAGCCGCCCGCATGCCCGACGCCGCGACCGAGCCGACGACGACGCCCCCCGCGCCCCGCACCCGAGACGCCGAGCGCTCCCGCCAGGCCATCCTGGCCGCCGCCCGCGACGCCTTCACCGAGACCGGACTCGGCGGCACCCGCATCGACGACATCGCCGCCCGCGCCGGCGTCGACAAGAAGCTCGTCTACTACTACTACAAGACCAAGGACGCCCTCTTCCTCGCCGCCCTCGAAAGCGTCTACGCCGACATCCGCGGCCAGGAAGCCGGACTCGCCCTCGACAGCCTGCCCCCCGTCGACGCCATCACCCGCCTCGTCGAGTTCACCTGGCAGTACCACCTCGACCACCCCGAGTTCATCGCCCTCATCAACAGCGAGAACCTGCACAAGGCCCGCCACCTGGCCGCCTCCGGCCGCATCCGCGAGCTCAACTCCCCCGTCATCGAGATGCTCGCCGGCGTCCTCGAACGCGGCCGCGCCGCAGGCGTCTTCCGCGGCGGCGTCGACCCCCAGCAGCTCTACATCACCATCGCCGGCCTGAGCTACTTCTACCTGTCCAACCGCCACACCCTGGCCGTCATCTTCGGCCGCCCCACCGACAGCCCCAAGGCCCTGACCGAGCGCATCTCCCACATCCGCGACGTGGTGCTGGGCTACCTGCTGCGCTGAAGCCGCCAGGGCCGTGAGGCGCCCCGGTGCGCATCACCTGATCCAGATCGGCGGCAACACCCGCGTCATCGCCGACAATCCCGGGTTGCCCCTGGAACCGATCCCTCGCTCATCCCATGCACCTGACCGACCTGCGCCACCGCCTGCGTGAGCTCGGCGCCGCCCCGCTGCACGAGCGCCGGGTGCTGCGCAACTGGGCCATGGGACGTCCGCCGTCCGCGGGCAAGCGGTCGATCGAGGACTTCTTCCCGCAGCGCCTGCGCGACGCCCTGCCCGCGCTCGAGACCGAGCTGGCCGGCCTCGCCCGCCTGCGCTCCGAGCATCCCGGCGAGGACGGCACCCGGCTGCTGCTCGATCTGGCCGACGGCCAGATGGTCGAGGCCGTGCTGCTGCCGCGCGACGGGCTGTGCATCAGCTCGCAGGTCGGCTGCGCGGTGGGCTGCGTGTTCTGCATGACCGGCACCGGCGGCCTGCAGCGCCAGCTCGGCAGCGCCGAGCTCGTCGCCCAGGTGGCCGCCGCCCGCACGCGGCGCGCCGTCACCAAGGTCGTCTTCATGGGCATGGGCGAGCCGGCCCACAACCTGGAGGCGGTGCTGGAGGCGGTGCAGGCCCTCGGCACCGTGGGCGGCATCGGCCACAAGAACCTCGTCATCTCGACGGTCGGCGACGAGCGCCTGTTCGACGCGCTGGAGGCGCTGCCCGCCGGCGCCGTCAAGCCCGCGCTGGCCGTCTCGCTGCACAGCACCGATGCGGCCACCCGCGAGCGCCTGCTGCCCAAGGCACCGCCGATCAGCCCGCAGCGCCTGATCGAACGGGCCGACGCCTGGGCCCGCGCCACCGGCTACCCCGGCCTGGTGCAGTGGACGCTCATCGACGGCGTCAATGACGGTGACGACGAGGTCGAGGCCCTGGCCACGCTGCTGGCCGGCCGGCGCCTGATGCTCAACCTGATCCCCTACAACCATGTGGAGTCCCTGCCCTGGCAGCGGCCCGACATGGAGCGCGCCGCCGAGATGGCCCGCCGCCTGCACCGCCGCGGCGTGCTGACCAAGCTGCGCCGCTCGGCCGCGCAGGACGTGGACGGCGGCTGCGGCCAGTTGCGGGCCCGCGTGCAGCGCACGCAGCCGGTGCGCTGGATCGGCCGTCAGGACGGGCCGTCCGCGACCACGGCCGCGGCCACCGAGGCCCCTCCCCCCGATCCACGGGGGGCAGCCGCGGCGGACGTGGCCCATGTCACGACGGACGCGGCCACCCATCGCGCAAGATGAGCGTCCATGGTCTACGCTTCAGGGCATCCGGTAGCGACACCCGTCACCCGCATCTGTATCGATCTGAAGCCCGCGTATATGGCGTGCAATCAAGGTCACGGAAGGATGCGGACGGGCCGTCTAGGGATGTCCCGGGTCTGATGAAGCGTCGACAGTCTTCCTGCCGTCCCCTGCACGGGCCGGTCTCCTCAACCACCGCGTGATCCCATGTCGTATCCCGTTTCCGATCTGCAAGCTTCCTGGGCCACCGCCGCCATCGCGACGGGGGTCGTGGTTCTCGGCGTGATCCTGGCCGCCTGGCTCGAACTGTGGGTCGGCCGGCGCATCGCCGCCTGGCGCAGCGCCGCCCGCCTGAGCCGCACGCGCAGCGCGCTGGCCCATCGCCCGGTGAGCACCCCGGCGCGCACGGTGAGCCGCCAGGGCACGGCCGACGCCGGCCAGACCGACAGCGCACTGATGGGCCTGCTGAACGCCACCGGCCGCTGAACCCACGTGCGGGCCGGGCCCGCCGTGGACCGACAATCACCGGATGCCGGTCGATCCTGCCGCCGCCCCCATCGGG
This sequence comes from Pseudaquabacterium rugosum, assembly GCF_038066575.1. Classification (NCBI taxonomy): domain Bacteria; kingdom Pseudomonadati; phylum Pseudomonadota; class Betaproteobacteria; order Burkholderiales; family Sphaerotilaceae; genus Pseudaquabacterium; species Pseudaquabacterium rugosum. Next base: position 15,371 of record NZ_JBBUTF010000041.1, on the reverse strand, counting down.
GCCCCGTCGTCCCCTCCCGCTGCGCCGCCGGGCCCCGCCGGCGCACGGCGCCCGTCCGTCGCCCTGGTGGCCCCGCCACGTGCGCTGGCGGACCTGCCACCGGCCCAGCAGGCGCTGATCCTGCCCTTCGAGGACTGGCTGGCCCATGCCCAGCAGATCCGCCAGCTCAGCCGTCCAGGCTCGCTGGCGGTCTACCAGGCCATGTGGTGGGCCTTGTCGCAATGGGCTGCCGGGCAGCAGCCGGCCCCCGGCGTGATGCAGCTGGATGCGGTTCTGTTGCTGCGTTATCTGGATTCCCGCCAAGGCATGGCCGGGCCCGACGAGCCGCTGACGCTGCGCTACCGCGCCCGGCTGCTCGGTCTGGTGCAGCGGGTGCAGGCCCATCAGGCCGCACGTCTGGAGCAACTGAGCCCGCCCGGCGTGGCCGACCTGATGCGGCGCGACCCGGCCCTGCGTGAATCGCAGCGCTCGGCCGCACAGGAGCCGCCCGACTACCTGCCGCACGACGACTGCCTGCGCCTGACCCAGTGGCTGCAGGCCTGCGCCGACGAGGTCCACCTGCCGCCGGCCGGGCGCCGCAGCGCCGCGGCCCCCCTGCCCGAGCGCTGGCAGAGCCTGCGTGACGCCACGGCCTGCGCACTGCAGCTGCTGGCCGGCCTGGGCCCGGGCGCCGTGCGCGCCCTGCGGGTGACCGACGTCGACTGCCGCGCCGCCAGCCTGCATCCGCTGCGCATCCAGGTGCCGGCCGACGGCAGCATGCCGGCCTACGAGGTACCCCTGGACGAGCCGCTGGCCACCGCCCTGCTGGCGCACTGGCTGCAGCGGCGCGCCCGCGAAGGGCTGGGGGGCGACGGGCTGTTTCCGAGCACCCGCAGCGGCAAGCCCTGGGGCAAGGTCGCACAGTTCACCGCCGGGCGGCGGGTGCTGACGGCCGCCGGCATCGCCCGCCAGGACGGCGGATCGTTCCGGCTGCGCCACACCTGGGCACTGCAGCGCCTGCGCGGCGGCTGGCCGCCCGAGCAGCTGGCCCGCCGCCTGGGCATCATCGATCCCGGCGTGATGGCCCGCTACCGGCGCCTGCTCGACGAGGCACCGGCGGAGCTGCCCCCGCCACGCCCCCTGCCCGGCCCGTCGGCTGAGGGTCTGCCGCCCGCCTCACCCGAGGCGCCCGACTTGCCCGGGCCGCCCACGGCGCCGGATGCGCCCATCGGCGAAGCTGCCGCACCCGGCGCGGGCTGATCGGCCGATCACCCGCTGCGGCACGGGCTTAGGCTCGCTGCATGTGGTCCCTGCTGCGCTCCCTGCTCGCCCGGCTGACACGCCGTGACGCGCCTCCGCCCGCTCTCGCCCTGGCACCGGGGGCGGCGGCCCGTCCTGCACGGCCGGCCGCGGCCGAGCGCGCGCGCATCGACGCGCGGGCGGCTCCGCCCGGGCTCGGCGCGCGCCGACCGCTGGTGCATGTCAGCGGCCGGCTGGCCGGCTTCGAGTTCCAGGCCGCCGGCCTGCTGCCCTGCCGCCTGCCGGACGGACAGGTCGATCCGGTGACCGCCGCGCGCACCGGCAACCTGCTGGGCGCGATGCGACTGACCCTCAAACAAGGTCTGCAGCCGCTGGCCGAACTGCCCGCGGGTTGGCTGGCCTGGCACCTGGACAAGGGCACGCTGGCCGCCGGCATGCATCTGGTGCTCGGGGCCGACCCCGACTGGACCCAGCGCGCCGGCCTGACCGATCTGGTCGGCCGCCTGCGGGCGGTGGGCGTGCTCGTCGGCTGGCGTCCGGCACGGCCCGGCGATCCGGCCGTGCCCGCCGGCACACCGGATTTCGCGCTGCTGCCCGATCCGCCCGCACGGCTCGCCAGCGCCGACGCCTGGCGCACCGCGATGCGCGAGGTGCTCGCCGACTGGCCCGGCGTCGGCTTCGTGCTGCTGGACCTGCCCGACGTCGACCTGCTGGAGGAACTGCTGGTGCCACCCGTGCTGATGTCGGGATGCGTGCCCACCCCCGGCAGCGGCCAGAACTCACGCGTCCAGGCCCTGCCCCCGCAGGCCCGGCTGCTGATGCGGCTGATCAACCGCCTGGTGCGCGACGACGACCCGGGCCTGATCGTGGCCGACATCAAGTCCGACGCCGCGCTCGGCCTGCGCCTGCTGGCGTGGATCAACAGCGCGGGCATGAGCCATGACGGCCAGCCGGTGGCCTCGATCGAGCAGGCCGTCGCGCTGCTGGGCCGCAGCCAGATCTACCGCTGGGCCTCGCAGGCGCTGGTCCGCCTGTCGCCGCCACGGCCGGCCGGCCTGGCCCTGCAGGCCACCGCGCTGGCCCGCGCCCGTCTGCTGGAGCTGCTGGGCGCCCGCGAGGGCCAGGGCGATCCGGGCGGGCTGTACCTGCTGGGGCTGGCGTCGATGCTGCCGCTGCTGCTGCAGTGCAGCCTGGATGAGGCGCTGGGCCAGCTGGCCCTGCCCGAGGCCGCGGTGCAGGCCCTGCGCGAGCGCGAGGGCCCCTGGCTGCGCCACCTGGCCCTGATGCACGCGCTGGAGCGCCACGACCTGCTGGCCGCCGAATCCCTGGCGCAGACCTGGGGTGGGCTGGACACCGTGCTGGCCATGGCCGACGATGCCTGGCGCATGGCCGGCGCCGAGGGCTCGCCGGTCCAGCCCTCACCGGCACCGCCGCCGCACGAGATCGGCCAGCCGGCCTGAACGGACCCGCTCCGCCCGCCCTGTCCCCGGTCCCGCTCCCGCCATCGCGCGCCCCTGTCCATCCGCTTTCTCCGCGACCATGCTCGGACGCCTGTGCGGCTCATTGAAGTTCCAGATCGTGGCCCTGGCCGTGGTCGCGGCCCTGGCCGCCGCCTTCGGCTCGGTGACCGCCGCGCTGGCCGTCTCGCAGGACGCGCTGCGCGCCCGTCTGCTCGACGGCGAACGGCAGGACCGCCAGCGCACCGCCGCCCTGCTGTCGACCAAGCTGGAGACCCTGCGCGACACGCTGCAGGGCCTCAGCCAGCAGATCCCGGCGGGGCGCTGGGGCGATGCCGAGGCCCTCGGCCGTCTGCTGCTGGGCCAGACCGCCCTGCACGCGCAGTTCGACACCCTGTTCGTCGCCAATCCCCAGGGCCGCATCCTGGCCCGCATGGCCGGCGGGCGGCTGACGCCGGATCTGCCGAACATCGGCGACCGCGCCTATTTCCGCGCCGCGATGGCCGGCGACCAGGCCGTGGTCTCCGAGCCGCTGCAAAGCCGCATCAGCCGGGAACCGATCGTGGTGCTGGCCTTGCCGGTGGTCGATGGCAACGGGGCTCATCTGGGCGTGATCGGCGGGGTGCTCAAGCTGCAGGGCAACAGCCTGTTCAGCCAGCCGCTGACACAGGCCGGGGGTCCGGTGCGCGATCTGGTGATCACCCGCAGCGGTCAGGTGCTGTCACACAGTGACGTCCACCGGGTGCTGGGCCATGCCCGGGACGAACCCGGCCTGGCCACCGCCTATGCCCGCTGGCAGGCCGACGGCGCCCCGATCGACACCGACGGCCAGGCCACGTTCAGCGACGCCCACCTGGTGTCGCAGGCCGGCATCCCGCTGTCGGACTGGCTGCTGGTGCGGGTCCTGCCCGACACGCTGGCGCTGGCGCCGCTGGCCGCGGCCCAGCGCACCGCGCGCACCGCCGCGCTGGTGGCCGGCGCGCTGGCCGCCCTGCTGGCAGGCCTGGTGGCCTGGCGGGCCGTGGGCCCGATCGGCCAGCTGCGCGACCGCGCACTGCGCATGCTCGACGACCGGCGCGAGGCCGAAGCCGCCTGGCCGACGATGCGCGGCGAGCTCGGCGAGATGTCCGACGCTTTCCAGCGCCTGATCCGGCTGCGCCACGAACAGCACCTGGAGATGCAGGCCGTGCTCGACCAGGCCGACGTCGGCCTGGCGCTGGCCCGCGACGGTCACTTCCGCCACGTCAGCGTCCGCTTCGGCGAGCTGTTCGGTCTGCGGCCCGAGCAGGTGGTCGGCCAGCCGCTGCACCTGCTGCGGGGCACGGACGAGCCCGGCCTGCCCTTCGTGCACCAGGGCCCGCTGGACACCGAACAGCGCCTGTGCCGCGACGACGGCAGCGTGTTCTGGGCGCGGCTGCGGGCCCGGCCGATCGGCGACGGCCAGGCACCCGAGGCCCCTCAGGCCACGATCTGGGTCGTCGCCGACGTGACGGCGGAACGCACCCAGCGCGACCGCCTGCACTGGGACGCCAGCCACGACGGACTCACCGGCCTGCTCAACCGCAGCGGCTTCGAGGCCCAGCTGCTGAAGGCCTGCCAGACCCGGCCGGCCAGCGACTGCCTGCTGCTGGCCGACCTCGACCGCTTCAAGGCCGTCAACGACAGCAGCGGCCATGCGGCGGGCGATGCCCTGCTGCGCGGCGTGGCCCAGCTGCTGCGCAGCGCCGTGACACCGGGCGACAGCGTGGCCCGCCTCGGCGGCGACGAGTTCGCCCTGCTGCTGTCCGGCTGCACGCCACAGGCTGCCCACGCGCGGGCCGAAGCCCTGCGCGCAGCCGTGGCCGCCTACACCCTGGACTGGGACGGCCGCCGCCACACGGTGGGCATCAGCATCGGCATCGCCGACCTGCAGGACCGGACCATCGACCAGGCCCTTCGGGACGCCGATGCCGCCTGTTATGCCGCCAAGCGGGCCGGGCGCAATCAGGTGGCGATGGCCTGAGGGGCCCGGCGCCGTTCAGGCGCTGCGACCGCCGGGCGCCCGACGGCTGATCCAGCGGTGACGGCCGCCGCTCAACCGTGACCAGCCACCGTCGGCCTGGCACAGCCGCGCCGGCAGGCCCTCGGGCAGCGTGATCTCGTGCCAGCAGTGGCCGTCACCGCCCACACCCCAGCGGGTCTCGATGCGGCCACGCACGGTGTCGTGCCGGGCCTGTCCCTCACCCAGGCGTGGATCGGCCAGCGGCCGGCACACCAGCTCGGCGAATCCCGGCTGCGCGGCCTCGATGCCAGCCACCCGGCGGTAGAGAAAGCCGGTGACCGCACCCAGCGCGTAGTGGTTGAAGCTGTTCATGGCCAGATCACCGGTGTCGCCGTTCCAGCGTTCCCAGATCGTCGTCGCGCCGCGCGCCACCATGTAGCCCCAACTGGGGAACTCGGTGCGCAGCAGCAGGTCGACGGCCAGGTCGGCATGGCCATGGTCGGCCAGCACGTCGAGGCTGAACGGCGTGCCCAGGAAGCCGGTGCTCAGCAGCGTGCCACGGCGTCGGATGTCGGCCGCCAGATGGTCGGCCGCGGCCGGGTGCAAGGCCTCGGGCACGAGGCCGAAGGCCAGCGACAGGATGGCGCCCGTGTGGCTGCCGTTGCCGATGCGGCCGTCGGCCTGCACGAAGCGCTCGACGAAGGCCGTGCGCACGCGCTGCAGCCAGGCCTCGAAATGCGCGGCGCGCGCATCGCGGCCGCTGGCACGGGCCAGCTCGGCCATCATCGCCAGCATGCGGCCCCAGCAGGCGGTGGCCGTCAGCAGCTTGGGCGTGGTCTCGTCCATCAGGTGCACCGCGTCCAGCGACAGCCAGTCGCCGAAATCGACCTCGCGGCGCTGCGCCCACAGACCGTCGCCGTTGGGCTCGGCGATCCAGGCCATCCAGCGCTCCATCGAGTCCCAGTGCGCGTCCAGCACCTGCAGATCGCCGTAATGGCGCCACAGCGTGTGCGGCAGCACGACGCCGGCATCGCTCCAGCCATGGGCACCGTGGGCCGGCAGCGCCGGCGGATTGGTGTCGGCATAGGCACCATCGGCACGCTGGCTGGCGCGCAGGTCGGCCAGGAAGCGGCGGGTGAAGCCACGCACGTCCATGTTGAAGGCCGCGGTCGGCCAGAACACCTGGGCGTCGCCGGTCCAGCCCAGGCGCTCGTCGCGCTGCGGGCAATCGGTGGGCAGGCCGACGAAGTTGCTGCGCTGGCTCCACAGCGTGTTGTGCCACAGGCCCTGCACGATGGGCTGGCTGCTGTGCAGATCGCCGGTGACCGGCAGATCGCTGTGCAGCACCAGACCGCGGATGTCATCGGCCTGCAGCGGGCCCGGCCAGCCGCTGACCTGCACGTAGCGGAAGCCGTGGTAGGTGAAGCGCGGCTGCCAGGTCTCACCCCGGGGATCACCGCGCAGCGTGTAGCGGTCGGTGCAACGGGCCGCACGCAGGTTGCGCATGTCGACCTGGCCATCGTCGGCCAGCACCTCGGCATGGCGCAGCGTCACCGTGCGCCCGGCCTCGCCGCACACCTGGATGCGGCAGATGCCGGCGAAGTTCTGGCCGAAGTCCAGCACCCAGTCACCACCCGGCACCCGGGTGACGGTCAAGGGCCGGCGCTCCAGCGTGACGCGGACCGGCGGGCTCTCCTGCGGCATGCGCTCACACGGCGGCGTCGGTGCGGCCCACACCGCGTCCCAGTGGCGATCGTCGAAGCCGGGCGACGTCCAGCCGGGCTGTTCCAGCCGTGCGTCATGGTGCTCGCCGTGATAGATCTCGGAGAAGGTCACCGGGGCCGCTGCGGCACGCCATTGGCCGTCGGTGGCCAGCGTGCAGGTGCGGCCATCGACCAGTCTCACCTCCAGCCGCGCCCACAACCGGCGCGGTGCCGAGCCGAACGGATAACGTCCACGGCCAATGGCCTCACTGGCGTAGAAGCCGTCACCGACCATCACGCCGATCGCGTTGTTCCCCTCACGCAGCAAGGCACTGACATCGAAGCTCTGCTGCAGCAGGCGCACGCGGAAGTCGCTGTTCTCCGGCGTCAGCTGCGCATCACCGACGCGCTGGCCGTTGATCTCCGCCTCGTAGCCGCCGAGCGCGGTGATCTGCAGCAGGGCCTGCACGGGGGCGGCCGGCAGATGGAAGGCGCGACGCAGCAGGCGCGCACCCTGGGCCGGCGCCGGATGCCAGTCGATGGGCTCGGCCGGCGCGGCGGCCGGCTGCCAGCCGGCGTCAGCCGGCACGTCGACGTCGAACCAGGCCGGGCCTGACGGTAACGCGGAGGACACGGGTGAGGCAGGCGGCGCCGGTGGCACCTGGGGCCGGGTCCACCAGTCGGTCGGCCGCGGAGCGACGAAGACCGGTGCGCCGTCCGCGTCGGTGCCGCGCAGCAGCGCGCCGACCCCGCCCTGCCGCGGATCGTCGATGAAGGGGTGGAAGCTGCGCACCAGCACCGCCAGACGGTGGCTGCCGGCGGCCAGCGGGGCCGGTCCCAGGTCCAGGTCCTGCAACTCACGGCCGCTCATCACGTCGGTGCTGGCGTGCAGCGGGTGGCCGTCCAGCCAGACCCCGGGCAGGCCCTTCTGGCCGGCCACGCTCAGACGCGGTGCGTGCAGCGGCTGCGCCAGCGTGAAGGTCCAGACGAAGGGACGGCCGCGAGGGTCACCCGGCGTGGTCTCGCCTTCAGCGGCCCAGGCCCAGTGCCAGCCAGCCTCGCGTTCGGCCCGGGCCACGGCATCCTCGGCTGCCAGCCACAGCACAGGCATGGGCACGGACAAGGAGGAAGCGGCAGACTCGGCGGTGGGTTCAGACATCATCGGTTCATCCGGCATCGGACAGGCCGGCCGCCTGCAAGCGCAGCCGGGCCTGGAGGTCGGCCAGCAGCAGCCGGCCATCGAGCATCGTGTGCTGCCAGCGCAGCGGACCGGTGCGCCGCACACCATCATCGGTCGCGGCGCCCGGCGTATCGGTCAAGGCATCGGTGAGGGCACACAGCAGCACCAGGGCGCTGTCGCCGAAGGTCACACTGCCACCCAGCCGCACGAAAGGCGGCAACGCACGGTATCGGCCATGGAGCCAGTCGGCCAGTGGCGACAGCGGGCGCAGCGCCGTGCCCAGCTCGGCCACCGACACGCGCAACGTGCGGTAGGCCTCGCGCGGCACCTGGTGGATGCGCAGGCCGGCGCAGGCCAGCACCTCGCGCGCGGCCTGGGCATCGGTGGCGAAGTTGTACTCCGTGGCCTCGTCCACGGCGTCGGCATCCGGCCGCTGCCGCGTGCCACCGATCCAGACCAGCGTGATCCGATCGGCGATCCGAGGCGCCAGCCGCAGGGCCGCGGCCACATTGGTCAGCGGCCCGCCACAGGCCACCCACAGCGGCAGCGCATCATCGCGCAGCGCCTCGTCGACCAGCGCCGCCGCCGCGGCATTGTCCGCGTCATGGGCCGGCCCAGGCGCCTCGGCACCGGCCAGCACCGGTGGCCATGCCGTACGCCCTGGAGAGCCCAACTGCTGAAGCAAGGCGACCACGGCGGCCTGGCCAAGCGCCGCCGTGCGCTGCGTCGGGACGCCGGCCGCCGCCGCCAGCCGCGGATCCAGCAGCGCGCTGCCGATGGCCACGGTGCGCACCGTCGGACACAGCAGCAGATGGGCCAGGGCCCACAGGCCGTCCGGATCCCCGGCGTGGTCGTTGTCGACGAACAGCCGGGCCCGCGGCTGCAAGGGGATCAGCAGGTCGGGCGTTGGCTTCATGTCGCCACCGGGGCCTTGTGCCAGCGCCCGTCCTTCATGATCGCGCGCAAGCGCTGGCGGTCCTGCAGGATGCGCACGTCCTCGGTCGGATCCCCGTCGACCAGCAGCAGGTCGGCCAGCCAGCCCTCGCGCAACTGGCCCAGCTCGCCGCCCAGGCCCATGATCTCGCCGCCGAGTGCGGTCGCCGCATGCAGGGCTTCGGCCGGCGTGTAGCCGAAGTGGCGCACCCACAGCTCCAGATCCCTGGCATTGCGGCCGTTGGGATTGAAGGGGAAACCATAATCGCCACCGGGCAGCAGGCGGATGCCGCGCTTGCGCAGCTCGGGCACCAGCTGCTTCTGCACCTCCAGCACGAGCGACGCATCCTGCTTCATGTGCGTCATGTCGATGTGCGGCGGCGGGGTGGCGTCCAGCGTCGCCTGCACGATGCCGATGCTGGGCGCGACGAAGATGCGGTCCTTGACGGATTGCAGCAGATCCAGCGCCTCCTCATCCGCATAGGTGCAGTGGTAGAGCACACGGAAGCCGGCCCGCACGCCCAGCTTGACGGCCGCCGCGGCATGGGCATGGCCGGTCAGCCACAGGCCGTGCGTGCGCGCGGCCTCGCCGGCGGCCATCAGTTCCTCCTCGGTGTAGAGCAGATCGTGGCTGGCCCCCGGTTTGAGCGCACTCTCGCCGGAGATCAGGAACTTGACCGCCTGCGCACCGATGGCCTTGCAGCCGGCGACGAAGGCCGCGACATTGACCGGCCCGGCGCCGTGCTCGTCGACATGGCCGGGATCGAGCATGCCGTCGTTCGGCGGCTCACGCTCGACCGAGGACGCGATCAGCCGTGGCCCGGGCAGACCACCGCTGTCGATCATGTCCTTGAGGGCGGGCTCGATGCGCTTGCCCAGGGCACCCGCCGAGTAGGCGCTGGTGAAGCCGTGGTCGAGCAGGATGCGGGCGTTGCGTGCAGCGGTCAGCGTCAGCTCCTCGGGTGGCAGGCTCATGCCGGGCACGAACTTCTCGACGCTGCTGGGCCAGGTCAGGTGGGCATGGGCCTCGACCAGGCCGGGCATCAGCACACCGCCCCGGCCGTCGATGACCCGGGCATGGCCACGCGGCACCTGATGGCCCTCGGTCGCCACGGCGGTGATGCGGGCCCCGTCGACGCGCAACTCGCCCGGCCAGGGTGCACGGCCGCTGCCGTCGAAGATGCGCACATGGGTGAAGACGATGCCAGGCTCCGGCACCGGCGGATGCCAGCGGTGGTCGGGTGCCAGGTCATGATAATTCCCAATCAACGGGTCCGGGCAGGCGCCTGCGGGCAACCTTCCGCTGCGGGCAATGCCCCCCAGATGATGGGCACTGGGCTTGGGACTGCGCTGCTGCGTCGCACGGTCGACCGCGATCAGGCCGAAGCGCATCGCATAGCCGAACACCCATTCGAAGTTGTCAAAGGCCGTCCAGCAGGTGTAGCCCAGCACCGGCACACCGTCGGCCATCGCCGCATGCACACCGGCCAGCGCGCCATCGAGAAACTGGATGCGGCGCGCGTCATCCTCGCCGCAATAGCCGTTCTCGGTGATCAGCACCGGCAGCGCCAGCTCGCGGCGCACCTGGCGCAGCACCAGGCCGAGGGCCGCGGGCGCGTACTCGTAGCCGGCACCGGTCAGCTCGCTGCCGGCGGGCAGCGGCAGCTGTCCACGCGGCCCGTAGAGAAAGCGGGTGTAGTTCTGCAGGCCGAAGAAGTCGTCGCCATCGATGAAGGGCAGCCACTGGCGGAAGTTGCCGTGCCAGGATTCGGCCGCCATCTGCTCGCCACCCTCCTCGTACTGGACCAGCGACAGCGCCAGCGAGAGACCGACCTGCACATGCGGTGCGACGCGACGGATCACCGCACGGGCCGCCCGGTGGGCCGCGCCGATGGTGGCCACGCCGCGCGCATCGCCCGCCATCTGGAACGAGCAGTAACGAGCGACATCGGTGCCGCAGGCCCGTGCAGCCTGCTCACGCCAGGCGGGTGCGCGCCAGCTGCGCACATCCACGCCCACCGGGGGCACCAGGCCCATGTCGGCGAACATGCCGTGCAGCAGCACGCCGATGTTGCATTCATTGAGGGTCACGACGCGGCGGACCCAGGGCCCGATGGCGCCCATCACCTGCTCGACATAGCGGGCGAACAGCTCCGGTGTGCGCTCGCTCTTCCAGCCCCCCAGCCCCATCAGCCACTGCGGTGAGGTGAAGTGGTGCAGCGTGACCACCGGCTCCATGCCGTGGTCACGGCAGCACTCGGCCATCGCGCGGTAGTGGGCCAGGGCATCGGCATCGAAGCGGCCCTCCTCGGGCTCGATGCGGGCCCATTCGACCGAGAAGCGGTAGGTGTTGAAGCCCAGCGAGGCGATCAGCGCGATGTCCTCGGCATAACGGGCGTAGTGCTCGATCGAGGCACCGCTGGGCTCGGCATAGGGCGAGCCCTCGGCCAGCTCCTCGGCCCAGGTGTCGCTGTTGCGGTTGTGGCCCTCGACCTGATGGGCGGCCGTGGCCACGCCCCACAGGAACTGGGGTGGAAAGGTGCGGGTCATGGTGGTGTCAGTGGGTGTGGGGTTGCGCCGCGGCCTGCAGGGCGCGACGACGGGCCAGCTCGTCGCGCAGGCGCTGCAGCGCCGCACGGTCGAGCGGGTAGGCGTGCGCCAGCAGCAGCGCGACGCCAAGGGCGGCCAGGGCCGGGATCACGCTCATCAGCGCGAGCACGCCGTGGCGGGCGAGATCGGACTGGGCGGCGGCCCCGGCCTGGTAGTGGCTCAGGCTGAGCGTCAGGCCGACGATGGCCGAGACCAGGCCCGCGCCGACCTTGGAGGCGAAGTTGACGGTGGCCACCAGCGTGCCGACGACACGCCGGCCACTGTCATGTTCGACGGCATCGGCGATGTCCCCGTTCATCGACGCACTGATGGGCGCGCTCAGGCCCAGACAGACGTTGCACAGCAGGCCCAGCACGAAGACGGCCGGCACCGCGCCGAGGCCCGGCAGCAGGTAGCCGCACTGCAGGACGGCCGCCGCGGCGCAGGCCAGGATGAACACCCGCCGCTTGCACCAGCGCCGCGTCAGCCGGTCACTGAGCAGCACGCCCAGCACCAGGCCGATGCCCCCCAGCCCCATGAAGGGCCCGATCAGCTGCGGCTGCTGGACGACGGCGGTGAAGTAGTAGACGCCGGCCGACAGCGGCAGGCCGATCAGCACGCCGAGCACACACTGCACGGCGATGCCGACCCGCCAGCAGCGGTTGCCGGTCAGTGCCCTCAGATCCGGGCCCAGGCTGCCGCGGGTGGACGCGGGCGGCGCAAGCACCCGCTCACGCACGCCGGCATAGCACAGCCAGGTGAAGGCCAGACCCACGCCGGCGTAGGCCAGGGCCGCACGCTGGAAGCCGCGCGCCGGATCGCCGTCGGACAGCGCATCCTTGAGCATCGGAAATCCGGCGGCACAACCGATGACGAAGATGAACTGCACCAGGCTGGAGACACCGGCCATGCGAAGACGGTGGTCCGGATCGGGCGCGACCAGCGGCAGCAGCGACTGGTAGGGAATCTGGACCAGGCTGTAGCCGCACCACAGCGCGACATACGCGATCACGACCCAGGCATGGCGTGCTGTCTCGCCCAGGCCGGCCGGAATGCTGAAGCTGGCCACCAGGGCCAGCGCCAGCAGCGGCGCGCACCACAGCAGATACGGCCGCGCCTGGCCCTGGGCCGTGCGGGTGGCATCGACGCGGCGGCCGACTCCGATGTCCCACACCGCATCACCGATGCGCACCAGCAGCAGCAGCGCACCGATGAAGGCCGCCGACAGGCCCGCGACATCGGTATAGAAGAACATGGCCATGCCGCCGGTCGCCGTGACCGCCGTGGGCATGAAATTGCCCAGGCCATAGGCCAGCTGCTCGCGCAGCGGTGGCGCGCCAGGCGCCATGCCGGTGCCCGTCGGCCCGGACGCGGAACTCAGGGGTTGCGGCAGGGCCGCGTGCGGGTGGACGGTCTGGCTCACGGCAGTCCTCAGAACTTGACGTCGGCCTGCAGGCCGACCGTGCGGAAGGAATTGGCACCGAGCGACCACGCATGGCCCGAGCCACCCCCCTTGCCCGGCAGCGGGTAGAGCACGGCGCCGGGCACACGCTCGTCGGTCAGATTGCGCACGAACAGGGCGACACCCCAGCGGTCATCGGGGCTGCGCAGGCCACCCCGCAGACCGACGATGACGTGCTCGCCGTAGCTGCATTCGGCGTCCAGCGTGTTGCAGTAGCGAACGCGGGACTTGTAGGTCATGTCGCCGCCCACGCTCCAGGCCCAGCCCTCGCCGACCTCGCCGCCGTACTCGGCACCCAGCGTGACCTTGGCCTTGGGGCTGTAGAGCAGGCGCTGGCCGCCGACGTCCTGACCGTCGAACTGGAAGCCGCCCGGATAGCGGGTGCCCAGCACCAGGGCGCCCGAGGCGCTGAGCGTGAGCTGCGGCGTGACACGCGCCCGGACGTCGGCCTCCACCCCCTGCGAAGTGACGTGCGGCACGTTCAGCGGCGTGCAGGTCAGCGCGCCCACCGCGCTGAGCAGGCAGCTCTGCTCCTGGAAGTCGCGGATGCGGTTGTGGAAGACCGCCACATCGAGGTCGACCCTGCGCGCCAGCAGGCTGGTCTTGAGGCCGGCCTCCAGACTGGTCGACAGTTCGGGGCGCACCTCCAGTCCGGCCGTCTGGCCGTTGGACAGCGCGGTGTCGTTGTCGATCTGCGGGCCCTTGTAGCCGCGGCCCAGCGTCGCATAGACATTGGACTGCGGTGACAGACGGTGCTGCAGGCCGATCTTGCCGGAGACGTTGCGGCTGGTCAGCGTGGCACCGGCCGTCTTGACCGTGGTCGGCAGCGCGAAGCTGCTGAAGACGACATCGCCGGTCTGGGTCTGCTCGTCGCGCACGCGGTCGTGGGTCAGGCGCAGGCCGGCCAGCACGCTGGTGGCAGGGCTCAGCTTCCACGTCGACTGACCGAACAGCGCGGCGGAGTTCGTGCGCGTGGCCGTCTCGGCCAGGGTCGAGATCGTCGTCGGCACACCGAAGGCGGCCAGGACGGGATTGGGCAGGATAGTGGTGGTGTTGGTCTTGTCCGAGCGGTAGTCGGACAGGAACAGGCCGGCCACCCAGTCCATCGTCTGGCCGGTGGGCGAGGCCAGACGCAGTTCCTGCGTGATCTGACGGGCCTCGATGCGGCCATCGGACGAGCGCACCTTGTCCCAGCCGCTGCCCATGTCGATGCTGCTGAAGTCCGGCCCGGTGCGGCGCTGCCGCCAGGCGGTGATCGAGGTCAGCGCCAGGCCGTCGGCCAGCGTGCGGTCGAACTGGGCCGACAGGCCATCGATCTGCTGACGGCGCTGCTCAGGACCATCGGAGCAGACCTCGTTGTTGCGGTGACTGACGGTGACGCCGCAGGCGGCGAACTCGGCAGCGGGCGCATGGTTGCCGGCCGTGTTGCTGGCCGCGGCCGAGGTCGGCGCGAAGAACACGGCACCGCTCTCGCGCCAGCGGTCATGCTCGGCGATCAGGTTCAGACTGGTGTCGGCATCGGGACGCCAGAGGAAGCGGATCCGGGCACCGGCACCGGTGGTGGCACTGTCCTGACCGTTGAAGACGTTGTGGTAGACGCCGGTCAGACGGTCGACATGCGCCGTCGCACGCAGGGCGGTGGTCTCACCCAGCGGCACGTTGACGCCGGCGCGCAGCACCGTGTTGCCCAGGTCCGAGCCGAGCGCGGTCGCCGCCAGTTCGGTCGAGGCGAAGCCCTCGAAGCGGTTGAGCTTCGGCGCCTTGGTGACCATGTTGAGCACACCGGCCGAGGCGTTCTTGCCGAACAGCGTGCCCTGCGGGCCGCGCAGCACCTCGACACGCTCCATGTCGAACAGCGCGCCACTGGCGATGTTGCCCAGCGGCACGCCATCGACCACCACGCCCACCGAGCTCTCGGCCGAGGTGGTGAAGACCGCCGTGCCGATGCCGCGGATCGATGCACTGCCCCCGGCGCCACCGCTCTTGGTGTCGCCGAACTCCAGGCTGGCGGCCGACTTGGCCAGATCGGTGATGTCGCGCAGGCCCTGCTTCTCCAGCACCTCGGCCTGCACCACACTGACGGCCAACGGCACGTCCTTCAGGCGCTGGCTGCGCTTCTGTGCGGTGACGACCACCTGCGACAACTCGGCCGGACGGCGGGCGGCTGGCAGCTCCGCCGAGGGCGCCGAGGCCGCCACTTCGGCAGGTGCCGCGGCGACGTCACCGGCCTGGGCCCACACCGGTGTGGCCAGGCCCAGCAGGCTGCCGGTCAGCACACCGGCGTACAGCAGATGGCCCGGCAGGGGACGAAGGCGCGCGACCTGTGGCGCCGGATGATCGATGACGTGGGGGCTGGGCATGTCGTGTCTCCTGTCATGAGGCACCCGTCAAGGGGTGCCGGTGTCGTGGGTCCTGGATGGCGCTGAAAGCGCTCTCGTCGGCCACCAGGCCCGTGGCGTGTGAAGTCGGTAGAAGCGAGGTGACAGGCACCTCATTCGACGTGGAAGGTGAAGTCCTGGATGGCGATCAGCTCGACATCCGGCGGCGTGGTGCAGCCGTAGGCGGCGGCCGCGCGGCGCACCGCCGCATGGAACACGCGCGGGCCCGACAGGATCTGCACGCCCACCACCTTGCCGGCCTTGATGCGCAGCTCGGCCTTCACCGTGCCGCTGATGCCGTCCTCCAGCGCCTTGTCCGGCATCTCCGGCGGCACCTGCTTCGGGCAGGCCACCGCGATGTCGGCCTTCTGCGGTGCGGCGGGGGCCGGTGCGGGCGGCGGCGGGGCGGGGGGTGCCGGCGCCGGTGGTGGCGGGTTGGGCACGGCCGG
>NZ_JBBUTF010000040.1:0-21275 GCF_038066575.1 Pseudaquabacterium rugosum | reverse complement strand
GGCTGCGCAGCAGGCTGATCTGCGTGCGCTCCTCGATGCTCAGGCTTGAATATGCTTGGCCCATCGCCTCAGGTCTTTGATTCAGTTCGGGTGTTGCGCTTCAGTTTAGAGTGCGCCATGCCCCGGAGGTCAGCCATTCGTCCCAGAAAGGGCGAAGCGCGCCGATTTCATCTGGTCCTATTAGCGCGGCTGCGATACTGCGGACTACCGTGGACTTTCCGGATCCGTTGTCGCCAATTAATACATGCCAACCAGGCTCCTTTCCTTTGGTAAAGGACATTTGAAGTTTTTTGATTGATCTGATGTTTATCAGGTCTACTTTATGCAAATACATAGAGAGCTGTTCCAAGCTTAAGGCCGGATCATGGTACGTTGTCGATCGGCAAAAAAAAAGCCCGCACGAGGCGGGCTTCTCGGTGCAAGGCTACGTCTTGATCAGGCCACGGTCTTCGCCGTCTCGACGTACTCGTCGATCTGGTTGAAGTTCATGTACTTGTAGATCTGGTCGGCCTTGGCGGTGATGACGCCGGTGGCGGCCAGGTACTCGTCCTTGGTCGGCAGCTTGCCCAGCTTGGACGCGACGGCGGCCAGCTCGGCCGAGCCCAGGAACACGTTGGTGTTCTTGCCCAGGCGGTTCGGGAAGTTGCGGGTGCTGGTCGAGATGACGGTCGCGCCTTCCTTGACCTGGGCCTGGTTGCCCATGCACAGGCTGCAACCCGGCATTTCGGTGCGGGCACCGGCGGTGCCGAAGGCGGCGTAGTGGCCTTCCTTCATCAGCTCGGAGGCGTCCATCTTGGTCGGCGGGGCGACCCACAGCTTGACCGGGATGTCACGCGCGCCGCCCAGCACGGTGGCCGCTGCACGGAAGTGACCGATGTTGGTCATGCACGAGCCGATGAAGGCCTCGTCGATCTTGGTGCCGGCGACTTCGGACAGCGTCTTGGCGTCGTCCGGGTCGTTCGGGCAGCAGACGATCGGCTCGGTGATCTCGGCCAGGTCGATCTCGATGACGGCGGCGTACTCGGCGTTGGCGTCGGCTTCCAGCAGGTTCGGCGCGGCCAGCCAGGCCTCGACCTTCTCGATGCGGCGGGCCAGCGTCTTGGCGTCGGCATACCCGTCGGCGATCATGTTCTTCATCAGAACGACGTTCGACTTCAGGTACTCGATCACCGGGGCCTGGTTGAGCTTGATCGTGCAGCCGGCGGCCGAGCGCTCGGCCGAGGCGTCGCTCAGCTCGAACGCTTGCTCGACCTTCAGGTCGGGCAGGCCTTCGATCTCCAGCACGCGGCCCGAGAAGATGTTCTTCTTGCCGGCCTTGGCGACGGTCAGCAGACCGGCCTTGATCGCGTACAGCGGGATCGCGTGGACCAGGTCACGCAGGGTGACGCCGGGCTGCATCTCGCCCTTGAAGCGCACCAGCACCGATTCGGGCATGTCCAGCGGCATCACGCCGGTGGCGGCGCCGAAGGCCACCAGGCCGGAGCCGGCCGGGAAGGAGATGCCGATCGGGAAGCGGGTGTGGCTGTCGCCGCCGGTGCCGACGGTGTCGGGCAGCAGCAGGCGGTTGAGCCAGCTGTGGATCACGCCGTCGCCCGGGCGCAGGGCCACGCCGCCGCGGTTGCTGATGAAGGGCGGCAGCTCGCGGTGCATCTTGGCATCGACGGGCTTCGGGTAGGCGGCCGTGTGGCAGAACGACTGCATCACCATGTCGGCGCTGAAGCCCAGGCAGGCCAGGTCCTTCAGCTCGTCACGGGTCATCGGGCCGGTGGTGTCCTGGCTGCCGACGGTGGTCATCTTCGGCTCGCAGTAGGTGCCCGGGCGGATGCCCTGGCCTTCCGGCAGGCCGCAGGCACGGCCGACCATCTTCTGCGCCAGCGTGAAGCCGGCTTGCGAGGCCGCCGGGGCCTGCGGCAGGCGGAAGGCGGTGGACGCGGGCAGGCCCAGGAACTCGCGCGCCTTGGCCGTCAGCGAGCGGCCGATGATCAGGTTGATGCGGCCGCCGGCGCGCACCTCGTCGAACAGCACATCGCTCTTGAGCTTGAACTCGACGACGGTCTGGCCGTCCTTCACGATCTTGCCGTCATAGGGCAGCACGTCGATGACGTCGCCCATCTCCAGCTTGGACACGTCCACCTCGATCGGCAGCGAGCCCGAATCCTCTTGCGTGTTGAAGAAGATCGGGGCGATCTTGCCGCCCAGCGTGACGCCGCCGAAGCGCTTGTTCGGCACGAAGGGGATGTCTTGCCCCGTCGCCCAGATCACGCTGTTGGTGGCCGACTTGCGCGAAGAACCGGTGCCCACCACGTCGCCGACGTAGGCCACGAGGTTGCCCTTCTTCTTCAGGTCCTCGATGAACTGCATCGGGCCGCGCTTGCCGTCGTCCTCGGGCTTGAAGGCCGCGTCGGGACGCGTGTTCTTCAGCATCGCCAGGTAGTGCAGCGGGATGTCCGGGCGGCTCCAGGCGTCGGGCGCCGGCGACAGGTCGTCGGTGTTGGTCTCGCCGGGCACCTTGAAGACGGTGACGGTGATCTTCTTCTCGACTTCCGGGCGCGAGGTGAACCACTCGGCGTCGGCCCACGACTGCATCACTTCCTGGGCCTTGGCATTGCCGGCCTTGGCCTTGGTGGCGACGTCGTTGAAGTAGTCGAACATCAGCAGGGTCTTCTTCAGACCCTCGGCCGCGACACCGGCCACGTCGGCGTCGTCGAGCAGCTCGATCAGCGGATGCACGTTGTAGCCGCCGACCATGGTGCCCAGCAGCTCGGTGGCCTTGGCCTTGGAGATCAGGCCGACCGCCAGCTCACCGTGCGCGACGGCGGCCAGGAACGAGGCCTTGACCTTGGCCGCATCGTCCACGCCCGGGGGCACGCGGTGCGTCAGCAGGTCCAGCAGGAAGGCGTCCTCGCCGGCCGGCGGGTTCTTGATCAGTTCGATCAGCTCGGCGACCTGCTTGGCATCCAGCGGCAGCGGGGGGATGCCGAGGGCGGCGCGTTCGGCCGCGTGTTGGCGATAGGCTTGCAACATGGCGAGGGCTCCTTGTGGGGGCGAGGGCGGAAGCGGTGGCGGAAGCACCCGGCCCTGGAGGGGCGCAGGCCTTCTGCCGCAATGCGGTGCCGGTGATTCCGGCGACAGGAAGGAGGCGATCGCGCGGCGGCCAGAAGCCGCCGCGGTTCGTCCACGATCCGTTATTTTATGTCTTATATAAGACTTGCCAAGCGCAAGGCACAGCCCGGGGGCAGGACTTGCGCGAGGCAGGGTTCTCCTGCATGGCGGATTGTGGCCCAGCGTGTCGAGCCGCGCAGCATGGCGTGCGTGCAAATGACGAGGGCCGCGCCGGCGTGATGCCGGGGCGGCCCTCGAGGGCTGGGCGCGAGGCGCGCTGGCCGGATCAGTGGTGGCCGTGGCCGTGGTCGTGGCCCGCGCCACCGTTGTCGCGCATCCAGTCCTCGGCCCAGGCATCGGACTTCGCCTGGGCCTCGGCGCCGCTGGTCATCAGCCAGACCAGGCAGCCGGTGGCGAACAGCAGGGGGACGAGAGCCAGGAAGACGGAGATCATCGTGCGGGTCCGGTCAGGGTGAGGATGCCGCGGAGTATCGGCCGGCCACGGACCGGCTGGCGGACGCCCGTGCTCCGGACTTTCCCGTGCCGCGGGCTCAGCTGGTGGTGCGCTGGGCGGCGGCCGTGCAGTTGTCGACCTCGCGCTGGCCCTTCTTGGCATTCATCAGCATCGACTTGGCGGGGATCTGGATCCACACCATGCCGGCCTTCTTGTCCTCCAGGCGCACGGCGCCGGTGGTGGTGTCCTGGGGCGCCAGCGTCCAGGACTGCTTGCCCAGCTTCATCGCGAAGTAGCCGGGCTTGCCGTCGATGGCGTTCAGCGACAGCTTCTTGCCGCCTTCGCAGTCGATCTCGCCGGTCAGCACGTTCTGGGCGGTGGCGATCTGGGATTCGGTCAGCGGGGGCAGCTCGGCGGGCTTGGCGGTCTTGCGGCTGGCCTGGGCCTGGGCACCACCGGTGCACGCCAGCAGGGCGATGGTCAGCAGGGCGGCCGGGTGCAGGAGGGGCGACGTCTTCATGGAGGGCTCCGATACAGGGAGTCTGAGGGGGTGGATGGACCGGCGCCGTGCGGGGTGGGTCAGGCGTCGGCGAACAGCCGTTGCGTGACCTCGACCGGCAGCGGCTGGCCGGTCCGGCGGGCGCGCTGGAGCACCTGCCAGAAGTAGCGGAAGCTGGCACGGTCGTGCAGCGTGTCGCGGTGGCGGATCGGTGCCCAATGGGCGTCCTGAGCGGCCATGATGATAGCGATGGCTTCGTCCACCTCGGCCGTGGTCGGCGCGAAGGCGTCCACGATGGTGCGGATCTGGGCCGGGTGGATGCTCCACATGCGGGTGTAGCCGAACTCCCGCGCGGCACGATGGGCCGCGCCGGCCAGGGCCTGCACGTCCTTGAACTCGGTGACCACGCAGTGCGAGGGCACCTTGGCGCAGGCATGGGCGGCCGCGGCGATCTCGAGCTTGGCCCGCACCACCAGCGGATGGCTGAACTGGCCGTCGACGCCCATGGCCGTCTGCGGGATCGCGCCGCGGTGGGCCGAGACGAAGTCCATCAGGCCGAAGGACAGGCTTTCGATGCGCGGCAGCGCGGCGATGGCGTGCACGTCGCGCAGCGCGCCATGGGTCTCGATCAGCACGTGTACCGGCAGGCCGCCGCCGCGGCCATGGACCCGGGCCACATGCTCGATGTGGGCGATCGCGCGGCGGGCATCGGCCAGGTCGCGCGGCTTGGGCACCATCAGGAAGGCCAGCCGGTCGCCGGCGCGGCCGACCAGGGTCTCGACATCGGCGGCGAAGGCCGGATGGTCGACCGGGTGCACGCGGGCGCCGACGCGGCCGTGCCGGTTGGCCGTCGACAGGGCGAGCTCGGCGCACAGCGCGGCGTGTTCGGCCTCGCCGCCGATCGGGGCGCCATCCTCGCAGTCGAGCGTGATGTCGAAGAGGGGCCCCAGCTCGGCCTGCAGGTCGAGCGCCTTGCGCATGCGCGCTTCAGTGCCGCAGTAGTGGTCGCACACCGGCAGGTCGGCGGCGGCCGGGCCGTCGTCGACCAAGGCCTGTTCGGGCCGCAGTGGCGCCGACGGCGGGGCCGGGGGCAGGGTGGAGGGCGGAGCGGGAGAGGCGGGGGCGGGGCTGGACATCGACGACGGCACTCGGGCGGCTCGGAGGAGTGGGCGCCCGCCTGCATCTTCGGCCGCGGGCGGGCAGAACTTCAGTTCCGTGATCCGTGATGGGGGGCTGGGGAGGCCTGAAACGACGACGGGCCGGTGGACATCGTGGTGTCCACCGGCCCGCGGGGGTGTCAGTTGCGGTACAGGCACCGCATCCGGTCATCGCCGGGTCGCGGTGCGTGCATCGGCATCACAGCAGGTGCTTGACGCCGTCCTGCTCGCCCTGCAGCTCGGCCAGGGTCTTGTTGATGCACTCTTGCGAGAACGCATCGATGGGCAGGCCTTCGACGATCTTGTACTCGCCGCCTTCGCAGGTGACGGGGTAGCCGAACATCACTTCAGCAGGGATGCCGTACTCGCCCTTGGACGGGATGCCCATTGTGACCCACTTGCCGTTGGTGCCCAGGGCCCAGTCGCGCATGTGGTCGATGGCGGCGTTGGCGGCCGAGGCGGCCGAGGACAGGCCACGCGCGGCGATGATCGCGGCGCCACGCTTGCCCACGGTCGGCAGGAAGGTGTTGGCGTTCCAGTCGTGGTCGTTGATGGCGTCCTTGACCGACTTGCCGTTCACGGTCGCGAAGCGGTAGTCGGCGTACATCGTCGGCGAGTGGTTGCCCCACACGGCCAGCTTCTCGATGTCGCCCACGGCGATGCCCATCTTGGAGGCGATCTGGGAGGCGGCGCGGTTGTGGTCCAGGCGCAGCATGGCGGTGAAGTTCTTGGCCGGCAGATCCGGGGCCGACTTCATCGCGATGTAGGCGTTGGTGTTGGCGGGGTTGCCGACCACCAGCACGCGCACGTTGCGCGAGGCCACGGCGTTCAGGGCCTTGCCCTGGGCGGTGAAGATCTGGGCGTTGGCGGCCAGCAGGTCGGCGCGCTCCATGCCGGGGCCGCGGGGACGGGCGCCGACCAGCAGGGCGTAGTCGGTGTCCTTGAAGGCGGTCATCGGGTCGCTGTGGGCCTCGATGCCGGCCAGCAGCGGGAAGGCGCAGTCTTCCAGTTCCATGATCACGCCCTTGAGCGCGTTCTGGGCCTTCTCGTCGGGGATCTCCAGCAGTTGAAGGATCACCGGCTGGTCCTTGCCGAGCATTTCGCCCGAGGCAATGCGGAACAGCAGGGCGTAACCGATCTGGCCGGCGGCACCGGTGACGGCGACGCGGACGGGCTTCTTGCTCATGGGTTGGCTCCGGAAGGAAATGGAAAGGGGGAAGACGGCGCGGCAGGGCAGTGGCGCGGGCGGCGGCACGGCGACGGCGGGGGCGGCAGCATGCGCCTGCCACCTTGCGGGCGGCTTGCGGCGCGGCCGGATCGGTGCCGGGGCGTGGGGGCTCGAGCGCGTGCGCTGCGCAGTGTAGGCGAGTCTACGGGTTGACCCGGGCCGCCGTCAAACGGTCATATATCTTCTATAAGACATCAGTCAGCATTTGATGGACGACAATGCGTGACTGTGCTGCAATCCGCGCCCATGCCCGCCACCCCGTCCCACCCGTCCCTGTCCGGAGCCTCCGGCGCGCCCGAGAGCGCGGCGGACGGCGTGGGCCTGCCGGTCGGTGGCGCGCCCTCGTTCAGTCCGCTCTACCAGCAGATCAAGAGCCTGATCATGCGCGAGCTGCAGGCTGGCGTGTGGAAGCCGGGCGAATCGATCCCGAGCGAACTGGATCTTGCTGCACGTTTCAAGGTGAGCCAGGGCACGGTGCGCAAGGCCATCGACGAGCTGGCCGCCGAGAACCTGCTGGTGCGCCGCCAGGGCAAGGGCACCTTCGTCGCCACCCACGCCGAAGAGCAGATCCAGTACCGCTTCCTGCGCCTGATGCCCGACGAGGGCGACGACCGCACGATGGCCCGCCGTCTGCTGGACGTGCGCCGCACGCGCGCGCCGGCCGACGTGGCCCGCGCGCTCGACATCAAGAGCGGCGACGCCGTGGTGCAGTTGCGCCGCGTCCTGCTCACGCCCGTGCAGGATCCGTCCGCGCGCCAGCAGCCGGTGGTCTTCGACGAGATCTGGTTGCCGGGCCAGCTGTTCAAGGGCCTGAGCGCCGAGCGCCTGGCCGACTACAAGGGCCCGATGTACGGCATGTTCGAGACCGAGTTCGGTGTGCGCATGATCCGCGCCGAGGAGCGCATCCGTGCCGTGCCGGCCGACGCCACCGCGGCCGAGGTGCTGGCCCTGCCGCCGGGCACGCCGCTGCTGAGCGTCGAGCGCCTGTCCTTCACCTACGGTGACAAGCCGGTGGAGCTGCGCCGCGGCCTCTATCACACCGTGCGCCACCATTACCGCAACGAGCTGAACTGATGTTGCGAAGGATCGTCGTGCCCTGCGGACGGGGCAAGGTTAAAGGCTCTGGTAAGCCTTGTGCATTGCAATAAACTTCCTGGGTTTCACTTGAATTACAGAGCGTAGCTCCCATGGCAGACACCTCACCTACCAAGGCCCGCAAGGGCGACGCGCGCCCCGGCGCGAACATGCGCCTGGTCGAAGCGCTGCAGTACAAGCTGCCGCTGGCGGCCCAGCTGTCGATCCTGCACCGCGCCAGCGGGATCATCATGGCGGTGCTGCTGCCCTTCGTGATCTGGCTGTTCGACAAGAGCGTCAGCTCCGAAGCGTCCTACGACGAGTTCGCCAGCGCCTTCACGGCCGGCATCGGCGTGATCCCGGGCTTCATCGTGAAGCTGGCCACGCTGGGCCTGATCTGGGCATTCCTGCATCACGCCTGTGCGGGCGCGCGCCACCTGTGGATGGATGCCACCCACAGCGTGACCAAGCAGCAGGGCGCCAGCTCGGCCAAGGCCGTGTTCGCGGTCAGCATCGCGCTGACGATCGCGCTCGGCGCCAAGCTGTTCGGTCTGTTCTGACCGACCCCTCCTTACCGACAAGAAGGCAAACCCTCATGGCCATCAACTACGGTTCCAAGCGCCTGGTGGTCGGCGCCCACTACGGCCTGCGCGACTGGCTGATGCAGCGCATCACCGCCGTCATCATGCTGGTCTACACGGCCCTGCTGCTGCTGCAGGTGCTCGCTGGCGGCCCGCTGGGCTACGACAGCTGGGCGACGATCTTCTCGCGTCAATGGATGAAGGCGCTGACCTTCGTCGTCTTCATCTCGCTGGCCTGGCACGCCTGGGTCGGCCTGCGCGATGTCTGGATGGACTACGTCAAGCCCGTCGGGATGCGCCTGCTGGGGCAGGTCATCACCCTCGTCTGGCTGGTCGGCTGCCTCGGCTGGGCCGTGCAGGTGCTCTGGAGGCTGTGAGAAAGAACATGGCAAACATCAAGTCTTCGGTTCCCCGTCGCAAGTTCGACGTCGTCATCGTCGGCGCCGGTGGTTCCGGCATGCGCGCATCGCTGCAACTGGCCCGTGCGGGCCTGAACGTGGCGGTGCTGTCCAAGGTCTTCCCGACCCGCTCGCACACCGTGGCCGCCCAGGGCGGCATCGGTGCCTCGCTCGGCAACATGAGCGAGGACAACTGGCACTACCACTTCTACGACACCGTCAAGGGTTCGGACTGGCTGGGTGACCAGGACGCCATCGAGTTCATGTGCCGCGAGGCACCGAAGGTCGTCTACGAGCTCGAACACTTCGGCATGCCGTTCGACCGCAACCCGGACGGCACCATCTACCAGCGTCCGTTCGGCGGCCACACCGCCAACTACGGTGAGAAGCCGGTGCAACGCGCCTGCGCCGCGGCCGACCGTACCGGTCACGCGATGCTGCACACGCTGTACCAGCAGAACGTCAAGGCCCGCACGAACTTCTTCGTCGAGTGGATGGCGCTGGACATCATCCGCGACGCCGACGGCGACGTGCTCGGCGTGACCGCCCTCGAGATGGAGACCGGCGAGGTCTTCATCCTGGAAGGCAAGGTCACCCTGTTCGCCACCGGTGGTGCCGGCCGCATCTACGCCGCCTCCACCAACGCCTTCATCAACACCGGTGACGGCCTGGGCATGGCGGCGCGTGCCGGCATCCCGCTGGAAGACATGGAGTTCTGGCAGTTCCACCCGACCGGCGTGGCCGGCGCGGGCGTGCTGCTGACCGAAGGCTGCCGCGGCGAGGGCGCCATCCTGCGCAACGTCAACGGCGAGCGCTTCATGGAGCGCTACGCCCCGACGCTGAAGGACCTGGCGCCGCGCGACTTCGTCTCGCGCTGCATGGACCAGGAGATCAAGGAAGGCCGAGGCTGTGGTCCGAACAAGGACTACGTCGTGCTGGACATGACCCACCTGGGCGGCGAGACCATCCTCAAGCGCCTGCCGTCGGTGTTCGAGATCGGCCACAACTTCGCCAACGTCGACATCACGAAGGAGCCGATCCCCGTGGTGCCGACCATCCACTACCAGATGGGTGGCATCCCCACCAACATCAACGGTCAGGTGGTGGCGCCGAAGAACGGCAACCCGAACGACGTCATCAACGGCCTGTACGCGGTCGGTGAGTGCTCGTGCGTGTCGGTGCACGGCGCGAACCGCCTGGGCACCAACTCGCTGCTGGACCTGCTGGTGTTCGGCCGTGCGGCCGGCAACCACATCGTCGACGCACTCAAGGGTGTGGCCAAGGAGCACAAGCCGCTGCCGGCCGATGCCGCCGACTTCTCGCTGTCGCGCATCGCCAAGCTGGACAGCTCGACCGGTGGCGAGTACGCCCAGGACGTGGCCAACGACCTGCGCTCGGCCATGCAGAAGCATGCCGCCGTGTTCCGCACGCAGGAGCTGCTGACCGCCGGCACGCACGCCGTCGCGGCCATCCGCGAACGCGTCAAGGGCATCACGCTGCAGGACAAGTCCAAGGTGTTCAACACCGCCCGCATCGAGGCGCTGGAGGTCGAGAACCTGATCGAGGCCGCACAGGCCACGATCGAGGGCGCGGCCGCCCGCCACGAGTGCCGCGGCGCCCACACCGTCAAGGACTACGAGCGCGGTGCCGATGACGCCGAGTTCCCGCTGGGCCGCAACGACAAGGAGTGGATGAAGCACACCCTGTGGTACAGCGCGGACAACCGCCTGGACTACAAGCCGGTGCAGCTCAAGCCGCTGACCGTCGAGTCGGTGCCGCCGAAGGTCCGTACCTTCTGATCCCCCGGTCGAAGACACGAGCAAGAACATGGCCAAGAGAACCTTCCAGATCTACCGCTACGACCCGGACAAGGATGCCAAGCCCTACATGCAGACCCTCGAGATCGAACTCGACGGGAACGAGCGCATGCTGCTCGACGCGCTGCTGAAGCTGAAGGCCAAGGATCCGACGCTGAGCTTCCGCCGCAGCTGCCGTGAAGGCGTCTGCGGTTCGGACGCGATGAACATCAACGGCAAGAACGGTCTGGCCTGCCTGACCAACATGCGCGACCTGTCGGGCACCGTGGTGCTGCGTCCGCTGCCGGGCCTGCCGGTCATCCGCGACCTGATCGTGGACATGACGCAGTTCTTCAAGCAGTACAACTCGATCAAGCCCTATCTGGTCAACGACACGCAGCCGCCCGAGAAGGAGCGCCTGCAGTCGCCGGAAGAGCGTGACGAGCTGAACGGCCTGTACGAGTGCATCCTGTGCGCCAGCTGCTCGACCAGCTGCCCCAGCTTCTGGTGGAACCCCGACAAGTTCGTCGGCCCCGCCGGTCTGCTGCAGGCCTACCGCTTCATCGCCGACAGCCGCGACCAGGACACCGGTGCCCGCCTCGACAACCTCGAGGACCCGTACCGCCTGTTCCGCTGCCACACCATCATGAATTGCGTCGACGTCTGCCCGAAGGGGCTGAACCCGACGAAGGCGATCGGCAAGATCAAGGAACTGATGGTGCGTCGCGCGGTGTAAACCGCGCCCGTCCATCTCCTGCGACGCACGTTCGACGCCGGACACGTCCACACCTTCCATCGCCTGCCCGCCATACGGCCCCCGGGCCGCAGCCGAGATTCCCTGCCCATGGTTCCCCACGACGTTGATGCCGCCCTGCACAGCCCGCTCGGTACGACCGAGCTGAGCCGTCTGAAGTGGCGTTGCCGCCGTGGTCTGCTGGAGAACGATCTCTTCGTCGAGAAGTTCTTCCAGGCCCATGAGCAGGAATTGACGCTGTGGCACGCCAACGGGTTGCAGGCCCTGATGGATCTGTCCGACAACGATCTGCTGGATCTGTTGCTGGCACGGCGGGAGCCTGAAGCCGAGCTCGCCCGCCCGGAAGTGCTGGATGTGCTCGGCATGCTGCGCGCCCGGGGCCTGCCCCGGCCCCCGGCCACCGCCGTGTGACCGTTACGGTTTGACTAGAAAGGGAACTCGCAAATGACCCCCTCCGACGTGAAAGCCACCCTGTCGTTCTCGGACGGCAGCCCGAGCATGGACCTGCCGATCTACAAGGGCACTCTCGGCCCTGACGTGATCGACATCCGCAAGCTCTACGGTCAGACCGGCAAGTTCACCTACGACCCGGGCTTCCTGTCGACGTCGTCGTGCAACAGCACGATCACGTACATCGACGGCGACAAGGGCGAGCTGCTGTACCGCGGCTACCCGATCGAGCAGCTGGCCGTCAACTGCGACTTCCTGGAAACCTGCCACCTGCTGCTCTACGGAGAGCTGCCCAACGGTGACCAGAAGAAGGACTTCGAGTCTCGCGTGACCAACCACACGATGGTCAACGAGCAGATGCAGTTCTTCCTGCGCGGCTTCCGCCGTGACGCCCATCCGATGGCCGTCATGACCGGCCTGGTGGGCGCGCTGTCGGCCTTCTATCACGACAGCACCGACATCAACAACCCGCAGCACCGCGAGATCGCGGCGATCCGCCTGATCGCCAAGATGCCCACGCTGGTGGCGATGTCCTACAAGTACGGCATCGGCCAGCCGTACATCTATCCGAAGAACGATCTGTCGTACGCGGGCAACTTCCTGCGCATGATGTTCGCCACCCCGTGCGAGGAATACAAGGTGAACCCGGTCATCGAGCGCGCGCTCGACCGGATCTTCATCCTGCACGCCGACCACGAGCAGAACGCGTCGACCTCGACCGTCCGCCTGTGCGGCTCGTCGGGCACCAACCCGTTCGCGGCCATCGCCGCCGGCGTGGCCTGCCTGTGGGGCCCGGCCCACGGCGGCGCCAACGAGGCCTGCCTGAACATGCTGGAGGAAATCCAGCAGATGGGCGGCGTCGACAAGATCGGCGAGTTCATCAAGCAGGTGAAGGACAAGTCCAGCAACGTCAAGCTGATGGGCTTCGGTCACCGCGTCTACAAGAACTACGACCCGCGCGCCAAGCTGATGCGCGAGACCTGCCACGAGGTGCTGGGTGCGCTGGGTCTGCAGAACGACCCGCTGTTCAAGCTGGCCATGGCGCTCGAGAAGATCGCCCTGGAAGACGACTACTTCGTCAGCCGCAAGCTGTACCCGAACGTCGACTTCTACTCGGGCATCGTCCAGCGCGCCATCGGCATCCCGGTGCAGCTGTTCACCGCGATCTTCGCGCTGGCCCGCACGGTCGGCTGGATCGCCCAGCTCAACGAGATGATCGCCGACCCCGAGTACAAGATCGGCCGTCCGCGCCAGCTCTTCGTCGGTGCGGCACGTCGCGACGTGCTGCCGCTGGCCCAGCGCTGATCGGATCGCCCGGCCCCGCGAGGGGCCGCGGAACGACGAAAGGCCGCGCGATGCGCGGCCTTTTTTCATGGCGGGGCGGGCCGGGCCAGGCGGCTCGTCGGAGCCGGTGGCGGCCGCCCGGCGCCGCTCAGTTCTCGTGGTCCTGTTCGACGTAGGCGATCACGCGCTGTGACAGCAGGCCGGCCGGCGCGACCTGGTTCAGGTCGAAGGAGTTGGCGATGCCGTTGAAGTCGACGGTGAAGCTGTGGCCGTCGGCCAGCAGGAAGCGCACGGTCTCGCCATGCTGCACGTTGACCCAGCGGGTGTCGGCGCCGATGGCGATGACGCGCTCGACCTCGGTCGTGCTCACCAGCTCGCCCAGACGCAC
Organism: Pseudaquabacterium rugosum; assembly: GCF_038066575.1. Taxonomy (NCBI): domain Bacteria; kingdom Pseudomonadati; phylum Pseudomonadota; class Betaproteobacteria; order Burkholderiales; family Sphaerotilaceae; genus Pseudaquabacterium; species Pseudaquabacterium rugosum. Next base: position 8,110 of record NZ_JBBUTF010000040.1, on the reverse strand, counting down.
GTCCTTCAGCGGCGCAGCCTGGGCGCCGACGGTGGTGATCAGGGCGGCGGCGGCGGCGGCCAGCGGCAGGGCGATGCGACGGAAGTTCATGGTGTGCTCCTGGTTCCAGATGTGGGGCAGTGGGATGCGGCCGGGGTCCGATGGTGGGCCGGCCGGTGACCGCCGGCGGTGCCGCCCCTCGTGGGCGCGGTGACATCGGCAGCGGATGTCCGTGACTGTGCGCCGGGGCGGTTGCGCCGTGATGCGATGCCGCTGCGTCCGTGTTGCAGCTGAAACCGGGACGCCGCCGGCGGTGTCTCCACAACGACACAGGCCCCGCCGGCGGGCAACCGTGCGGGGCCTGTGAGGCCTGCCTGACGGCTCGTGGCCGGCGGCGGGGGATCTGGCGGGGCGATGCTCGGACCGGCTGCGGCGCACCCGGTCGGGGAGCACCGCAGCGGACGATCAGAACGAGTAGATCGCGCCCAGGGCGTAGGTCTGCTTGACCTTCTCGGTGGTCGTGTTCAGCGTGCCGACGTCGAAGTAGACGACGGTGTTCTTCAGCACTTCACGGTTGACGAACCACTCGGTGGCCAGTGCGCCGTTGGCGTTGTTCTTGGCGAACTGCGCACCGACGGTGAAGCCGGCGACCGGGGCGCTGACGCCCAGGCCCGGGCCGAAGCTGTCGCCGATCTTGCTGTAGCTGGCCATGACCTTGGCCGCGCCGAGCGCGTAGGTGGCCGACAGGCCGGCGGCGTTGGCGCTGTTCTCGTGGGTGCGGCTCTCGAAGCTCAACGCCACGTTCAGCGGGCCGGCGGCGTAGACGGCACCCAGGGCGCCGTTGGTCTTGATCGTGCTGTCGCTGGCCGAGTCTTCACCGGCCGGCTGCACCGCGGCCAGGAACTTCACGCCACCGAAGGACGGCGAGAAGTACTGCAGCTCGCGGCCCTTGGCGCGGCCGTTGCCCAGCGTCGGGCTGACACCGGCGTTGACCAGGGCCGAGGCGGCGTTGGCCGCGCCGTTCAGGTCGTTGCCCGAGTGGACCTCGAAGCCGACGTTGTCCTGCACGCCCAGGCGCGCCTCACCGAAGGCGCCCGACAGGCCGGCCCAGGCCTGGCGGCCGAAGAACTTGCCGCTGATGCTGCCGTCCGATTGCAGGGCGCCCGATTCCAGCTGGAAGTTGGCCTTCAGGCCGTTGCCGACATCGGTCGAGCCCTTGAAGCCGAACTTGCTGGTGGAGTTGCCGTTGGTGCCGCCACCGGAGTGGAAATCGACCTTCTGGTCGCCGGCGATCTCGTTCTTGCCCAGGCTCAGGTCCAGCGTGCCGTAGACCTGGAATTCCGCGTGCGCGGCAGCCGACAGCAGCAGGGCAGCCGAGCCGATCAGCAGATGGGGACGGCGGATGAGGGAGGAGGACATCGTGATTCCTTCGAACATGAGGAGCATGCGGGCCGGTCGTCGCCGGCCCCGGGAACAGGCCCGGTCCTGATCGGTGCGCTGCACCAGCCGGCCGGGTCTGTCGACATGCTCCGCCACGGATGCGGAGGCACGATTAAGCGAAAGTTTTGTGAATCAGGATTTGCGTGGGGATGTCGTGTGTGCGCAACGGATGCGGTGGCGGCGGGACGCGCGACCGCCGCGCGGTGCGACGGCTGGAAGGCGCTCAGCCAGCCAGTTGCCGCAGCAGGTCCTTCACCGGCTGGCCCATCCTCCGCAGAGCAGGGCGGGTATCGGCGGGCAGCAGGAAGTCGAGCTGGTCGAGCTGGGTGCGCCAGAGCTTGGGATCCGGCTGGCGGCGCTGCAAGGTGCGGATCTGGGCGATCACGGTGGCGATCTCGCCGTCGCGTTCTTCCAGCAGCGCGGCCTGCAGGGCCAGTTCCACGCGGGCGGCGGTCTGCCATTCGTCGGGCAGTTCGTCGGCCCAGGCCAGTCGGCGGCAGGCCTCCAGTTGCTGCCGCAGCGCGTGGAGCGTCGTCTCGTCCGGGCGCGCCGCCAGGATGAAGACGCGCCGCAGGTCCGCCGCCAGCAGGTTCTGCATCGGATAGAGCTGCTTGCTCGCCGGCAGGCTGGCGCTGGCGTCCCGGGCCAGCGCGTAAGCCGCGCTCATGTGGTCCTGGGCCGTCGTGCGCGCCTGCTCTGGCGGCGTCGGGTGCAGATCGAGCGCCATCAGCCTGCGCTTCCAGGCCGAACCGACGAGGCTGTGCACCTCCATCGTCGGCCGTTGCGCGACCAGGGCGTTCAGCCGGTCCAGTGCGCGGTCGATGACCGCCAGCGTGTCCTCGATGTCGGCCACGCCCAGTGTGGTGCGGCCGCGGCGGGCGCGCAGGCGCTCCAGCGCCGACCGGGCGGCCTGGTTGGCCATCTCCTGCTGGGCGTGCAGGCTGGCCAGCCCATCGTTGGCCCCGCAGGCCCGTTCGTACCACCGCAGGGCCTTGTCCACCTCGTCGTGGTGCAGCCAGGTGCGGGCGAAGGCCTCGGCCATGTCGCCCCGGTTGCCGTAGCGCTCACCGAAGCGCGCGTCCAGCCAGGCCAGATCGGCCCGGCCTGCCGCGATCCGGTTCCGCTCCCAGCGGGCATCCATTTCCAGGCTCTCCAGCGCGACCTTCAGGCCGAAGGCGCTGGCGATGCCGGCGTAGCGGTCCTCGGGCCTGGGCGCGGCGGTCGGGCCTGCGACGCGCTCGGTCAGGCGCCAGGCCGGGTCGCCGTAGCACTGGTAGGCGGCCCAGGTGGTGCCGTTGCGGGCCTCGGCCTTTTCCTGCTCCCAGGTCTTGCGCCGGGCGTCGCGCACGGCGTCGGCGAAGCTGCGGCCGTGCAGCAGGGTGTCGTAGAAGCGGGTGGCGAAGGTCTTGGCGGCGTTGTCGTCCACGGGCCAGCCGGCCGCCACCACGCAGCGCACGCCCTGGCGGATCAGTTCCCTGGCCACACCGGAGGCGAAGGTGCCGTGTTCAAAGTGTTCCAGCGCCTTGAGCTGGTCGTCCTTCACCGGTACCACGCTGGCCAGGTGACAGCAGTTGACGAAGACCAGCTCGGGCACCGCGCGCAGGCTGCACACCTCGGCCGGGCCGAGGTACACCCCGTCTCCGGACAGCACCACGCCGCCGCCGGATTCCTGCTCGTTGGCGCCCTGGCCCCAGTAGCCATGGCCGGCGATGTGGACGATGCGCCAGTCGCGCTCGTGCAGCGCGGTGATGGTGTTCAGCGCGTCCTGCTGCAGGCAGCTGCGCACGGTCATCGGCGCGTCGCTGCAGGGCTGGCCCAGGCGGTCGGCCACGGCCCGGGCCTCTTCCAGTGCGCCGGGCAGTGGCCGGTAGCGGGGGTTGGTCAGCAGCGGGTCGCCGATCACCAGCACATCGTCGGTGCCGACGCTGTCGCGCAGGCCGGCGCTGCGCTCATCCTGCATCTGCAGGCTGCGCAGCAGACCGCTGCGCAGGGCCCAGGGCTCGCCGCTGCTGGTGTCGCGCGGGTCGGGCCGCGGGTCCAGCAGTTCCCACGGCAATGCGGCGGTGGCGTCGTCCAGGTCCAGCTGCAGCTCGGTGCAGTCCAGCAGGTGGGGCTCGACGGCCGGTGGCACCAGCAGCTGGAACAGCGTGCGGCCCAGCGCCTGCGGCGTGGGCCGGCGGCGCAAGGTCTCGGGGTCGGCATCGGCCGGAGGCACGGCGGCGCGCACCATCTCGCGCACCAGGGCCACCTGGGTGCTGTTGCCGCGCACCTCGCTGCGGGCGCGGCGGCTGTCCATCGTGAACTCGAGCCGGCCCTGGCCGGCGCCCACCACGCGCACCAGATCGCGGCTGGCGCCGCGGTAGCCGCCATCCAGCGGCCGCAGCTTGCCGCCATTGGCCGGCAGGATCGCGGGGCTCAGCGTCAGGCCTGACAGGCTGCCCCCGACCGGACGCAGGGCTTGCCAGGCCTCGGTGGCGCGGTCCAGGTACAGCTCGATCAGCTGCAGGTCGGCCACGGTGGGCCATTGCACCTCGGCCGCACGCTGGTTGGCCAGCATCACGGCCTTGACGATGGCGCGTGCCGAGGTGCCCGGCGCGATGCCGATGCCGCCGCTGCCCAGCAGCACGGCGGCGATGTCCGGCTTGTGGAGCGGGCGCTGCTCGTGGCGTGCGCACGCGTTGCGCTCGTGCAGGCGCTGCAGCCAGTCCAGCACCGCCAGGCGCACGCTGTGCGTCAGCTGGGCCTCGCTGAGGTCGCCTTCCACGCCCAGGCCCACCACCACGGCCTCGGGCAAGGGGCGGGTGCTGCCGTCGAGCGCGGGCAGGCGCTGGAAGCCCTGGTGCATGCCGACGCGGTCGGGGTAATGGCCGGCCTGCAGGCGCAAGGCACTGCTGAGCGTGTTCTGGTTGCCGATCTCCTCGTCCACCACCTTCTCGGTGCCGGACAGCGTGGACGACTGGTAGTGCCCGATGAACAGCGGCCGGTCCACATAGCGCAGGTTGCCGTGCACGACGGTGACCTGCAGCGGCCCGGGCTGGCGCCGCGGCCCGCGTCCGCCGGTGCGGCCGCTGCCGCTGCCCTCGGTGCCACCGCGCAGCGGGGGCAGGGTGGCGTCCAGCTCGCGCAGGCGGGGCAGCCACTCGGTGGGCTGCGGCGGCACGGCGGTGCCCGGGCCCTCTGACTGGGCACGGCTGCCGGTGGCGGGCACCTTCAGCGCGAAGGCGGGCAGCAACTGGGTGCGGCCCTGCTCCAGCAGCTCCTGGTAGGCAGGAAAGGCGCTGTCCAGGCTGGGCAGGTCGCCATGCACGGCGCCGGCCTGCCAGGTGGCCACGCCGGGCAGGCAGGCGTTGCGGTGGGTGACGCGGCCGTCACCGCCCTCGGGGGCGTTCAGGTAGCGCACGCCCTGGCCGGGCAGCACCCGGACACCGGCCGGCGTCTTCGGCGCCGTGCCCACGACCAGCAGCATCTTGCGGGCCTGTTCGGGCGCCAGGTGGTCACGCTGGTTGTCGAAGTCCTGACGCAGCTGCCGGGCCGCCTGCAACAGCGCCGTGTCGGGCAGGCCCCACTGCACCTCGTGCAGATCGCGGTGGCTGTCGTCGACGTCGCCGCCGCGCTGCCAGTGGTTCTGCTGGCGGGTGAAGTCGCGATCGGCGTCGGCCAGGGCCTGCCAGCCGGCTTGGCTGCCCAGGTTCAGGGCAGGGTCCAGCAGGCCGTCCTGCATCTGCAGCAGACCGGGGAAGCCCGCGATCATCTGCCGCGCCTTGCCGCCGCTCAGCGGCGCGCCGAAGGCGGTCAGCGTGCGGCCGAAGTCGTCGTCATCCGACAGCATCTGCATCGGCGCCCAGGAGCCGCCGTTGGGCGTGCCCAGCATCAGGACGCGGCCTTCGGGCTGGGCCAGCAGGCGGTTCCACAGCGCGGGGTCGTGCAGTTGCACCGCGCGGACCACCAGGCCGCCCATGCTGTGGGCCAGCACGCGCACCGGCTGGCCGCTGCGGCTGCGGGCGTCCAGCAGGCCGCGCAGGTGTTCGGTCAGGCCGCGGGCGGCCTCGGGGATGGGGGCCCGCCAGTCGTAGGGGTGGACGGTGACCTGGTGGGTGGACTCCAGGTGCCGGGCCAGCTTGGCGTAGTACCGCTCGATGACCCCGCTGGCGATGATGCGGTCCTGGCCCGGGGCGTAGGCCAGCTTGTCCAGCCCGCCCAGCAGGCGCCAGCCCACCCACAGCGGCTTGTCGTCGCGGTCCAGCGTGCTGCCGCAGATGCCGGGCAGCAGCACCAGGGCCGGGCGCTCGGGCTGGTCGGGACGCTCCCCGCCGGTCCAGCCGCCGATGCCCAGGCCCACGCCGCGCACGCCGCTGGCGTCACGGCCGGCCCAGGATTCGGGGCCGGTGGCGCGGAAGTGGGGCGGCTGGGCCTCGGTCAGCCCGTCGACGATGGCTCGTGCCAGTTCGGGCGTGCTGAAGTACTCGAAGTGCGAGGCGTCGCCGCCCTGGTGCAGCACGAAGCTGGCACCGGCCTCGCGCGGGGCGCCGCCGTACATCGACGCCGTGTGCACCACCAGATCGTTGTCGCACTGGTAGAAGGCATCGGCGGCCAGGGTCTTGAGCAGGCTCAGGAAGCCGTCGGCCTGCAGATCGCCGGCGACGACGCGCAGCTCGGCCGTCACCGGGGTGTCGACCGCACTGTTGAGCCACTGCACGAAGGCGCTGCCGGGCATCATCGCGCGCAGGCCCGGGGCCAGGCGCGGGTCCATCCGCCCGCGGGCCACGGCCTTGGTGAACTCGGTGAAGGCCGTGATGCCCGGTAGCTCGCTGCGTTGCAGCAGCCACGCGATGGCCGACAGGTAGACATCCAGCCGGCCCGAGGCCAGCACGGTGCCGCGTGCCGGGCAGGCCGCCCGCACGATGCGGCCCACGCGGATGCGCTTGGCGTGCAGGCGGGCGTGCAGCGCCTTGGCGTCCGCGGCCAGTTGTTCGTCGACGCCCTGGAAGGCGGTGTCCAGCGTGGCGGCCTGATCCAGCGGCAGGTCGATCAGGCGGGCCAGGGCCTCTGCCACCAGGCCGCCGCGCGAGTGCGAGACGAGATGCAGCACGGCACCGTCTTCCAGGGCCTCCACCAGTGGCCTCGCGTTCTCGAACGGGTTGTCGCCCAGGGTGCGATGGTCGAGCGCATAGACCGCATGGTCATAGGCCTCGAACAGACGTTGCACCAGTGCGCCGGTGGCGCCCTGCTGGACGCCCCACAGCTTGGAGAACGTGCTGCTGGTGTCGACGAAGGTGCCATGGATCAGCACCAGGATGGGCCGCTGGTCCGGCCGTGCGGGCAGCGTCTGCAGCGGCGCGAGGCCCTGGGGCTGGAAGGGCGTGGGCGCCACCCTGGCCTGCAGCGCGTACACGCCGGGGGTGACCATTCCGTCCCGCCACTGGATGATGCGCTCGGCCGCCAGCTCGCCCGCGGCCGAGGCCAGCGCCGTCGTCAGGCTGGACGGCAGGGCCGGCTTCAGCACCTCGAAGCGGTCGATCACCCAGTCCTTCAGATCGCCGAGGAGGCCGCGCTGCGCTGCCGGGCTCGGCCCCGTGCCGGCCCCCGGCAGCACCAGGCGAGGGTGGACGCGCACGGTGTCGGCGTCCAGCGGTGCCGGGGCCCCGGTGGCGTCCGTACCGCCTGAGCGCGTACGCTGCGCCGGCCGTTCGGGATCGGTATCGGGATCGGGATCGGGCGCGGTGGCGTTCAGCAGCTCGCGCGCGGTCTCCGGGTGCAGGAAAAGCTCGGGCCCGTCGGCGGCCACCAGACGCACGATGTGCTCGCCCACCACGGCCTCCAGCCGCTGTTCGGTGGCGGCCGCGCTGCCAGCGCGTCGGGCCTCGCTGCTGAGGCGCCAGGCGTGCACCACCTCGTCGCCGTCGGCATCGACCGGTGTGAGGCCGCGTTGCGCGTCCGGCCTGCCGCGGACCAGGAAGGTGATGCGCCGGGGCGCGGGGGGCGCCGTGGGGAGGGCCTCGGACGCGGCCGGGGGCGATGTCTGGGCTGATGCCGCCGCGGCCTTCCGGGGGATGGTCTTGCGGACCGGACGCTTGCTGCTGGTGGCCATGCCCTGTGCCTTCCTGTGGCTGTGCCTGACGGGTCAGGTGGGCGTCCATTGGCCCACAAGCCGTGGGGGCTGCCAAGAGCGGCTGTCCGGACTTGGGGGGATGTCCTGGCCCCCCATGCAAAGGGCCACCCTGAGGTGGCCCTGCACTGTCGGGTGCCCGGAATCGGGGCCCCGTCGGACGCGGCGGCGCGGGCGCCTGCCCGCAGCCGTGCCTTACAGCATCGCCTTCAACAGCTTGCCCATCTCGGACGGATTGCGCGTGACCTTGAAGCCGCACTCTTCCATGACGGCCAGCTTGGCGTCGGCGGTGTCGGCGCCGCCGGAGATCAGCGCGCCGGCATGGCCCATGCGCTTTCCGGGAGGCGCGGTGACGCCGGCGATGAAGCCCACGATCGGCTTCTTCATGTTCAGCTTGCACCAGCGCGCGGCTTCGGCCTCGTCCGGGCCGCCGATCTCGCCGATCATGATCACGGCGTCGGTGTCAGGATCGTCGTTGAAGGCGCGCATCACGTCGATGTGCTTCAGGCCGTTGATCGGGTCACCGCCGATGCCGACGGCGCTGGACTGGCCGATGCCGAGTTCCGACAGCTGGGCCACGGCTTC
>NZ_JBBUTF010000039.1:0-29035 GCF_038066575.1 Pseudaquabacterium rugosum | reverse complement strand
GGCCCGGTCGGCCCCGTGGCCGGCGCCGCCTTCGCCGGCCGTGGCGGCGGCCGCGACACCGTGGACGCGGCCGCCGCCACGGCCGCCGCCGGAACGGGCGGCACCAGCCCGCAGGCCGCGTCGGCCTTGGCCGGGGCCGGGGCCGGCCCAGCGGCTGCGGCCGCCGCCAGCGGCAGCTTCGCCCAGGCCCTGCAGGGCGCCGCCGCGAACGCCCCGGGCGCCACCGCCTCGGACACGGCCAGCGCCACGCTGCAGGCCGCCGTCGACAGTGCCGACTTCGCACCAGCCCTCGGCGGCCAGGTCCTGCTGTGGGCCCGCGACGGCGTGCAGCAGGCGCAGCTGAACCTGAACCCGGCCGAACTCGGCCCGGTGCAGGTGCGCATCGCCATCGACGGGGACCAGGCCCGGGTCGACTTCCAGGCCGCCCACGCCGACACCCGGGAGGCACTGCGCGAGGCGCGCGAGATCCTGAGCAGCGCGCTGCAGGAGGCCGGTCTGGCGCTCAGCGGCAGCGAGGTCACGGCCACGGCCGAAGCCCGCGGCGCCGAGGGGGGCGGCCCGTCGTCGGGCGAGGGCGAGCGCGGCGATGCCCGCAGCGGCGAGGCCCGCACCTCGTCACAGGGCCAGTCCCAGTCGCAGTCGCGCCAGGGCCAGCCTCAGGCGCCGGCCGACGGGCCCGCGGCCGGCGCGGCCCGCAGCCAGGCCGGCGAGCGCGGCGACGCCCGGCTGGCCCAGGCCAACGCCGAGGCGGTGCCGCAGGACGCACGCCGCAGCACGCGTCTGGTCGACCTGCAGGCCTGAGCGGCCCGAGGCAGCGCCGGCCGCGCCACAGCCGGCCCGGCGCAGGCCCTCGAACACCCCCGCCAAGCCGCATCTTTTCACGGTTTGGCGCGGCACCGCCGCTCCGAATAATCGATCCAGATCCCGAGCGTACGGCCCGCGCCTGCGCCCCCTGAACCGACGGAGCCGCCCATGTCCGCCCCCGCCCCCGCACCCGCCGCCGCCGACGCCGCACCGGCCACCGGCGGCAAGAAGAAGCTGATCATCATGGTCGTCGCCGGCCTGCTGCTGCTGGGCGCCGGCGTGGGCGCCGGCATGTTCCTGGGCAAGAAGAAGGCCCCGGCCGAGGGCGAGGAAGGGGCCGACGGCCATGGCGAGACCCATGCCGAGCAGCCGGCGCACGACGCCCCCAAGGTCACGCGCGATCCCAAGCACCCGCCGGTGTTCGTCCCGCTCGATCCCTTCACCGTGAACCTGGCCGACCGCGACGCCGACCGCTATGCGCAGGTGTCGGTCACGCTGGAGCTGGCCGATGCCAAGGTCGAGGCCGAGCTCAAGACCTACATGCCGGCCATCCGCAGCAACATCCTGCTGCTGCTGTCCTCACGCAAGGCCGAGCACCTGATCACCCGCGAGGGCAAGGAAAAGCTGGCGCAGTCCATCCTCTATGCCTCGGTGCGCCCGCTGGGCTACCTGATCGACGAGGACGAGGAAGAGGAGCCTGCCGCCGAAGGCGAGGAGCCGCCGAAGAAGAAGAAAAAGAAGAAGAAGCTGCCGCTGCCCAACAACCTGCCGGTCGTCGGCGTGCACTTCAGCAACATCATCGTCCAATGACGGCCGCACGCCGTCGCGGGCGGCTGGAGCACACGGCATGAACCAGCAGATCCTGTCCCAGGACGAGGTCGATGCGCTGCTGCAGGGCATCACCGGCGAGAGCCAGAAGATCGAGCAGGTCGAGGAGGCTCCGGCCGAGCCGGTCCGCAACTACAACATCGCCAGCCAGGAGCGCATCGTCCGCGGACGGATGCCGACGATGGAGATCGTCTGCGAGCGCTTCGCCCGCAACATCCGGCTGGGGCTGTTCAACCTGATCCGCAAGAACCCCGAGGTCTCGATCGGCGGTACCAAGGTCATCAAGTACAGCGCCTTCCTGCGCGAGATCGTGGTGCCGACGAACTTCAACATCGTCGCCGTCAAGCCGCTGCGCGGCCACGGGCTGATCGTGGTCGATCCCTCGCTGGTGTTCGCCGTCATCGATGCGCTGTACGGCGGCGTGGGCAAGTACCACACCCGCATCGAGGGCCGCGACTTCTCGGCCACCGAGCAGCGCGTGATCCGCCGCCTGGTCGACTGCGTGACCGGCGAGTACCACAAGGCCTGGGCCAGCATCTACCCGCTGGAGCTGGAGTACCACCGCTCGGAGATGCAGCCGCAGTTCTGCACCATCGCCACGCCCAGCGAGATGGTGGTGTGCTCGAGCTTCAGCTTCGAGGTCGGCGACACCAACGGCACGATCCACTTCTGCATCCCGTACTCGACGCTGGAGCCCATCCGCGACGTGCTCTACAGCCCGATGCACGGCGACACCGAGCCCGACAAGCGCTGGATCCGCTCGCTGCGCGAGGAACTGCAGGCCGCCGAGGTCGAGCTGGTGGCCGAGCTGGCCCATGCCCGCACCACCGTCGGCCAGCTGCTGGCCTTCAAGCCCGGCGACTTCATCCAGCTCGACCTGCCCTCGCTGATCCAGTCCAAGGTCGACGGCGTCCCGGTCTTCGAGTGCCAGTACGGCACGTCCAACAACCACAACGCGATCAGGATCGGCCGCCTGCTGACGGGCAATGTCGAAGGCTGGCTGGGAGAACGTGAATGAGCGACGCGAACGACACCGCGGGCATGTCCGAAGAGGATCGCATGGCCGCCGAATGGGCGGCCGCGCTGGCCGAGTCCGCGCCGCCGGCACCGGCGGCCGCACCCGCCGACGACTTCCCGACCGATCTGGCGAGCTTCGCCGCCGCGGCCAGCGCCCCCGCGGCCAGCGGCCAGCCGCCGAACGTGCCCAACGACCTCAACATGATCCTGGACATCCCGGTCCAGCTCACCGTCGAGCTCGGCCGGGTGCGCATTCCGATCAAGAACATCCTGTCGCTGGCGCAGGGCTCGGTGGTCGAGCTGGAGGCCATGGCCGGCGAGCCGATGGACGTGCTGGTCAACGGCTACCTGATCGCCCAGGGCGAGGTGGTGGTGGTCAACGAGAAGTTCGGCGTGCGGCTGACCGACATCGTCACGCCCAGCGAGCGCATGCGGCGGCTCAGCCGTGTCTGAGCGGCCGGCCCTGCATCCGCACACCGCGACCGCTCGCCTGACCCGCCAGATGAGGAGCCGAACCCCATGACGTCCTGGACCGGCCCGCTGGCCGCCTTCACGCTGATCGTGCTCGCCATTCCGGCGGCCCTCTGGCTGCTGCGCCGCAGCGGCCTGGCCGGCGGCAGCCCCGCGGCGGCCGGCCTGCGCCAGGTGGCCAGCCTGGCGCTGGCGCCCAACCAGCGCATCGTCACGCTGGAGGTCGGCCAGGGCGCGCAGCGCCGCTGGCTGGTGCTGGGCGTGACGCCCGGCGGCATCAGCCGCCTGCACGAGATGGATCCGCAGGACGCGGCCGCCGCCGGCACGCCGTCGCAGGCGGCCACCCCGCCCGGCTTCGCCGGCGTGCTGGCCCGGCTGGTCACGCCGGTGGCCGCGCCCCGTGCGGCAGACCCTCACGGCGCCGGGGACCACAGCGGCACCGGCACCAACACCGGCACCGCCCCGTCGCCGCACGACGGGCGCTGAGCCCGGCCGACCCGCGCCCGCCCCTTCGCGCCCCTTCCCGCCCCTTCCCGCCCCATCACGCCATCTTCTGCCTTCGGCCCCGCCCGCGCCCGACCATGACCCCGGCCTCATCGACTCTTTCGGCAGCGACCGCAGCCCACTGCAGCCCCGCGCACGCGGCCGGCGCCCGTGACGTGACGTCGTTCACGCGGATCACCGCATGGGCGCCGGTGGTGTGGCGGGCCGGGCTGCTGGCCGCGCTGCTGGCCGGTGCCCCCGCGCTGGCCCAGGGCACCGGCGCCGCCCTGCCCCTGATGGTCGGCCAGGGCAGCGGCGGCACCACCTACTCGGTGCCGGTCCAGACCCTGCTGTTCTTCACCGCGCTGGGCTTCCTGCCGGCGGTGCTGCTGATGATGACGGCCTTCACCCGCATCGTCATCGTGCTGGGCCTGGTGCGCCAGGCGCTCGGTACCCAGGCCGCACCGCCCAACCAGGTCGTCATCGGCCTGAGCCTGTTCCTCACGTTCTTCGTCATGTCGCCCACGATCGACCGGGTCTACCAGGACGCCTGGGTGCCCTATCAGGAACGCCGCATCGAGTTCGGCGAGGCCGTCGACCGCGGTGCCGCACCGCTGCGCGCCTTCATGCTCAAGCAGACGCGCCACAGCGACATGGAGCTGTTCTCGAAGATGGCCAAGCTGCCCGCTGATGCCAAACGTGAGGAGACGCCGTTCACGGTGCTGGTGCCGGCCTTCGTCACCAGCGAGCTGAAAAGCGCGTTCCAGATCGGCTTCCTGATCTTCATCCCCTTCCTGATCATCGACATGATCGTGGCCAGCGTGCTGATGAGCCTGGGCATGATGATGCTGTCACCGGTGCTGGTCAGCCTGCCCTTCAAGCTGATGCTGTTCGTGCTGGCCGATGGCTGGAACCTGCTGCTCGGCTCGCTGGTGGCCTCCTTCGCCACCTGACGGCCCGACCCCGCCCCTTCCGGAGACTCCTGTCATGGACAGCCAACAAGCGTTCCAGCTCGGCCAGCAGGGCCTGTACATGCTGCTGATGGTCTCGGCCCCGCTGCTGCTGGCGGTGCTGGCCGTGGGCCTGGTGGTCAGCGTGTTCCAGGCCGCCACGCAGATCAACGAGAGCACGCTGAGCTTCGTGCCCAAGGTGCTGGCGGCCGTGGCCGTGCTGGCGATCGCCGGGCCGTGGATGCTGCAGCAGCTGGTCGAGTACATCCAGCGCACGCTGCTGATGATCCCGCAGATGGTGGCCTGAGGGCGCGACCGTGGTCGGCTTCTCCGAGACCCAGCTGCTGGCCTGGCTGACGCCGCTGCTGTGGCCGCTGCTGCGCGCACTCGCGCTGCTGGCCACGCTGCCGGTGTTCAGCCAGCGCGCGGTGCCGGCACGGGTGAAGATCGGCCTGGCGCTGTTCATCGCCATCGCCGCCCAGCCCACGCTGCCGGCGATCGCCGTCGTGCCGCTGGACAGTCCGGCGGCCGTGCTGCGCACCGTGCAGCAGGTGCTCGTCGGCGTCACGCTGGGCTTCGCGGTGCGGGTGATCTTCGCCGCCATCGAGCTCGGTGGCGAGATCATCGGCCTGCAGATGGGCCTGAACTTCGCCGGCTTCTTCGATCCGGTCAGCGCCTCGCAGGGCACGGCCAGCAGCCGCTTCTTCGGCACGATGGTGGGCTTTCTCTTCGTGCTGTCGGGCGGGCATCTGGCCGTGACCGAGGCCCTGATCCGCAGTTTCGAGGTCTTTCCGGTCGGCGACGACCCGTTCGCCTTCCTGCGCGCGACCCAGCCCCAGGCCTGGGGCGGCGAGATCTTCGCACTCGGGCTGTGGATCGCGCTGCCGCTGGTGGGCATGCTGCTGTTCGTCAACCTGGTGCTGGGCGTGGTCGCCCGGGTGGCACCGCAGCTGTCGGTGTTCTCGATCGGCTTTCCGGTGACGGTCAGCGTGGGCCTGGTGGGCATGCTGCTGACGCTGCCGCTGATGGAGCGGCCCTTCGCCGAGGCACTGCTGCGCATGCTGACGCTGTTCCGCTGACCGGTCCGCAGGACGGCGGGTTCAAGCCGCGGCAGCGCCGGCCGATATCGGGTGACAGGAGAGGGCCGGACGGCCTCCTCCCGCGTGGATCGCGCCCCACCGGGGCCGACCGTCCGCTCCACTTCCGCTGACGACCGAACGCCGATGTGCCACACCCTGCCCGACGTGCAGCGCTTCTTTTCCGGCGCTGCCTCCCTGCCGGCCATGCCCGAGGTCGCGCAGCGGCTGCTGTCCTGCTTCCGTGATCCCGCGCTGACGCTGGCCACGCTGCAGGCGGTGGTGGCCACCGATGCCGCGCTGTCGGCCCGCCTGCTGCGGCTGGCCAACTCGGCGCGCTACAGCCCGCGCCAGCGCGTGACGCGGCTGGACCAGGCCGCGGCCATCATCGGTCTGGACGCGATGCGCGGGCTGTCGCTGGCGGCCTGCCTGGTCGACCAGTTCCCGCAGCCCCACGGCTTCGACCGCCTGCGCTTCTGGTGCCAGAACCTGGGCACGGCCGGCTATGCCCGCATGCTGGCCGAGCAGATCGACGAGGACGGCGACGTGGCCGAGATCGCCGGCCTGATGCTGCGCAGCGGCGAGCTGCTGATGCTGATCCACCAGCCGGGCCTGACCGCGCTGATCGAGGAGCTGGCCGGTCCGCCCGACAGCGTGTTCGAGGTCGAGCGCCTGAACTTCGGCGTCACCCATGCCGAGGTCAGCGCCGAGCTGGCGGTGCGCTGGCGTTTCCCGCCCGAGGTGGTCGACGCGATCTACACCGCCGCCGATCCGCTGGCCGCCCGGCCCTACAGCCCGATGGGCGCGCTGGTGCGTGCCGCCAGCGTGATGGCCGACGCCGCCAGCGACGGCGCCGATCCCCTGCTCTCGCTGCAGCAGACCCAGCCGCTGCTGCTGCAGCGCCTGGGCCTGCACCCCGACGCCGTGACCCAGGCCCTGCCGAACTGGTCGCGCCTGACCGCGGCCGTGCTGGACCTGATCGGCTGAAACGCCGCCACGCCGGTCGCGCGTGAAGCCGGTCACGGCCGCGCGGGACCGGCCCCGATGTCGGCCCGCAGGGCATCGCCCACGATGTCCGGACCGACGTTCCCGCAGTTCCCGTCCGCGTCGCCCAGGCTGTCCCGCGACGTGTCTCTGCCGCCCCACCGCGTGCGCGCCGCCCCCCGCCACGCCCTTTCCCGGACTCAGGAGTGTCCCGCCATGCAAGACCGCATCGTCGACCGGTTCTTCGCCAATCCGGCCTCGCTGCCGTCGATGCCCGAGATCGCGCACCGCCTGCTCAAGGCCTGCGACCGGGCGGACATCGACCTCGGCACCCTCAGCCACCTGGTCGGCCAGGACCAGGGCCTCAGCGTCAAGCTGCTGCGTCTGGCCAACTCCGCGCGCTTCTCGCCGCGCCACGAGATCGCGACGCTGAAGGATGCCGCGGCCACCGTCGGCATGACCCAGTTGCGCGACCTCAGCCTGGCGGCCTGCGTGGCCGGCGCCTTCCCGGCCGTCAGCGGCTTCGACCGCCTGCGCTTCTGGCGCCAGTGCATGGCCTGCGCCGGCCATGCCCGCACGCTGGCCCAGGGCTGCGATGTCGACGAGGACCAGGCCTATCTGGCCGGCCTGGTGCTGCGCACCGGTGAGCTGCTGATGCTGATGGTCGACCCCGAGCACACGCTGCAGGCCGAGGCCGACGCCCACCTGCCCGACAGCCTGATGGACCACGAGCGGCGCCTGATGAGCGTCACCCATGCCGACGTCTCGGCCGAGCTGGCCACGCGCTGGCGCTTCCCCGACACGCTGACCGCGGCCCTGCGCGCGGCCTCCGACCCGATGGCGGTGCGCCCGTTCTCGCGCCTGGGTGGCGTGCTGCGCCTGGCCCAGGTGCTCAGCGAGGCCGGCGACCGCGGCGTCGATCCGCTGGCGCTGATGCTCGAGACCCAGCGCCCGCTGGTCGAGCACCTGCACCTGGATCTGGACTGGCTGGGCGCGCACCTGACCAGCTGGGACCAGCTGACGGCCGGCGTCGACCAGCTGCTGCACTGAGGCCACCGGCGCCCGGCCGGGACCGGGTCGGGCTCAGCCGCCGACCAGCCCGTTGCGGATCGCGTAGACGGTGAGCTCGGCGTTGTTCTGCAGCGCCAGCTTCTCCAGCACCCGCGCGCGGTAGACCGACACCGTCTTGGGCGACAGGCTCAGCTCCTCGGCGATGTCGCTCAGGCGCTTGCCGCTGGCGATCATCACCAGCGTCTGCAGCTCACGGTCGGAGAGCTTGTCGTGCGCGTTCTCGGTGACGGGTGCGCTCAGGCTCTCGACCAGCATCTGCGCGATCTCGGGCGTCACGTACTTGCGGCCCTGGGCCACGGTGCGCACGGCCTGCACGATCTGCTGCGGATCGCTGCCCTTGTTGACGTAGCCGTAGGCACCGGCACGCAGCGCCCGGATCGCGTACTGGTCCTCCGGGTACATGCTGACGACCAGCACCTTGATCGCCGAGCCCTCGTCCTTGAGCACGTGCATCACGTCCAGGCCACTGCGCCCGGGCAGGTTGATGTCGAGCACCAGCACGTCGCACGGCGGCTGGCGCACCGGGTCCTGGCCGTTGGCCAGCTGGCGCATCAGCGCGCGCAGCTCACCGTAGTCGGCCGCCTCGCCGACGACACGGATGTCGGGCGCGTCGGCCAGCGTGTCACGGATGCCACGCCGGATCAGCGCGTGGTCGTCACAGAGGATCACCTGGATCATGGCGCGGCTCCTCCCCAGCCGGTCGGATCATGGTCGTCGTCCTGGTCGAACAGGCCGGCCTGGTCGCCCGCACCCAGCGGCACGCTGAGCATCAGCACGGTGCCCGCGGCACTGCTGGAGATGTCGACCCAGCCGCCCACGGTGATGGCCCGCTCGTTGAGCCCGCGCAGGCCGAAGCTGCGCGCCTTGGCCAGGTCACCGGGCGCCAGGCCGCGGCCGTTGTCCTGCACCTCCAGGCTCATCACGCCGCGGCTGACCGACAGATCGACCGTCACCCGCGTGGCCTGCGCATGCTTGCTGACATTGGTCAGGGCCTCCTGGGCGAAGCGGTAGGCCACCAGCGGCACCCCGGCCGGCACCTGCACCGCATCGTGGCTGGACAGGAACTTGACGGCCAGCGCCGGATTGCGCTTCTCGAACTGCGCGCACATCCATTGCAAGGCCGGCACCAGGCCCTGCTCCAGGATGGCCGGCCGCAGGTTGTGCATGATGCGCTGGCTGGCGTCGACCGCATGGGCAACCGTGTCCAGCGCGCTGGCCACCCGCTTGCGCACCGCCTCGTCCTCGACGTGGCGGCCGATCCAGGCCAGATCGAACTTGATCGCCGTCAGGCTGCCGCCGACGTCGTCATGGATCTCGCGCGCGATGGCCGCACGCTCCATCTCGACGCTGGTCTGCAGGTGCTGGGCCAGCTCCGAGAGCTGCTGGCGGCTGGCGGCCAGCTCGCGGTCGGCCTTCAGGCGGGCGGTGTGCTCGCGCATGGCCGAGATCGCGTGCTCGACGGCCGGGGCCAGGCGGGCCAGGTTGTTCTTCAGCAGGTAGTCGCTGGCGCCGTTGCGCATCGCGGCCACCGCCGTGTCCTCGCCGATCTCGCCCGAGACGAGGATGAAGGGGATCAGGCGGCCGCTCTGGCGCAGCACGTCCTGGGCGTCCAGGCCGGTGCAGCCCGGCAGATTGAAATCCGACAGCACCAGATCCCAGCTTTCCTCGGCCAGGGCCTGGGTGTAGGCCGGCAGGGTATCGACGCGACGGACGTCCACGCGCAGGCCGGCGCGCTGCAGATGCAGCATCGCCAGCTCGTGGTCGGCGTCGGAATCCTCAAGGTGGAGCACGCGCAGGACGCGTGTCGTCGGGGCAGCGGACATCCCCCGGAGTATGCCAACCGCCACGGCCGCGCCCGCCACGTCGGGCCCCGACGCCGAGGATCGCACGCGGCAGGCCTCAATCCCCGGCCACGGCGGCCGATGTAGTCGCATGCCGCGCAACGCGTGGCCCAGGACCACCGACGCCGATTGCGGAGTGACGATGCACGACGAGCCAGCCCACTTGGATGACCCGCAGGATGAAGCCCCACCCGGCCCCCCGCGGGCGGAGGTGCCCCTGATCACCGCCGCCGACCTGCAGGACAGCCTGATGGTGGCCACCAACGACCTCGACCGTCTGCAGCGCCTGCTGTCGGACGCCACCGAGACGCTGATGGGCCACTTCTATGGCGTGTCCTCACAGCTGACGGCGTTGCTGCGCACCGCGGCACAGCATCCGGAGATCGACACCTCCGGGCTGCAGGACGCGATGCAGCACATGGGCGGCGCGGTCACGGCCCTGCAGTTCCAGGACATGGCCTCGCAGCTGATCCACCACACCGAACGCCGTCTGCGCAGCTGCGCCGACCGCCTCGCCCGCGACGTGATGGGCGACGAGGACGAGGACGGCGTGGCGGTGGTCGAGGAGGCCCCGCTGCGCCCCAACCCCGTCACCCAGGACGAGATGGATGCCGGATCGATCGAGCTTTTCTGAGCATCGACACCCGACACCCGGTTCAAGTTATCCCGATCCAGTCCGACATCCACCCCAAGGTTCCCCCGGAGATAAGCGATGCACTCTATCCTCGCCGTCGACGATTCGGCTTCGATGCGCCAGATGGTCTCGTTCACCCTGAAGAACGCCGGTTTCAACGTCGTCGAGGCCGTTGATGGCCAGGACGCCTGGGAAAAGGCGTCCTCGCGTGACTTCAACCTGGTGCTGACCGACCAGAACATGCCGCGCATGGACGGCATCTCGCTGACCAGGAAGCTGCGCGAGAACCCGAAGTTCAAGAACACGCCGATCCTGATCCTGACCACCGAGTCCAGCGACCAGATGAAGCAGGCGGGCCGCACGGCGGGCGCCACCGGCTGGCTGGTCAAGCCCTTCGATCCGGCCAAGCTGATCGAGGTGATCGGCAAGGTCATCCGCTGATGCCCGCTGGCCGCCGCATCCGACGATCCGACGTTTCCAGGGAGCAACCCGCATGGCTGACATGAGCAACGAGAGCAGCAGCTCGGCCGCCGGCATCGACCTGAGCCAGTTCTTCCAGGTCTTCTTCGAGGAGGCCGGCGAGAACCTCTCGACGATGGAGCAGATGCTGCTCAATCTCGACGTCACCGCCGCCGACGACGAAGAGCTGAACGCGATCTTCCGCTGTGCCCACTCCGTCAAGGGGGGCGCGGCGACCTTCGGCTTCAACGACGTCGCCGAACTGACGCACCAGATGGAGGCGCTGCTGGACAAGCTGCGCCGCCACGAGCTGACGCCCACCACGCAGATGGTCGACGTGCTGCTGGCCTCGGGTGACGCGCTGAAGGACCTGCTGGCCCGCCACCAGAACGGCGGCGGCGAAGCGCCGGACACCCGCGAGCTGCTGGCCACGATCAAGACCCTGTGTGCCGGCGGCCGGACCGACACCGCCGGTGCGCCGCGTGCGCCCGCCGCAGCGACGGCCCAGGCCGCACCGGCCCCGGCGGTCGCCAGCGCGCCGGCCGATGGCCAGCGCCACCTGGAGCTGACCGTCGGCGAGCTGCCCGATCCCTCGATGGCCGACAGCATCGTCGAGCTGTTCAAGGAGATCGAGGGCCTGGGCACGATCGAGCCGCTGGACGCCGGCCGCTCGGCCGACGGCATGCGCCGCTTCAAGATCGTCACCAGCTCCGCCGACAGCGAGCTGCTGGACCTGTTCACCTTCCACGTGCCGCGCGAGGCCGTGCGCCTGGCGCCGCTGGGCCCGGGCTACGGCTTCCATGCCGGCGCACCGGGTGCACCGCAGGACAACGGCGGCGGCGGCGACGGCTACGGCTTCTTCGACAACGCGCCGGGTGCGCCCGAGAGCGGCGGCCAGACCGTCAGCGGTGAGGCCCCGGCCAGCGCGCCGGTGAGCACCGCGGCCACCGAGGCCCCGGCCCGACCGGCCGCCCGCGCCGCGGCCAAGGGCGATGCCAAGGCCGGCGCGCTGGACTCGACCACGCTGCGCGTCGCGGTGGAGAAGGTCGACCAGCTGATCAACCTGGTCGGCGAGCTGGTGATCACCCAGGCCATGCTGGCGCAGAACAGCAAGAACCTGGACAACGCGATCAGCCAGCAGCTGGCCTCCGGCCTGGCCGACCTGGAGCGCAACACCCGCGACCTGCAGGAAGCGGTGATGTCGATCCGGATGATTCCGATGTCGATGGTCTTCAACCGCTTCCCCCGCATGCTGCGCGACCTCGCCAGCAAGCTGAGCAAGAAGGTGGACCTGGTGACGGTCGGTGAGGCCACCGAGCTCGACAAGGGCATGGTCGAGAAGATCACCGACCCGCTGACCCACCTGGTGCGCAACAGCTGCGACCACGGCATCGAGTCGCCGGCCGACCGCCTGGCCAAGGGCAAGCCCGAGACCGGCACCATCACGCTGGTCGCCTCCCACCAGGGCGGCTCGATCGTGATCGAGGTGCGCGACGACGGCCGCGGCCTGAACCGCGACAAGCTGATCAAGAAGGCGCGCGAGAAGGGCATCGACGCGCCCGACTCGATGAGCGACAACGAGGTCTGGAACCTGATCTTCGCCCCCGGCTTCTCGACCGCCGACGTCGTCACCGACGTCTCCGGCCGCGGCGTCGGCATGGACGTGGTCAAGAAGAACATCCTGGCGCTCGGCGGCTCGGTCGACATCGACTCGGCCGAGGGCTACGGCATGAGCGTCAAGGTGCGGCTGCCGCTCACCCTGGCCATCATGGACGGCATGAGCGTGGGCGTCGGCGAGGAGTGCTACATCCTGCCGCTGGGCTCGGTCGTCGAGTCCTTCCAGGTGCAGGCGTCGATGGTCAAGACCATCGGCACCACCGGCCGCGTGGTCGAGGTGCGCGGCGAGTACATGCCGGTGATCGACCTGGAGAAGGTGTTCGAGGTGCCCCGCTTCGACTTCGAGCACGTCTCCAACATCATGGTCGTGGTCGAGGCCGAGGGCCAGCGCGTGGCCCTGCTGGTCGACGAGCTGCTCGGCCAGCAGCAGGTGGTGGTCAAGAACCTCGAGGCCAACTACCGCAAGGTCACCGATGTCTCGGGCGCCACCATCCTGGGCGATGGCCGGGTCGCGCTGATCCTGGACATCGGCTCGCTGGTGCGCCGCACCCGCCACTGAGCGTGATCGGCCCCCTCGGGGCCCGCGCCGTGCGTCGCCTGTCGCCCCGCGGGGCGACGCACCGCGCCTGACCCCTTCCGGCAGTCCCCCTCACCGCCCCGGCGGCCGGATCCACCCGGATCGCCGGCCGCCACCGGAGACGGTCCCGGGCAGCACCACGGCTGCTGCCCGGCCGGCTCCTCCGACCGGAGACCCGCGATGTCGACGTCCGAGCGCCACCGCCCCGTCACGCACTGGATGCGCCAGTTCACCATCCGGACCCGCATGCGCGGGGCGATCGCGATGGTGCTGGCGCTGTTCGGCGTGCTCGCCCTGACCATGCTGTCCGGCGTGCGCCATCTCAGCGAACTGAACGAGCACTTCATCGAGCATGCGCTCAAGGAGGTGCAGGACGTCGGTGCGCTCCAGGGCGCGCTGGGCACGCTGCGCCAGCGTCAGAGCGACATCCTGCTGCACCCCGGCGACAGCGCCGGCCACCCGCAGCGCATGCAGCAGTGGCGCGCGGCCGTGGAAGCGCTGGACGCCCGCCTGAACGCCCTGACCGAGGGCGACGAGGACGAGGACAACCCGATCGCCCGCCAGGCCCGGCAGGAGCTCACGGCCTGGCGCGATGGCGCACAGCCGCTGCTGCAGTCGCTGGCCTCGGCGGCGGCCGATGCCGCCCCGACGATGGAACGCCAGCTGACCGAGGCCACCGGCGGCCGTGTGCGGACGATCGAGCAGTCGCTCGAACGCATCGCCGCCATCGTGCAGTCCGAGGCCACCGAAGGGCGTGCGGAGTTCGAGGCCCAGGTCCGCCAGATGCTGTGGGTGTTCGGCGGCGTGCTGACGCTGACGGTGCTGGTGGTCGTGCCGCTGACGCTGATGAACGCGCGGGCCATCGTCGCGCCGATGGAACAGGCCCGACGCATCGCGCTGGCCATCGCCGAGGGCGATCTGGGCCACCGCATCGACAGCACGGGCCGCGACGAGGTCTCCGAGCTGCTGGGCGCGCTGGAGCACATGCAGGCGGCGCTCGGCCGGCTGGTGGGCGACGTGCGCCAGGCCGCCGGCAGCATCCAGCTGGCCAGCAACGAGGTGGCCAGCGGCAACACCGACCTGTCCAGCCGCACCGAGCAGACCGCCGGCCAGCTGCAGAGCACGGCCAGCTCGATGCAGGAGCTGACGCAGAACGTGCGCCAGACCGCCGAGGCCACCCAGCACGCCAGCGAACTGGTCGGCACCGCCAGCGGCGTGGCCGAACGTGGCGGTCAGGTCGTCTCGCAGGTGGTGGCCACGATGGGCGACATCCACGACGCCGCACGCCGCATCGCCGACATCATCGGCACCATCGACGGCATCGCCTTCCAGACCAACATCCTGGCGCTGAACGCCGCGGTCGAAGCCGCCCGTGCCGGTGAGCAGGGCCGCGGCTTCGCGGTGGTGGCCGGCGAGGTGCGTGCGCTCGCCCAACGCTCGGCCGCAGCGGCGCGCGAGATCAAGGGCCTGATCGGCACCAGCGTCGAGCGGGTGGAGACCGGCACCGGCCTGGTGCGCGACGCCGGCTCGACGATGGACGAGATCGTCGCCAGCGTGCAGCGCGTGGCCGACATCATCACCGAGATCAGCGCCGCCACCCGCGAACAGAGCCAGGGCATCGGCGAGATCAGTCAGACCGTCGGCCAGCTCGACGGCATGACGCAGCAGAACGCGGCGCTGGTCGAGCAGAGCGCGGCGGCGGCGGAAAGCCTGAAGGACCAGGCCGGCCGCCTGACCGAGGCCGTGGCCCGCTTCCGCGAGACGCGCACCCCCGCCTGATTTCCGTTCCGAGCGGTGGCCGGGCACCCGTCACGCCCGGGCCACCTCCTGTCCCCGTCGCGGTGGTCAAGTCCACCGCACGGGAGTCGATAACGACGCATCGCCCCCTCCTCCCGCGGCCATCGCCGCCCGCCTGACCCGGAGCCCGCCCATGGACACCCTCACCGCCGCCGCACCCCAGGCCCAGACCCTCCTGCAACAGGTCCAGCAGCGCGCTGCCGGCACGGCCGCCGGTGCTGCACGCACCACGCCGGCCGCCCACGGCGAGTACCTGACCTTCCGCCTGGGTGCCGAGGAATACGGCATCGACATCCTGCGCGTGCAGGAGATCCGCAGCTACGAGGCGCCGACCCGCATCGCCAATGCCCCGTCCTTCCTCAAGGGCGTGGTCAATCTGCGCGGCGTCATCGTGCCGATCATCGACCTGCGGCTGAAGCTGTGCTGCGAGTCGGCCGAGTACAACCACTTCACCGTCGTGATCGTGCTCAACGTGCACGGCCGGGTCGTCGGCGCGGTGGTCGATTCGGTCTCCGACGTGCTGGAGCTGCCGGGCGACGCGATCCGTCCGGCCCCCGCGACCAATGCCTCGATCGACACCAGCTTCATCCTGGGCATCGGCAGCGTCAACGAACGCATGCTGATCCTGATGGACATCGAGGCCCTGATGAGCGCCCCGGACATGGGCCTGATGGACAGCTACGGCGCCTGAGCGCCCCGACCTGACAGACCTGGCGGCCGCCCGCGGTGGCGGTCCGCCCGACGGCCACGCCCCATCGGCCGGCGTGATCCGAGAACCCTGAAGTCGACATCCAGCATGAACCTCCGCCTGTCCACCAAGATGTGGTTGCCCGCCGGCATCAACCTGCTGCTGCTGGTGATCATCGCCGGTGTCGTCGCCGCACGCACCAGCCATCAGATCGAACAGTCCAACGCCTCGCTGCAGAGCATCCAGGAGCGGCTGCACGATGCGACGCAGTGGCAGGGTCTGACCGCCTCCAACGTGGCCCGCGTGGTGGCCGTGGCCTCCAGCGGCGACGCCGAGGTGGAAAAGCTGCTGAAGCCGGCCATCGCCGAGACCAAGAACGCGGTCGACGCGGTCCAGAAACGCATCGAGGCCGCGGCCACCACGGACGAGGAGAAGGCGGCGCTCGATCGCGTGTCCGCCGCCCGCAAGGCCTACATCGCGGCCCGCGAAGAAACGGTCAAACTGCGCGCCGCCGGCGACCAGGCTGCGGCGCTGGCCCTGCTCAACGGCCGCATGGCGGACACCGTCAAGGCCTACACCAGCGCCCAGCAGGCCTACACCGAGATGATGGGCCGCCTGGCCGCCGAGACCCGCACGGCCATGGGCGAGCAGCGCATGCGCACGGTGTGGACGGTGGTCGGCCTGATGGGCGCGATGGGCCTGGCCCTGATCGCCAGCACCGCCACCCTGGTGCGCTCGGTGCATCGTCCGATGGACGAGCTGCGCGATGCCGCCCAACGCATCGGCGACGGGGACCTGACGGTGCGCATCGACACCCGGCGACAGGACGAGATCGGCGACGTGCTGCGCTCGCTGTCGAGCATGCGTGACCAGATCGCCCGCATCGTCGGCCAGGTGCGTGAATCGGCCGAGTCGATCGAGGTCGCCTCCAGCGAGGTGGCCGTCGGCAACCAGGACCTGAGCCAGCGCACCGAGCAGACCGCCAGCAACCTGCAGATGACGGCCTCCTCCATCGAGCAGCTCACCGGCACCGTCCGCCAGAGCGCCGACGCCGCCTCCCAGGCCAACCAGCTCGCCCACTCCGCCACCCAGGTCGCCCAGCGCGGCGGCGAGGTCGTCTCCCAGGTCGTCTCCACCATGGACGAGATCAACAGCTCGTCCAAGCGCATCGCCGACATCATCGGCACCATCGACGGCATCGCCTTCCAGACCAACATCCTGGCCCTGAACGCGGCCGTCGAAGCCGCCCGCGCCGGTGAGCAGGGACGCGGCTTCGCCGTCGTCGCCGGCGAGGTCCGTGCGCTCGCCCAACGCTCGGCCGAAGCGGCCCGCGAGATCAAGACCCTCATCGGCACCAGCGTCGAGAAGGTCGAGACCGGCGCCCGCCTCGTCCAGGATGCCGGCTCGACCATGAACGAGATCGTCTCCAGCGTCCAGCGCGTGGGCGACATCATCGGCGAGATCACCGCCGCCGCCGCCGAGCAGTCCGCCGGCTTCGGCCAGGTCAACGGCGCCGTCAACCAGCTCGACCAGATGACCCAGCAGAACGCCGCCCTCGTCGAGGAAAGCGCCGCTGCCGCCGCCAGCCTCAAGGAGCAGGCGCGCACGCTGTCGGGCGTGATGCAGGTCTTCCGCCTGGACGGCGTCGCCCACCGCGCGGCCGCCCCGGCCCCGGCCGTGGCCAGCAGCCGCCCGGCGCCGGCCCCCAGCCCGCGCGCGGCCGCCCCGGCGCCGCGGCCCGCCGCCGCCGCACCGGCGCGCGCCGCCCCGACCCCTGCCCCGGCCGCCACCGGCAGCGACGATTGGGAGACCTTCTGACATGAGCACCGCCCGTGCCCTGCCGCCGCTGTCCGCCCCCGAGCCCACGGCGTCGCCGGCAGGTGCGGGCGGCTCCCTGGCCCGGCGCATCGCCCTGGTCGGCGGCCTGACGGTCGCCCTGGTGATGACCGGTGTCGGCCTGTTCAACGTCTGGCAGATGGAGCGCCAGGCCGAGGCCGACCTGCTGCACACCGCCAATGCCCAGGCCCGCTCGACGGCCCAGCTGCTCGACGGCCTGGAGGAAGCCACGCGCCGCCAGGCCGAACGCCTGCACCAGGCTTTCGCGGAGAACTTCAGCCTGCGCATGACGCTCGATGCGGAGGCCGCGGATCTGACCAGCGGCACCGAGCGGCTGAAGGACAACTTCGGCGCGGTCGACCGCTTCAGCGCCAGCACGGGCGGCGTGGCGACGATCTTCGCCCGCAAGGGCGAGGACTTCCAGCGCATCACCACCTCGCTGAAGAACGACAAGGGCGAGCGGGTGCTGGGCACGATGCTCGGCCTGGGCCATCCGGCCTACAAGTCGATGATGGAAGGGGGCCGCTGGAGCGGCCGCGCCTTCCTGTTCGGCCGCCACTACATGAGCCACTACCAGGCGGTCAAGGACGACCAGGGCCGGGTGGTCGGCATCCTGTTCGTCGGCTTCGACATGACCGACATGATGAAGACGATCGACAACCTGGCCCGCGCCACACGGCTGCTGGAGACCGGGGGGCTCTACCTGATCGATCCGAAGAAGAAGGCGGAGGACGCCGTCTTCATCTCCCACCCGCAGCACGCCAACCGCAAGGTGATCGAGGCCGGCGCGGGCCATGCCGAGTCCTATGGCCTGCTCGCCCGCGCGATGGCGGCCGGCAAGGGCCGGTTCGAAGAAGCGCTGGCCCTGCCCCAGGGCCTGCTGGCCGCGGGCGACGACCGCTGGGTGGTCGCCCATCAGGCCGACCGCATGGGCTGGTGGGTGGTGGCCGAGGTCAGCAACCGCGAGCTGCGCGCCGAACACATGCGGGCGGCCAGCACGCTGATCGGCAGCTTCCTGCTGCTGGGCCTGTGCCTGGCCGCCGGTCTGGCCTGGATGCTGCGCGCCTGGGTCTCCCGGCCACTGGCCGCGCTCGGCACGCAGCTGTCGCGGGTGGCCGCCGGCGACCTGACCCAGCCCTTGCACAGCAGCCGCGACGACGAGGTCGGACGGCTGACGGCGCAGGCCGAATCGATGCGCCACATGCTGGCCACCACGATCGGCCAGGTGCGCCAGGCCTCGGAGGAGATCGAGACCGCGTCCAACGAGGTGGCCGTCGGCAACCAGGACCTGAGCCAGCGCACCGAGCAGACCGCCAGCAACCTGCAGATGACGGCCTCCTCCATCGAGCAGCTCACCGGCACCGTCCGCCAGAGCGCCGACGCCGCCTCCCAGGCCAACCAGCTCGCCCACTCCGCCACCCAGGTCGCCCAGCGCGGCGGCGAGGTCGTCTCCCAGGTCGTCTCCACCATGGACGAGATCAACAGCTCGTCCAAGCGCATCGCCGACATCATCGGCACCATCGACGGCATCGCCTTCCAGACCAACATCCTGGCCCTGAACGCGGCCGTCGAAGCCGCCCGCGCCGGTGAGCAGGGACGCGGCTTCGCCGTCGTCGCCGGCGAGGTCCGTGCGCTCGCCCAACGCTCGGCCGAAGCGGCCCGCGAGATCAAGACCCTCATCGGCACCAGCGTCGAGAAGGTCGAGACCGGCGCCCGCCTCGTCCAGGATGCCGGCTCGACCATGAACGAGATCGTCTCCAGCGTCCAGCGCGTGGGCGACATCATCGGCGAGATCACCGCCGCCGCCGCCGAGCAGTCCGCCGGCTTCGGCCAGGTCAACGGCGCCGTCAACCAGCTCGACCAGATGACCCAGCAGAACGCCGCCCTCGTCGAGGAAAGCGCCGCCGCCGCCGCCAGCCTCAAGGAGCAGGCGCAGCGGCTGGTCAGCGCGGTGGCGGTGTTCCAGGTGAGGCCGGGTGCGGCGGGGGGTGCGGTGGGTTCGGCACCGATGGCCCGGGCCGCCGCGGACAGCCCGATGGCCGCCAGCGTGGCCCGCGCCCGCAGCGGCAGCGGTGCCTCGTCCAGCCCGCCGGCCAAGGCCCCGCAGGCCCTGGCCCGGCAGGCGGTGGCGCAGGCCCGCGACAGCTCACGCCCGGGCCACAACGCGGCCGCCGGCACGCCGAGCGACGACTGGGAAAGCTTCTGAGCGGACCCGGACCGGCGGTCCCGTCGACCGCGGGGCGCCGGTGACGCCCCGGGCCGCCCGGCACCGGCCCGGATGTTGCCCTGGACACGGGCCTGGGCGCACCTGCGCAACAGCCGCTCACGTTTCTCGCTGTGCGTGGCCCAGGTACGGCCCGGGGTGCGGCCGTCGGCCGGCGGCTCAGCCCGCCAGGCCGGCGCCCAGCGTGCGGCAGCGCTCCGCCAGCAAGGTCTGAAGGTCCGCGGGCCGCGGCAGCGCGAAGGCGGTGTGCAGCGGTTGCGCATCGATGACGAAGCCGTCGTGCTCGCGCAGGTCGCTGATCTCCAGCCGACCGCGCCCGTGGCCCTCGATCAGCCATTGCGCGATGCGGCCCACCGGCGTGGCCTGCCCCGATCCCAGCCCCCAGAGCCCGGCCCGGCGCGCCGGCACGATCCGCGCCAGCCAGGCGGCCAGCGGCTCGACCGGCAGGAAGTCGCGCTCGACGAAGGGGCTGATGTCGAGCCGGATGGTGCCGTGCTCGCGCAGGCTGCGCAGCGCCTGGGCGAAGAAGGTGCGGCGGCCGGGCAGATCGTCGGCCGCCTCGGCGCCGAAGATGTTGGCCAGGCGCAGCACCGTGCAGCGCCCGGGCAGGGCCGCCATCACCGCCTGCTCGGCCCGCCACTTGGCCGCGGCATAAGGCCCGGCCGGTGCGGCCGGCCGGGCGACATCGAGCCGGCGCGTGCCCTCACCCGGACCGGCCTGGCCCCAGACCAGCCGGGTGCTGAGCATCACGTAATGCGGAAGGTCAGCGGACGGTGGATGCCCCGGCCCGGCCGCGCCGCCGCCGCCGCCGCCGCCGCCGCCGCCACCACCACCACCGAGCCCCTCAGGTCGCCCGCCAGCGGCCGGCCCGCGCCGGGCCAGCGCCCGGGCCAGGCAGGCATCGATGTCCACGCCCTGCGGATCGTCGGCCTGTCGCAGGCGCGGATCGAAGGCGCAGTTCAGCACCACGTCGGCCGTATCCAGCGGATGGTGCGGGGCGGTGGCGGTGGTATCGGTCACATCGGTGACATCAGGGGACGCCGTGCCGGCGGACACCGCCGCCGCCCAGTCCAGCGCCTGCCGGTGATCGATCCACCGCCAGTGCGCGCAAGCCGGTTCGGCCCGCAGCGCACGGGCGATGAAGCTGCCGGCGCCGACAACGCAGATCCGCAACCGGGACGTGTCTGCAGGCCCGGAAGCCGCCGTCGACCGCCCGGGCGCGTGATCGGCCGACGGGGTTGACGCGGCCAACGGTGCAGCTCGGCCGCCCGCACCGGTCGTGGTGCCGGCGCCCACCTCAGGCGGCCGCATCGCGCAGCGTCGCCATCACCGGGCGGCGCAGCACGCCGCGCAGGCTGGCCCAGCCGGCGGCCCAGGCCAGCAGCGCACCGGCCAGCAGACCGGCCAGCGGCACCCAGGGCGCCGGTGCCCAGGTGAACTCGAAGACCTGACGCGCCAGCGCCGCACCGATGGCGAGCGCCGCCAGCGTGGCCAGCAGCCCGGCCAGCGCGCCCACGCCCAGCAGTTCGGCCCGCTGCATGCGGGCCAGCAAGGCACTGCTGGCCCCGACCGCACGCATCACCGCGTACTCCCGCGCGCGGTGCTCGCGCGAGGCGTTGATGGTCGCCACCAGCACCAGCAGGCCGGCCGCCAGCGTGAAGACGAAGATGAACTCCACCGCCCGGATCACCTGGTCGAGCACGCGCTGGATCTCGGCCAGCGAGGTCGCCAGATCGATCAGCGTCAGGTTGGGGAAGTCGCCGGCCAGCGCGCGGTCGAAGGCGGCCTGATGCGCGGCATCGCCACCGACGCGGAAGGCGCTGATGTAGGTCAGCGGCAGATCGGGCATCTGCGCGCGCGGGAACAGCACGAAGAAATTGACCCGCATCGAGCCCCAGTCGACCTTGCGCAGGCTGCTGACGCGGCCCTCGACCGTCTGGCCGGCGATGTCGAAGCGCAGCGTGTCGCCCAGCTTCAGGCCCAGCGTCTGCGCCAGGCCCTCCTCCACGCTCAGGCCATCGGCCTCGCCGGCCTGCCAGCGGCCGCCGACGACGCGGTTGTGCTCGGGCAGGGTGTCGGTGTGGCTGAGGTTGAACTCGCGCTCGGCCAGGCGCTGGGCGCGTGGATCGGCCGCATAGCGCCGGCTCGCCTCCAGCGTCTGGCCGTTGATCGCCAGCAGCCGGCCGCGGATCATCGGGAACCAGTCGTGGCGGCCGATGCCGGCGTCCTTGAGCCGGGCGCGGAAGGGCTCGGCCTGGTCGGGCTGCAGGTTGATGACGAAGCGGTCGGGCGCGTCCGGCGGCGTCGCCTGGCGCCAGGAGGCGATCAGGTCGGTGCGCAGCAGCACCAGCAGCACCAGCGCCAGCAGGCCCAGGCTCAGCGAGGAGACCTGCAGCACCACCAGCGCCGGCCGCGCCGCCACCTGGCGGGTGGCCAGCAGCAGCCAGCGCGGCACCGCCCGGCCGGCAGCCTGGGCCGCGGCCAGCCGCGGCACCGCGCGCCGCAGCGCCGCCACCGCGCCCCAGGCCGCCAGCGCGAAGGCGCCGAGGGCGGCCGCGCTGCCGCCGACCGCCACCAGGCCCAGCGTCAGGTCGCCGGCGGCGGCCATCATCAGCGCGCCGAAGGCCAGCGCGCCGGCCACCAGCACGCCGGCCGACAGGGGCGAGGTCTGCCCCAGATCCCGCCGCAGCACGCGCAGGGCCGGCACCCGCGCCAGACGCAGCACCGGCGGCAGGCCGAAGCCCAGCAGCAGCGTCATGCCCACGCCGAGCCCGAACAGCGCCGGCCGCCAGCCCGGCGGCGGCAGCGTGGTGTTGAGCACCCCGGCCAGCAGCTGCACGAAGACGAAATGCACCGCCCAGCCCAGCGCCACGCCGAGCGCACTGGCCAGCAGGCCCAGCACGCCGAAGGCCAGCGCCTGCGCGCCGGCGATCGCGCGCTGCGGCGCGCCCAGCACGCGCAGCAGCGCGGCCTCGTCGAGCCGGCGCTGCGCATGGTCGCGCGCGGCGATCGCCACCGCCACCGCCGCCAGCAGCGCGGCCAGCAGCGCCACCAGGCTGAGGAAGCGCTGCGCGCGGTCCAGCGTCTGCCGCATCTCGGGGCGGCCGTTGTCCAGCGTGTCGATGCGCAGGCCGCGCACCTGGCCGGCATCGAGCCGGGCCTGGGCCCAGTCGCGGTAGGCGCGCAGCGCCGGGTCCGCCGCACCGGCCGGCGTGGCCAGCGCCAGACGCCAGGCGATGCGGCTGCCCGGCTGCACCAGGCCGGTGGCGGCCAGATCGTCCTCGTGCATCAGCACCCGCGGCGCGAAGCTGAGAAAGCCGGTGCCGCGGTCGGGCTCCTGCACCAGCAGGCCGGCGATGGTGAAGCTGCGCTCACCGAGCGCCAGCGTGTCGCCGGGCTGCAGGCGCAGCGCGTCGAACAGGCCGACGTCGACCCAGACGCTGCCCGGCGCCGGCCCCGACCGCACCCCGCGCACGGCCTGACCGGGCGCCGGGCGCAGCCGCACCTCGCCGCGCAAGGGCCAGGCCGCCGACACCGCCTTCAGCGACACCAGCTTGACCCCGCCACCGCGGGCGTCCGGGGCGCGCGCCATGGTCGGGAACACCGCGTTGCGGGCGGTGCGCAGGCCGGCGGACTCGGCCCGCTGCTGCCAGTCGGCCGGCAGGGCCTGGTCCGAGGCCAGCACCAGATCGCCGCCGATCAGCGCCGCCGCGTCGCGCTGCAGCCCGGCCTCCAGCCGCGCGGCGAAGAAGCCGACCGCGCTCAGCGCGGCCACCGCCAGCACCAGCGCCAGCACCAGCAGGCGCAGCTCACCCGCGCGCAGATCCCGCCAGGCCTGGCGCAGCGCCAGCCGCGGCACCGAGACCGGCAGCGGCCGGATGCGCGGCGCTGGCGGCGCTGGCGGCGCAGCCGGATCGGCGGGACGGACCGGGGCGGCGCCCGCATCCGGCGGACCGGCCGGGCCGGGCGTCGCGGTGGACGGCCCGGAGGAGGCCGCGGGAGAGGTCCCTGCGCTGGACGAGGACGTGGCGGCGGACGCCGCGGCGCCCGGGTTCGACGACGGTGGATGCATGGGCCGACGGTATACCAGGGCGGTGACGGCCCCGTCCGGGATGCGGGATGCTGGCTACGGCTGCGGGCTGCGGGCTGCAGCCACGCACTGCCCCCTGCCTGACGCCCCGTCGACGCGGCCCGCTGCATGCCGCTTGAACCCGTCGTGCAAGCCCGTGCAACGCCGCCGACCGCCGCGCGCGCTCCAATCCAGCACATGAGCCCGAACCTGCCCTCCCCCACCGCCGCGGCGGCCCGCCCGCTGCCGCCGATCTTCCTGTCCCACGGCTCGCCGATGACGGCGCTGGAACCCGGCGAGGCCGGGCCGTTCTGGCAGGTGCTGGCCGCCCGCGTGGCCGCGCTGAACGACGGCCGCCCGCCGCGCGCCATCATCGCCGTCTCCGGCCACACGCTGACGCGCGAGCCGGTGCTGCTGGCCGCCGCCCGCCATCCCACGGTGCACGATTTCTACGGCTTCCCGCCGCCGCTCTACGAGCTGCGCTACGACGCCCCCGGCGCACCTGCGCTGGCCGAGCGCGTCGCGGGCCTGCTGCAGGACGCCGGCCTGCCGGTGCACCGCGTCGACGAGGGCGGCCTGGACCACGGCATCTGGGCGCCGCTGCGCTTCATCTGGCCGCAGGCCGACGTGCCGGTGCTGCCGCTGGGCTTCCCGCCCGACTGGAGCCCGGCGCAGCTCTACCGCCTGGGCCAGGCGCTGGCGCCGCTGGCCGCCGACGGCGTGCTGGTCTACGGCACCGGCGCGATGACGCACAACCTGCGTCTGCTGTCCGGCCCGGCCGGCCGGCCGTCCATCGCGGCCCCCGAGCGTGCCGAGAGCGCCGCCTTCCGCACCTGGTTCGCCGAGCGCTCGGCCGCGGCCGACTGGCCCGCGCTGCTCGACTACCGCGCCCAGGCGCCGCACGCGGTGCTGATGCACCCGACCGACGAGCACCTGCTGCCGTTCTACGTCGCCGCCGGTGCGGCCGACCGCGGCGATGGCGCGCCGCCGGCCCGCCGTCTGCACGACAGCGTGACCTACGGCTGCCTGGGCATGGACGCCTATGCCTTCGGGCCCGACGCCGCCGCGCCGGCCTGAGCCGGTGCGGCTGGCGTGCGATCGCCCGGCACGACGGCCGCCGTCGCGCGCCACAACAGCGGCAGCATCGCCAGGCTGACCGCGGCACCGACCCAGGCCGCCGCGCCCCAGCCGCCGCGCTCGACGGCGGCGGCCATCAAGGGCGGGCCGGCCAGCGAGCCGCTGGCCCCGCACTGCGCGAGCCAGCCATTGGCCTGCACCAGCAGCGCCGGATCGGGCATGGTGCGGGCGGCGGCAGGGCCTGCGCCATTGCCAGGGCCGGGCGCAGGGCTGCCGGCCTTGCCCGCCGCGGCCGGTGTGGCCGGTGTGGCCGGTGTGGCCGGTGTGGTCGGTGTGGTCGGTGTGGTCGGCAGACTGGCCCAGCGCGGCAGCAGCGCGAAGCACAGCGCCGCCACCACCCCGCCCAGCGCATTGACCAGGCCGGCCAGCACGACGGCCCGCAGTACCGGCGCCGGCGCCGCCAGGCCGGTGGCCTGCGGCGCCGTGCCGGGCAGATCGGCGAACACGCCCCACAGCAGCAGCGCCGACAGCAGCTGCGCCACGAGCAGCGGCGCACGCGGCGGCCCGGCGCGGCGCAGCAGCAGCGAGGCGAGCAGGCTGCCGGCCACGGCCGTGGTCGCCACCAGCGCCGTCCACGCCCCCGCCTGCCCCGCGCCCAGCCCACCGACCTGCACCAGCCAGCTCGGCAGCAGGGCGATCATGCCGACCTGGAACAGGGCGAAGCCCCCGAAGGCCCAGGCCAGGCACCGCAGCGCGCGGCGCGCCCGCTGACGGGCCGGCGCCGCGCTGGCCCTCGCGCCCGAGTCCGAGTCCGAGTCCGTAGATGAATCCGTGTCCGTGTCCGCGCCGAGGACCGGGGCGTCGCCGCGGCTGCCGGTCTGAGCGGTCTGGGCGGTCTGGGCCGTCTGTGCTGTGGGTGCTGTGGGTGCTGTGGGTGCGGAGGGTGCGATGGGCGCGATGGGCGCGGTCTGCGCGGCCCGTGCCGTCGCGCCGTCCTGGCCGGTGCCGGTCGCCGAGCCGGCCGTGGCGGGCACCGCCCGGTCCGGGCGGTCGGCCTGCACCCCGCGCCAGACCCGCAGCGCGGCGAAGGCCGCCGGCACCGCCAGCACGGCCAGCGCGATGCGCCAGCCGCCGTGGGCCGCCAGCGCGGCGGCGATGGCCGCGCCGCAGGCGATGCCCATCGGCACGAAGGTGCTCCACAAGCTCATCGCCTGGGCCACGGTGTGCGGCCCGCCGCCGTGGGCCGCGTGCCGCGCCATCAGCACCGGCGCGGTGACGATCACGCCCAGATAGCCCAGCGCCTCCAGCGCGCGGGCGGCCAGCAGCGTCGCCCCACCGGGCGCCAGTGCCTGCAGGCCACCGGCAGCGGCCAGCGCCGCCAGTCCGATGGCCAGCGTCCGCTCCAGCCCCCAGCGCCCGGCCAGCCGACCGCCGGCCGAACCCAGCAGCGCACCACCGGCCTCCAGCGCCGAGATCACCACGGCCATCAGCGTCAGCCCGAGGCCGAGCGCCGGCCCGATCCACGGCGCCAGCGCCGACATCTTGCCCAGCTGGGCCGCGGCCAGCAGGCCGCAGCCGTACCAGCCCAGCAGCGCGGGCCAGGGGGAACGGGAGGCCACGGTTCAGGCCTCCGGGTGCGAAGACGACGGGGCGGGCGACAAGGACAAGGACAGGGACGGGGACAGCGATGGCGACGCCGCCGCCGCGGGCTCCGGCGGCAGGCACTGCAGCCAGTCGGCAAGCGCGTCCAGGCTCGCGCATTCGCGAAAGCGCGGATGGCCGTGCGGCACCTCGGCCGCCTCGTGCGACCAGACCAGCGGATACGGGATCAACACGCCCCAGGCACCGAGCGCCAACGGCGGCAGCACGTCCGAGCGCACCGAGTTGCCGGCCATCAGCGCGCGCGCGGCCGGCACGCCGTGGCGGCCGAAGGCACGGCGGTAGGTGTCGGCATCCTTCTCGCTGACCACCTCGACGCCGCTGAACCAACGGCCCAGGCCGGAGGCCGCCAGCTTGCTCTCCTGGTGGAACAGATCACCCTTGGTGATCAGCAGCAGCGGCGCCAGCGCGGCCAGCCGCTCCAGCGCATCGGCCACGCCGGGCAGCGGCTCCATCGGATGGCGCATCAGCTCACGCCCGGCCTCCAGGATCTCGGCCAGCACGTCGGCGCCGACCTGCCGGCCCGACAGCACCAGCGCCGTCTCGATCATCGACAGCGTGAAGCCCTTGGCGCCGTAGCCGTAGGTCGACAGATTGCGCCGCTCGACGGCCGCCAGCTCGGCCGCCACGGTCGGCGCGTCGGCCCAGGGCGCCAGCAGCGCGTCGAAGCGCGCCTGCGTCATGCGGAACAGCGGCTCGTTGTGCCACAGCGTGTCGTCGGCATCGAGCGCGATCAGCGCGGGCCGCCACGGCATGCCGGCATCCGGCTGCGGACCGGCGGTGGCGTGAGCGGCGGTCGGACGGGGATGCGGAACGGGGTGCGGAAGATCGGCCATCGCGCCGCAGCTTAGCGCAGCGGCGTCAGGCGTCAGGCGTCAGGCGTCAGGCATCCGGCATCCGGCATCCGGCATCCGGCATCCGGCATCCGGCGACAGGCTACGGGCCACGGACCGGCCGGCCGGCCGCACCGCGGGCCGCCGCGCACCACCCCGTGGCCGCAGGACGGTCCGGCGGGCCATCCCATGGCGACCGCAGCAGGCCGGCCGGCGGCCCCTCAATCCGGCTGCGCCTCGCCGGCGATCACGCGGATGCGCCGCGTGCGGCCGCCCTCCTTCAGCGCGACGACCTGGCCGGCGCGGATCTTGGCGGTCTTGCGCAGCTCCTCCTGGCCATCGACCTGGATCCCGCCCTCGGCCACCAGGGCCTTGGCCTGGGCACCGCTGGTGGCGAAGCCGGTGGCCTTGAGCAGGCTGTCCAGCGGAATGAAATCACCGCGCAGCGGGAAGTCGAGATCGGTCATGGCGGTGGAACGTTCCAGGAAGCGGGGGCCGGACGGCGGGCCCGGATTGTCCCCCAGGCGCGCAGGCCCGCGGCGGAGTCCCGCACGCGCGGGCACGGCGCCACCGCGGGCAAGCGGGCAAGCGGGCAAGCGGGCAAGCGGGCAAGCGGGCTGCGGGCTGCGGCTGCGGCAGACTGCGCCCCATGCCCGCATCGCCCGTCCCCCCGCCATCACCATCGCCATCGCCCGACGGCCGCCTGCTGTGGCCCGCGCCCGAGCGCAACAAGGGCCCGATCACCGAGGTGCTGCAGCGCGTGCTGCCGACGCGCGGACGGCTGCTGGAGGTCGCCTCGGGCAGCGGCCAGCACGCGGCCCATGCCAGCGGCCTGCTGGACGGCTGGACCTGGCAGCCGACCGATCCCGATGCGGCGATGCGCGCGTCGATCGCCGCCTGGACCGCACACGTGCGCCATCCGAACCTGCTGCCGGTGCGTGCGCTCGACCTGCTGACCGAGCCGGACGCACCGCCCGCGGCCGAGGACCCGCTGGCCGGCCCCTTCGACGCGCTGTTCAACGCCAACATGGTCCACATCGCGCCGTGGGCCACCTGCGGCGCGCTGATGCGCCTGGCCGCCCGGCGGCTGACGGCGCAGGGCGTGCTGGTGGTCTACGGCCCGTTTCTCGTCGACGGCGAGCCGACCTCGCCCGGCAACCTCGCCTTCGACGCCGACCTGCGCCAGCGCGATCCGCACTGGGGCCTGCGGACGCTCGGCGCGGTCTGCGCCGAAGCCGGCCGCGCCGGATGGCGGCTGGACGAACGCATCGCGATGCCGGCCCACAACCTGACGCTGGTGTTCCGGCGCGTGGCGGCATGAGCCCGTCCGGCGCCGGGTCGGGCACGGCATCGAGCGACGCGTCGAGCCCGTGCGGGGCTTCGGCCCCGGATCCATGCCGCCCCTCCACCAGCACCAGCACCACCAGCACCGACGCCGGCACCCACACCGATACCGGCAGGACCTCGGCGGACACCACGGCCCCGTGCTGGATGACGGTCGAGCCCGGCGGCCACCGCGTGCCGCTGCAGGCCCACCGCAGCCTGCTGCTGTGCGCACTCGATGCCGGCCTGCGCCTGCCGCACTCCTGCCGCAACGGCACCTGCCGCGCCTGCCTGTGCCGGCTGCGCGCGGGCACGGTGCGCCATGTCATCGACTGGCCGGGCCTGTCGGCCGACGAGAAGGCCGAGGGCTGGATCCTGCCCTGCGTGGCGGTGGCCGAGCGGCCCACCAGCGCCCCGCCAGGCCAGCCGGCCGTCGTGATCGATCAGCCGGCGGCCCGGCGCCTGGACGCACCGGACACCGGGCACTGAGCTCTGGGCCGGACATCGTCGCCCGGCGGCTTCACCCTGCACCCTGCACCCGGCACCGAGGGCCGGTCAGGCCTGGACGCCACGGCCCGCGGCCACCGCCGCCGGCCGGCTCAGAACGTGTGAACGAAATGCGCCCCTGAACCGTTGAGGATTGCATGGACGCTACGACGGTTGGAGACGAGGGTGAGCAGACCCAACAAGGTCTGTTCGGTGAAGGGGAGTTGCCTG
>NZ_JBBUTF010000038.1:0-29763 GCF_038066575.1 Pseudaquabacterium rugosum | reverse complement strand
CAAGATCCTCGACTTCCGGACCCCGCGCGAGGTCTATATGGAAATCGTCGAGGCGGAGTTGCTCAAACGGGGGCAACGGCAAACTCAAGGTGTTGCACTTCAAGGTTGACACCGCCCTGTCGTTCGGGAGTGGACGACGAAGCCCTTAAAGCTTGCAAAGCAGGGCGACGTTCTCATATGCGTTGTCGGTGCAACGGTTGGAAAGCTGAACCTTTCGATTGACTGCGCCATTGGACGGAGCGTCGCTGCAGTGCGGCCTCGAATTGGCCTCAACACGAAGTACCTGTATTTCATTTTGATGCCCTTCACTTTGCGGCTCCGAAGTGGATCTCGTGGGTCGGCGCAAGGAGTAATTGGAAAAGCCGAGTTATCCGCTATCAAGATAAGAGTGCCGTCCGGCAGCGAGCAATCCCACATCGTCGCCAAAGTCGATGAACTGATGGTGCTGTGCGACCGGTTGGAGGAGCAGCAGCAAGACCGGCGCAAGCTGCAAAACGCCCTGCGCCAGTCCACCCTGCAGGCCCTCGCCAGCGCCGAAAGCCCGCACGAGCTGCAAGAGAGCTGGCAACGCCTGCAAACCCACTTCGGACGCTTGTTCAGTGAACCCGGGGACGTGCGCGATTTCAAGGGACTGGTTCTCGACCTTGCGGTGAACGGTCGCCTTTTGCCGCCCTCAAGCGCTCCTGCTCTCGCTGCTGACTTGATTGACCAAATTGCACGTGCAAGGGTT
The DNA here is from genome assembly GCF_038066575.1 of Pseudaquabacterium rugosum. Lineage (NCBI taxonomy): Bacteria > Pseudomonadati > Pseudomonadota > Betaproteobacteria > Burkholderiales > Sphaerotilaceae > Pseudaquabacterium > Pseudaquabacterium rugosum. The sequence goes on along the minus strand of NZ_JBBUTF010000038.1, from coordinate 29,033 downwards.
GCGTGGGCTGACGTGGCCGAAGAACAGGAGAAAAAGGAAGCGGTCGCGATGCTGAAGAAGCTACGCACGCAACACGCAACGGTGCCGAATGCCGCGCTACCCGACCATTGGTGTTGGGCATCGCTCCTCCAGGTGTCTCAGGCCGTGGTGGATTGCCACAACAAGACGGCTCCTTATGTTGAAGAGGGCATTCACCTAGTCCGAACGACCGACATCCGTGATGGGCGTATGGACCTCACCAACACCCGGAAGATCTCGGAGGAAACCTACGCCTACTGGGCACGGCGCATGCCGCCCAAGGCGGGTGACATCTTCTTCACGCGTGAAGCGCCCATGGGGGAGGCAGCCATCGTTCCCGATGGGCAGCGCGTTTGTCTCGGACAACGCAGCATGCTGATCCGGCTTTTTCCTGAGCTGTTCAGCAACCGCTATCTCTTGTATGTCATCCAAAGCCCCAGTTTCCAGTCTCGGATGATCGAGGCGGCCATTGGCATGACGGTGAAGCACCTCCGCGTTGGTGGGGTCGAGGATTTGATGATCCCCGTTCCTCCACGCGATGAGCAAAACCAGATTGTCCAGATCGTTGATCGATTGTTTGAGCTATGCGATCACCATGCAGAAGGCATAGGCCGGAGCCTTCGAGTCGCTGCAAACCTCGCGGGTGCGACTGTTGCAGCACTTACAGGCATAGCCGTTGGTGCAGATGAGGAGCCCCCATTGAAAGCCCCACAAACCGAACTGATCGCCCCTTTGCGTCTGGGTACGTTGCCAGACGTCAAAGACCAGGCCCCACTCGCCACCTTGCTGGCCCGTCACCAAGGCGAGATGTCGGCCCGCGACCTGTGGCAGCGCTTCGGTGGCGAGATTGACGCCTTCTATGTGCAGCTCAAGACCGAGGTAGAGCACGGGTGGATTGAAGACCCTTCTTATGAGCTTGGCCCCAACGCGCCCAAAGGACCAAGGACATACCCAGATGGTGTCCTGGTGGCCAAGATGAAGATCAAACAGGAGGCTTGAGCATGCAGTTGCGGCGCCTGGCGATCCCGAACTTCCGCAACCTGCGCGGCTTGGTCATCGACTTCGCCTCCCACCTCGAACCCCGGACGGGCGCGGCGGGCACGGCCGTACCCAAAGCCATTCGCAGCCACGCGCTGATCGGCCAGAACGGGACGGGCAAGTCCAACCTGATCGAGGCGCTGATCACCATCTTCCGCGACGTGGACCTGGACCGCGACGCGGCGTTCGACTACACGCTGGAATACGAGATCCGTGGGCATGTGGTGCGCATCCAGGCCGACCTGTCCAAACAGCGCCGGCCGTTCGTGTGGGTCGATGGCGACCGGGTCAGTCAGGACTACCTGAACAAGAACGATCCGCAGGACAAGGCGCCACGTGACGAGCGCCGTGGTCCGCGCCTGCTGCCTTCGCACGTGTTCGCCTACTACTCGGGCCGCAACGAGCGCATCGAGGCCCTGTTCCAGGACCACCAGAAGCGCTTCAACCGGCTGCAGGAGATCACCACCGACGAGGTGTTGCCGGAACAGCTGCTGTCGAACTTCAAGGGCACCGAAGCCGACATCCGCGCCATTGAGGAAGCCAAGCAGCGCCGCGAGACGCGGATGAAGCAGGCCGGCGACGATCGCCTGCGCCGCCTGTTCTATTGCCGTGGCGGGCACAGCCAGCTGGTGTTGCTGGCCTGTCTGCTGTCGGACGACCCTGTGTTTCAGAAGGTGCTCAAGAACCTGCACATCGAGTCACTGGAGTCCGCGCTGTTCGTGTTGAAGGAACCGTACCGGCTGCGCGAAAAGCGCCGCAACGGCAAGTTCAACGAGGCGGAGCTGAACGAAGGCGATCCGCGCTTCTGGTTCGCCCGTGGCAGCGTGGTGAGCGAGTTTCTGGACAGCTTGTGGCAGGTGGCCTGGGCGCCCATTGAACAGGAAGTCACCCAGCAGATCGACTTCCGCGGGCGGACCGAGAAGCAGCGCCAGCTGTACCTGTACGTGCCCAACCAGGCCAAGCTGCAGGAGCTGGGCCGCCTGGTCGGCGGCACCGACAGCTTCTTTCGTTATGCCGAGGGCGCCTACATCGGCGACCTGATCGAGGAAGTGCGCATCACCGTCAAGAAGCGCGTGGATGGTAAGGACGGCCACGACGGCAAGGTCAGCTTCACCCAGCTGTCCGAAGGCGAGTTGCAGATGCTCACTGTGCTGGGCTTGATGCGCATGACACGCGAAGACCACTGCCTGTTCCTGCTGGACGAGCCAGACACGCATTTGAACCCGATATGGAAACTACGGTACTTCGACGACATCGAGGGAGTGTTGAACCAGGACGGGGAGGCCTTGATGCAAGGCGCCTCGCAGGTGCTCATCACCACCCACGACCCGATGATGGTCGGCAGCCTCAGGCGCGAGCAGGTGCACATCCTGCGCAGGCAGGGTCAGAAGACCATGGTGGACACGCCCGACGAGCACCCGCAGGGCATGGGCGTCACGGGTCTGCTGAAGAGCGAGCTGTTTGGACTGTCGTCCACGCTGGACACGGAGACCGAGAGGCGCTTGTTTCGCCGCAACGAGCTGTTCGTCAGGCAGCCGCGGACCGTCGAAGAGGACGCTGAGCTTGCCCGCCTGTCGGCCGAGTTGGCGGACCTGGGCTTCTCGACGGCCGACTTTCGCGATCCGGACTACGCACTGTTCGTGCGTCGTATGGCGCAGCACCGAAGGTTCAGGAAGCCGACCCTTTCGCCAGAGGAGCAGGCAGAACAGAGCCGCATTGCCGACGAAATCATCGAGGAGATCTTGCGTGAGGAGGGCCGTGCATGATCTTCATCGACTTGGACAACAAGCTGCCTACGGATGCGGACTTGCCTGCGGAAGTCCGTTGGACGAAGGGTGCCTGGGGCGCCTGGCTTGCTGAGTCTGCACGACTGGTTGGGGAACTTGCCAAGCTCGATGCTGCAGGGATGGTGAAGGACCGCAACGCGTTGATCGACAAGAACAGTGATCATTGGGGCAAGCTGAAGCCTTGGTTGCTTGCCCTCTCCGGCGGAAAGTGCTGGTTTACCGAGGCGCGGGACATCGCTTCGCACCTCGATGTTGAGCACTTCCGGCCCAAGAAGGCAGCCCGCAATGCACGTGGCCCTGAACGTGACGGTTACTGGTGGCTCGCTTTCGACTACATGAACTTCCGAATCGCTGGAACGGTGCCCAACAGGAAGAAGGGGGCATGGTTCCCCTTGCGCCGTGGCTCGCCCTGCTCAAGCTACGGGTGGCGCTGCGAGGGCGACGAAGTGCCGCATTTTCTGGATCCGACCAACGCCCATGACGTGACGCTTCTGGCCTTCGATGAGGAGGGCAAGGCGGTGCCGGCGCCGGGCGTATCTCGCTGGGACTACGTGCGTGTGCGACGGACCGTAGACCGGCTGAAACTCACCGAGCATCAGCTTCTGGCTGAGGAACGCAGAAAGGTCTGGCAGAAGACCGCCAAGTTGCTGGACAAGTACCAGAGGGCCCTTGCTAAGGCGGCGACATCAGCTGCTGCGCGGCACGAGGTCAAGTCCGTGGCATGCGAGATCACATCTCTCACCAAGCCGGAGTCCGAACTCTCTGCCGTTGCGAAGTGGTGCATACGGTATAGCAATCAGCCAAGCCTTCAGCGGCTGATTGCCTGAAGTCAGGCCCCCAACATGCCCATTCACCATGCCATCTGGCGCGTCGGCGAACAGCCGGCGCCACTGGTCGCCACCCGACTGGCCAGCGAGCAGCAGCTCGAAGACATGATCGTGCGGGATCCGCGCATCCTGTCGAGCGAGTGGATGCTCATCGGCCGCCAGGAGGTGACTTCGCACGGCGGGCGCGTCGACCTCTTGGCGATTGCGCCGGACGCCTCGCTGGTGCTGATTGAGCTGAAGCGCGACCGCACGCCGCGCGAGATCATCGCCCAGGCCCTGGACTACGCCTCATGGGTAGAGCAACTGACGCCCGACCGCGTGGCCCAGATCTTCCAGCGGTTCTCCGGTGGCAAGAGCCTAGATGTTGCGTTCCAGGAGCGCTTCTGTGTGGAGCTCGACGAAGAGACCCTCAACCAGTCGCACCAGATCATCATCGTGGCCGCTGAGCTGGATCCGTCCACCGAGCGCATCATCGGCTACCTGAACGCGCGGGACATTGCGATCAACGTCGTGTTCTTCCAGGTCTTCGAGCATGGGGCCGACAAGCTGCTGAGCCGTGCCTGGCTGATTGACCCCGGTGAGACCCAGGCCAACGTGGCGTCCACCACCACGGCCAAGGGTGACAAGGAGCCGTGGAACGGAGAGTTCTACGTGTCTTTCGGCGACGCAGCGTCGCGCAGCTGGGAAGACGCCCGGCGCTTTGGCTACATCAGCGGCGGTGGCGGAAGCTGGTACAGCCAGACCCTGAAGCTGCTGTCGCCGGGCGACCGTGTGTGGGTCAAGATCCCGAAAAAGGGCTATGTCGGCGTTGGCACGGTGCTGGAGTCGGTGCAGCCCGTGAAGGACTTCAAGGTGCAGACGGACAGCGGCGAGCAACCGGCGCTGGTGGCGTTGAAGCATGCCGAGAAGTACCAGCTGACCGCCGACGACCCGGAACGTGCCGAGTACTTCGTGCGGGTGAAGTGGCTCGACACGGTGCCGGAGAACAAGGCCGTCAACGAGGTGGGCTTGTTCGGCAACCAGAACACCGTCTGCCAGCCGACGACGCCCAAGTGGCGGCACACGGTGGAGCGGCTCAAGGCAGCGTTTCCGAAGTGGGCTGACTAGCCCATCGATCAGCGAGTCCGTTCTGCGCCACGGCGCATGGGCACCCGCCGCAGCGACGCCCCGGAACTCCAGCGAGACATCAAAACCCGAACCCACCCCCATCCACATTCATCACCTGCCCCGTGACGAACCGCGCGTCGTCGCTGACGAGGAAGGCCAGGGCGCCGGTCAGGTCCTCGGGCTCTTCGGTGCGGGGGATGAACTGGCGGGCGCGCACGCCATCGAAGGCCTGTTGCGGCAGGTGGGCGGCGCTGCCGGGGTGGCGGGTCAGGCCGGGGGAGATGGCGTTGACGATGCGGCCCCAGCCGCGTTCGGCCATGCCGGCGCTGAAGGCCTGGGCAAGCAGGAAGGAGGCTCATGCCCGTTGGGCGCTGGCGTCGGCGTAGCGCTGCTGGCCCTCTCTCCGCGCGAGGTGTCACCTTACTGAATTTCGTCCATTTCGTCTATTTCGCCTATTGCGCAAGCAAAGCCCGGCGGAAGTACACTGCTCGCATGACACACGCCAAGAAGCTCTCTCCCAGCGCGGCGCGGCGCCGGGGGCTGCCGGCAACGGCTGCGATCGTGTCCGCGTCTGCTGGCGACCTGCGCGCGCAGCTGGTCTCGAAGGCAGCTGTGCCGCCGGGAAAGACCACGCTCAAGGCAGCGTCACCGCCCAGGCGCGGCACGCTTGCCGCGGCACGGCTGGCCAAGGCGCGGCTGAAGGTCAAGGGCGACCAGTGGGTCCCGCAAGAGCCGAGGTCGTCAGTCGCCCGTTTGGCGGACCTGACCGAGCTGACCCAGGGCGATTACCTGGCTCGGCTGCTGGATGTCGTCCGCCAGCGCGTGAGAGTCTCACCCGCGGACGAGCAAGCGCTGCGTGGCGATTTGGTGCAGTTGCTCACGGAGCAAATGGTGAGCCCCCCTGCTCCCGCAGCCACCGCCCAGGCGATGGCTGCGCAAGGCGTGCCCGAAGGGGACTCGGTGCTGACGACGCAAGAGGCCGCTGACCTGGTTGGTGTTTCTCGACCCCACCTCGTCGCGCGTGTGGACGAAGGGGCCATCCCGCTGTTCTCGATGGCAGGCACTCAGCGCCGCGTGCTGCGCTCGGCGGTGCTGGCGTGGAAGGCTCGGGCTCTGGATCAGCAGCAGCAGGCCCGGCGGGCACTCGCGGACGACTTGGACGAGGAAATGCAGCGCGCAGACGCACTGCAAGCCCAGCGAAGCGCCTGACCGATGCCTGCGATTGTTGTGGCAGATGCCGACGTGCTGTTCGGCGGAGCCACCCGTGCCCTGCTCATCTACCTCGACTATGCCGGCGCCATTCGGCTGCACTGGAGCCCGCTCATCCTGGCAGAGATGAGTCGAGCTCTGGTCGACACCGAACGCAAGGTCAACCTGGCCACGGCCCAGGAGAACGAGGTGAGGATGAACCAGGCGCTGGCCGGGGCCAACATTCCCACTGTTGCCGTCCAGCGCAACCTCCAGCAGGTGCAGCACGCGGTGAAGTCCGCGAAGGACGCTCATGTGGCCGCGGCCGCCTACACGTTGCTGGCCGACGAGTACTACCCCCATCTGCAGACCGTCGGCCTGGTCTCGCGCAACCTGCCCGACTACGACATCCCTGCGCTGCAGACGTTGGGCGTGCTGGTCCAGCACCCGGACCCCTTCTTGCTCGCGCTGACAGCCCGGCAGCAGGCTGTGGTGGCGGGTGCGTTCCGGGCCATGCGCCTGGATCTGGCATCCAAACCCACCCCAGACCAACTGCTGGTGCGGTTGGCCAATGACGGTCAGAAGCAAACCACAGCAGCCCTCGCAGCCCTGGAGCAGGCGACGCCGGGCACGCTGTAGCGGCCATCGGGCCAGGGTCAGGTCGCTGTGAGCCGCATGGGCCTGGACTGAATCAAAACCCGAACCCACCCCCATCCACATTCATCACCTGCCCCGTGACGAACCGCGCGTCGTCGCTGACGAGGAAGGCCAGGGCGCCGGTCAGGTCCTCGGGCTCTTCGGTGCGGGGGATGAACTGGCGGGCGCGCACGCCGTCGAAGGCCTGTTGCGGCAGGTGGGCGGCGCTGCCGGGGTGGCGGGTCAGGCCGGGGGAGATGGCGTTGACGGTGATGCCGTGGGCGCCCAGTTCGGAGGCCAGGGCGCGGGTCAGGCCGATGACGCCCATCTTGCTGGTGGCGTAGGCGCTCATGCCCGGGGGTGGGCCCCAGACGGTGGAGCTGGCCAGGTTGACGATGCGGCCCCAGCCGCGTTCGGCCATGCCGGCGCTGAAGGCCTGGGCCAGCAGGAAGGGGGCGTCGATGTTGACGGTCATGATCTGGCGCCACAGGGTGGCGTCGATCTGCGGCAGCGGGGCCATCGGCATGAAGGCGGCGTTGTTGACCAGCACGTCGACGCGGCCGTGGCGGGCCAGCACCTCGGCGGCGAAGCCCTGCACGGCGGCGGTATCGCCCAGGTCGCAGCTCAAGGTCTCGGCGCTGGCGCCGAGGGCCCTCAGTTCCATCACCAGGGCGTCGCAGGGGCTGCGGTCGGTCAGCACCAGGCGGTGGCCGGTGGCGGCCAGGCGGTGGGCGAAGGCCTGGCCCAGGCCGCCGGCGGCACCGGTGAGGACGGCGATGCGGGGGGTCGCGGAAAGGGTGCTCATGATGGCGGGTGGGGGTGAATGCGGCAGGAAGTGCGGCGGGAAGTGGATCAGATGGACGGGCGGCAGAGCCGGGCGGCCCGCTGGCGGGCGCGACCCGGGCTCACCACAACGGTGCCCGCAGCTTGTCCATCGCGTCGCGCATGACGGCGGTGTGCTCCTCGCGTGAGCCGCCGGTCTGCTCCAGCTGGCCCAGCCGGCCCGAGGCGCTGACCACCAGCCGCGCGCGGTCGTAGTGGCGGCCGGCATAGGCCAGCAGCGCACCTTCCAGGCTGTGGCGGCGGCCCAGTTCCTCGGCCAGCACCAGCGCGCCCTCGATGGCGATGCCGGCGCCCGAGGCCAGGTGCGGCGTGGTGGCGTGCACCGTGTCGCCCAGCAGCACGATGCGGCCGGCGTGCCAGGGGCCGTCGATCATGTGGCCGGCCAGCGGGCGGTACAGCAGCCTGGCGTCGCGCAGCCCGCCCGAGCGCAGGCCGTCGCGGATCTCGCCGATCTGGCCGCCGAACTCCTCCAGCAGCTCGGCCAGGCGTTCCGGCCACTCGGCCGGCGGGATGAAGTCCATACCCTCGCGCCGGTCCAGCACGAACAGGTAGCACTCGGTGGCGCTGATCGGGTTGACGCCGGCCTTGGTGGTGGCGCCCATGAAGATGGTGCTGTTCTCGCGCAGGCGCGGCACGATGGCGCGCCAGGATCCCTGACCGGTGAAGCGAGGGCCCGGGAAATCCGGCTTGACCCACTTGCGCACGGCCGAGTTGACGCCATCGGCGCCGATCACCAGGTCGTAGCGGCCGCTGCTGCCATCGGTGAAGGTCACGTCCACGCCGTCGGCATCGGGCTGCAGTGCGGTGAAGCTCAGGCCCAGGCGCACCGTGGTGCCGCCCTCGCGCACCTTGCGCCCGAGGATGTCGGCCAGCACCGGGCGCAGAACGCCGCCGGCACCGGGCAGGCCGTCGGCCTCGTGGGCCGGCATCACCGGCACGGTGGCCTGCACGCGGCCGTCGGCGTCGCAGATGTCGACCGCGTTCCAGTGCCCGCCCACGCGCAGCACCTCGTCGACGACGCCCACTGCCCGCAGCGCGCGCAGCGTCGGGCCGCTGATGGTGATGCCGGCGCCGTCGGGCGCCCAGTTCGGATGTTGCTCGATCAGGTCGACCGCGATGCCCTGCTTGCGCAGCTGGATCGCGGCGCACATGCCGCCGACGCCGCCACCGATGACGAGGACGTTACGGATGAGTGCCATGCTTGTCTCCACGGAAGGTGCCCGGGGCGCGGGCCCTGCGGCCCGACCTGCGACCGGCCCGCGTCGCCCGGGCGGGGTGTTGTGTCAGTCGACGCGGCCGCCCAGCACCTCGGCCAGCCAGTCCGCGATCAGGTTGCCGGCGTTGGCCGGGTTGTCCAGTGAGCTGTGTTCGACGCCGCCGGTGGTCTGGTCGAAGATGATCAGGTCCTTCTTCGGGCTGTTGACCAGCTGCTCGAAGGTCTGGTGCGCGTACTTCAGCGGGATCTGGCGGTCGTTCTCGCCGTGCGTCACCAGGAAGGGCACGCGGATGCGGTCGAGCACGCCGTCCAGATGCATGTGCTCGGCCTTGGCCAGGAACGCGTCCATGTCCTGCGCGCCGAACACCCACTGCACGTGCTTCCAGTAGTGCGGCACCGGGTTCTCGCCCTCGCGCTTGAGGCGGGCCTGCTGCACCGCGCGCCAGTCGTGGTTGGCGCCCCAGACGGCACCGCAGGCGAAGCGGGGCTCGAAGGCCACCGCGCGCGGGCAGTAGTAGCCGCCCAGCGAGACGCCGAGGGCGCCGATGCGCTGCGGATCCACCTCGGCATGGGCCTGCAGCCAGTCGACGATGGGCGCGGCCCAGACCTCGGTGTCGTGGCGCGCCGGCATGCCGTGCAGGCGCAGCGCCTCGCCGGTGCCGGGCTGGTCGACGAACAGCGCCGACAGGCCGCGGCGGGCGAACATCGTGCCCATCACGCTCTTCTGCAGCATTTCCTTGGTCGAGTCCAGGCCGTTCATGATGACGACCAGGGGCGCGCGCTGGCCGGGCTGCAGGCCCTCGGCGCGCACGTACAGGCCGCTGAGATGACGGCCCATGCAAGGGATCTCGACGCGGGTGCAGTTCTCGCGCGTCAGCTCGCGGCTGGTCTGGAACAGCTCCAGCGAGCGGCGGTACATCGCCAGCCGGTGCTCGAAGCCGTGGGCCTGCATGCGCTCGGCGATGCCGTAGTACAGCGCGGCGCGGCCCAGCTTCTCGCCGGCCGACAGGCGGTGGCCGCGGGCCAGGTCCTGGTCGGCCAGGGCGACGAGCCGGTCGCCGCCGGCCTTCCAGGCGGCGTAGAAGGCCTCGGTGCCCGGATCGTCACCGGCCGCCGCGGCGTCGCGGATCGGCGCGCACATCGCGTCGACCTCACCGACGTTGCCGCCGTGCGTCAGCGCGATCATCGTGGACAGGCTCCACACGTAGTTGGTCGGGAAGTACTGGAACATGATCGTTGCGGGTCTCAGTCGAAGATCGTGGGCAGCTCGGCGGGGATCCACACCGCACCGTCGCGCACCTCGCAGGGCACGCGCACCAGGTGCTGGCCGGTGCAGGGTCCGGCGAAGCAATGACCGCTGCGGATGTCGAAATGCGCCGAATGGGCGAAGCAGACGATGTGGCCGCCATCGGCCGACAGGAACTGGTCCTGCCGGTACTCCATCGGCCGATGCTCGTGCGGGCAGTCGTTGAGCCAGACGAAGACCTCCTGCCCCTGGCGCACCACGCACAGGCGGTCCTCGAAGCCCTCGCGCAGCAGGCCACGCGCGCCGCCGTCGGGCAGGTCGGCCAGATCACACAGGTGTCGGGTGGTCATGGCCGGACAGGGCTCACTCTCCAGGGGCCCATTTGGGGAGTGGCCCGAAGAGGAAGATCTGCGAGTTGTCCTTGCCCGGCGGCATCTCGCGCGGCACCCAGTGCTCGTCGTGCAGGTCCATGTCGGCGTCGATCTCCATCACGGCGCCGAAGGGGCTGTTGAAGTACCAGAAGAAGTTGCTGCCCATGATGTGGCGGCCCGGCCCCCAGAAGCTCTTGTAGCCCTTGTTGACGAAGCGCCAGCCCTGCTGCAGCACCTCGGCCGCCGAGCCGAGATGGAAGGTGAAGTGGTTGCAGCCGACCATGTGGTCGTTGAAGCGCTGGATCATGAACAGCGTGTGGTGATCCTGCGTGCCGGCCGGCCGCATGAACGGGCCCAGGCCGCTGAAGCGATCGGTCGTGATGAAACCCAGGCGCTGGTAGAAGGCCTCGGCCTTGGCCACGTCCGGCACGAAATAGACGACGTGGCTGAGCGAGCGCGGCTTGATCACCTCGTCGGGGTTGGCCGCGCAGTCGTTGGGCGCACGGCCCGGCGCCTGGCCCGGCACGTTGAAGCCGAGGTGGCGGGCCTCGTAGGGGCGGCGCACGGTGCGCTGGAAGGCGATGGCGAAGCCGCCGTCGTCGATGCAGCGCACGCTGCCGTCCTCGCCGCCCACGACGCGGCGGTCGCGCTGCAGCTCGGCCGCCAGGCTGGCCAGCGTGTCGGCGCTGTCCACGCCGTAGACGGTCTCGCGCAGGCAGGGCGTGTGGGCGCCCGGCGGCAGGGGCGGCAGCGTGGGGTCGTCGGCATGGCGCACGACGATGGCCGTGCCGTCCAGCGCCTCGAAGCGGCCACCGGCGCCCGGCGTCCAGGATGCCTCGTCCAGGCCGTAGTCCAGCAGGTAGCGGCGGGCGCCGTCGAGGTCGTCGACGCCGAAGACCAGGCTGTCGAGTCCGAGGATGTTCATGGGTCTTGTCTCCTGAGGATGGGGGGCAGGCCGCGCTCAGCCCTGGGTGGCGCGGCGGATCAGGCGGTCGATGTCGCCGTCGTGGCGCAGGCCGATGGCCTCGGCCTGCGGCGTGCGCAGCGGCGGGTAGGACGCGAACAGGCGCTGGATGAAGGGATCGGGCGCGTAGTGCACCAGCGCACGGCGGTCCTCGCCGTGGCGGCGCACCAGGGCCTCGACCAGCTCGCCGACAGAAAAGCGCAGCACCGGCATCTGGTAGCTGCGCCGCGGCTTCAGCCGCGAGGGATCGACGGTGGCCGCATGCAGCAGGTTGTCGACGCAGGCGGCGACCGAGATCCACCAGGCCACGCCCTCGGCGCTGACCGGCACCGTCAGCGGCTGGCCGGCGGCCAGGCGCCAGAACAGCAGGCTCATGAAGGCGCTGAGCATGCCGGTGCCCTCGCCCGGCCGGGCCACCACGCCCGGCAGGCGCAGCGACAGGCCCTGGCACCAGCCCTTGCGGGTGGCATCGGCCACCAGGTACTCGCCGGCCAGCTTGTGCGCACCGTAGCTCAGGCCGGGGTCAGGCAGCGTGTCCTCGTCGACGACGGCCGGCAGGTGCTCGCCATAGACGGCGATGGTGCTGGCGAAGACGAAGCGTGGCGGTCCGTCCTGGCTGCTGCGGGCCGCGCGCAGGTCCTCCAGCAGGCCGAGCGTGGCCTCCAGATTGATGCTGCGGCCCAGCTCGTAGTTCTTCTCGGCCGCCCCACCCGGGATGCTGGCCAGATGGAAGACGGCATCGACGCAGCCCCCGTGGCCGGCATAGGCCGACTGGCGCAGTGCCGCATCGGCGATGCTGCCGGCACGCTGGACCACGCGCGGATCCGCATGCGGCGCGTCGAAGCGCACGTCCAGCAGCGTCAGCCGCGCGATGCGGCGGCCGCCCAGGCCATCGGACAGCAGGCGGCGCACCAGCGCCTGGCCGACGAAGCCTTCGCTGCCGGTGACGATCACATGGGTCATGAGGGGTCTCCTTGACCGTGCGGGTCAGTGGGCCAGGCCGAGTGAGCGCTGCTGGCCATCGGTGCCGGTGCGGGTGAACGACAGATAGGACACCTTGATGTCGCTGAAGCGGCCGCTGCCGTCGATCTCGTAGAACACGATGCCGTCGTAGTCGAAGCATTCGCCACGGCGCACCGGGCCGAAGGGCGTGTCCTCGGCATCGTGCAGCGCCTCGAAATGCGTCTTCAGGTGCACCGCGGCGCTGTGCGCGTCGGCCACGTAGCGCTGCACGTCCAGCGTCTCGCGGAAGGTGCCCCAGATGCGGCCGTAGTGGTCCTTCATCCCCTGCACGCCGGCGTAGTGCAGGCCGCCGTTCTGGACCCTCACGTCGGGGCTCAGGTAGTCGTCGAAGGCGGTCGCGTCCTCGGCATTGAAGCGCGCGACGTAGTCGTCGAAACGGGCGCGGTCCATGGCGGTGCTCACTCCCCGTTGCCCTTGCGCAGCGGCAGGCTGGCCAGGAAGGCCAGCTTGCCCAGGCCCAGCAGCTTCAGGCCGGCGCGGGCGGAGTCGGCGTCGAGCCGGGCCTGCATCGGCATGGTGCCGAAGCTCTTGCCCTTGATGACGAGCTCGTCGCCGACGCGGTCGATGGCCTCGACGTGCATCAGCTCCTCGTTGGCCGGGCCGCGCAGGACCATGCCCGGCGCCTTGCCGTCCTTGCGGGCATCGGCGATGACCTTCGGGTTGGGCAGGTCCTGCCGCGCGCCGGAGGACACGCGGCCGAAGTCCATGCCCAGCTCCTCGAACATCTTGATCGCGGTCGCGCGGCCGGCACCGTAGACGCCACCGCCCGGATGCTGGAAGGGGCCGGCCAGGTACAGGCGCTCGACGCCGGGCACGGTGAACTGGCCCAGGTCCTGGGTCGGGCGCGCGCCGGCGCTCTGGTGGAAGTACGGCGCCACGCCGTGCAGATCGCCGCGCACCATGCTGTTCGGGCTGGAGCGCTCCAGATCGACCGGGCTGACGATGGTGCGGGCGATGATGTTGTCGGCGGTCAGGTTCTTGACGAACTTGCGGTAGTGGGCGAGCGAGAGATCACCGATCTCCTCCTTGAACTCGTCCCAGTGCTGGTGCGACCAGCGCTTGTCCGTCACCTTGTAGGGCGCGAAGGTGATGCCGTGGAACATGCCGGCGCCGGCCGGCACGCGGCTCTTGTCGCCGATGCTCTCGTCGCCGCCGGCGCACAGGCGCCGCTCGGTGATCAGGCCGCGCTTGAGCTCGTCGAAGTCGGCCAGCATCTCGTCGAGCGAGTCGGTGGCCATGAACTCCAGCATCGTGGCATAACCCACGTCCTCACCAGCATGGAACTGGCAGTTCTCCTTCAGGTCGTAGTGGCTGACCATGATCGAGAACGGCGCCAGCTGGGTGCGCTCGGCCTTCTTGAGCACCGGCTCGGGCACGCCCTGCACGAAGCGCCGCACCACGTGCGGGTGGATGGCGCCGATCACCGCATCCTTGGCCAGGATCTGCTGGCCGTCGGCCAGGCGCACGCCGGTGGCCCTGCCGCCCGACGTGAGGATCTGCGCCACCTCGGCGTTGCAGCGCACCTCGCCGCCATGGCTCTCGATGCAGCGCACCAGCGATTCGGTCAGCTTGCCGCTGCCGCCGATCGGCTGGCTGACGCCGTAGGTGTGGATGATGCCGGGCATCAGCAGCACGCCCATGCCGGTGCCCAGCTCGTTGGGCGCCTGCAGGTTCTCGCTGACCAGACGCAGCAGGTGGATCTTGATCTTGTCCGATTCGTAGAGATCGTTGACCAGGCTCAGGCAGTCCCGGGTCATGTACTCCAGCATCAGCCGACCTTCGTCCGTGCGGTCGAGCATGGCCACCAGCTCGCCCAGCGGCGGCGGCGGGCTGTAGAGCCCGGGCATGAAGACCTTCAGGATGTCGGAGCTGATCTTGACGAAGTTGCGGTACGTCTCCGCATCCTTGGCGTTGACCTTGGCGAAGCACTCGCAGGTCTTGTCCAGATCCTTGTAGGTGTAGAGCACCGACTGGTCGGGAAAGATCGTCGCGTGCGGCACCGGCGAGTAGTGGTACTTCAGCCCGTGCTGGCTCAGCAGCCCCAGCTCGTCCTGCCGGATCATCGGGTTGCCCTGGATCATGATGTGCACGCTGCTGTGCTCGTCATGCCAGTAGCCCGGCGTGTTGATCTGCTGCGTGCTGACGCCGCCGCCCGGATAGGGCTTGCGTTCGAGCACCAGCACCTTCTTGCCGGCCTTGGCCAGATAGGCGGCGGCGACCAGGCCGTTGTGGCCGGCGCCCATGGCGACGATGTCGTATTGGCTCATGTTCTCACTGCTGACCGAAAGGAACGAAGGCGTGGTCGACCGCGCCGAAGATGGACCGGCCGTCGGCGCCGAAGACCTCGAAGCGCAGACGGTCGCCGATCTTCAGGAACGGGGTGACCGACTCACCGGTCTCGATCTTCTCCAGCGCGCGCTTCTCGGCCAGACAGGCCGAGCCCACGGTGCGCGCGGCCTGGTTGCTGACCGTGCCGGTGCCCAGGATGGTGCCGGCACGCAGATTGCGGTTCAAGGCCAGGCGGGCCAGCAGCTCGCCGAAGCTCCAGTCCATCTCGCGGCCGTTGGGCTGGCCGAACCACTGGCCATTGCGGCTGACCTGCATGTCCAGGTGGATGCGGCCGTCGGCGGCCCAGCCTTCGCCCAACTCGTCGGGCGTCACCGCCACCGGGCCGAAGACGCTGGCCGGCTTGGCGTTGATGAAGCCGAAGCCCATCTGCAGCTCGCGGAACAGGTGGGCGCGCATGCTGACGTCGTTGAGGATCATCACCAGGCGGATCTTCCCGGCACAGACCTCCGGTGTGCTTGCCATCGGCGTGTCGTCGACGATGACGGCGAACTCGCCCTCGAAGTCACCGTTGTCGGCCTCGACCAGCGGGTAGTCGTCGCAGGGGCCCCAGAAGTCGTCGCTCTGGCGCTGCACCAGCACCGGGATGCCCGGCGTCTTCTTGACGTTCAGGTCGTAGGCCTGCTCCATGATGTGGCCGTGGTTCAGGAAGGCCGAGGCATCGACGTACTGGTGGGTGCGCGGCAGCGGCGACAGGCACTGGCGCGGCTCGAAGACGAAGGCGCCCGGACACTCGGCGGCGTTCAGCGCGGCGTACAGGCCCTGCAGGCCGGCCTCGACCGCGTCCCAGTGCTCGATCGCGTACTGCATCGTCGGCGCGAAGGCGGCGGCGTCGACGGCACGCTGCAGGTCCCGGCTGACGACCAGCAGGCGGCCGTCCCGGCTGCCGTTGCGGTAGGTGGCGAGTTTCATCGGATGTCTCCTCGGTTCGGGCGGCAGGTGCCGGCGGCCCTGCGGTGATGGGCGGCGGATTCAGGCCAGCGGGCGGCCACCGTCGACGGGGATGACCGCGCCGGTGGTGAAGGTCAGGTGGGCGGCGGCGGTGACCACGGCGGCGGCCACCTCCTCGGGCAGCGCCAGGCGCTGCAGCGGCGTGCGGGCGGCCTGCTCGTCGCGCCAGGCGCGGTCCATGCTCTTGACGAACTCGGTGTCGGCCAGGCCCGGCGAGACGCTGAGCACGCGGATGGCCGGGGCCAGCGCACGCGCCATCGACTTCGTCAGGTTGTCGACCGCCGCCTTGGACGCGCAATAGGCGATGTTGCTGCCCATGGCGGTGACGGCGGCGATCGACGAGATGTTGACCACCAGGCCGGTGCGGCCGGTGGCCGGATCGGCCGCGGCATCGAGCAGCGGGCGCAAGGCCCGCACCGCGGCGATGGTGCCCCGCACATTGGTGGCCAGGATCTGGTCGATCAGCGCGTCGTCCAGGCCGTCCAGATCGCCGTGCGGGACGAAGCGCGTGGTGCCGGCGCAGTTCACCAGCAGATCGCAGCGGCCGTAGCGGCGCTGCACCTCGGCGGCCAGCTGCGCCAGCGCGACCGAATCGGTGACCGGGCACTTCAGCGCGGCATGCGCGGCATGCGCGGCGGGCAACGCGGCGGCCAGCGTGGCCGCCGGGCCTTCCGAGCGGTTGTAGCCGACCACCACCGCGCAGCCGGCCGCCGCCAGCCCGCGGGAGATGGCCTCGCCGATGCCGCCGGCACCGCCGGTGACGACGGCGACCTGGCCGTGCAGAGGAAGGGGCGATGGCGACACGGACGGGGCAGGCGACACGGATCGGCTCCTGATGTGGGACGGCAGGGACAGCGAGGGCAGGCCGTTCAGGCCTTCTTCAGGCGGCGCACGCGGATGTCCGCCTGCTCCTTGTGGCCGCTCATGTGCTCGTAGCCGCACAGGCGCGAGCAGTACTCGCCCACCATCACGCTGGCCTCGTCGGTCAGCACGCGCTGGTAGGTGTGGGTCTTGATGAACTTGCCCACCCACAGGCCACCGGTGTAGCGGCCCGCACCCTGCGTCGGCAGCGTGTGGTTGGTGCCGATCACCTTGTCGCCATAGCTGACGTTGGTGCGGTGGCCGAGGAACAGGCCGCCATAGCAGGTCATGCGGGCCAGGAACCAGTCCGGGTCACGGGTCATCACCTGCACGTGCTCGGAGCACAGACGCTCGGACTCGGCCAGCATCTCCTCGTCGGTGTCGCACAGGATGATCTCGCCGTAGTCGCGCCACGAGACGCTGGCGATCGGCGCGGTGTCCAGGCGCGAGAGCACCTTGTCGATCGCGGCAGGCAGCTCGGCGGCGATGGCCTTGCTGGTGGTGATGCAGTAGGCCGGGCTGGTCGGGCCGTGCTCGGCCTGGCCCAGCAGGTCGACGGCCACCAGCTCGGCGTCCACGCTGTCGTCGCAGATCACCATGGTTTCCGTCGGGCCGGCGAACAGGTCGATGCCGACGCGGCCGAAGAGCTGGCGCTTGGCCTCGGCCACGTAGGCATTGCCGGGGCCGACGATCATGTCCACGCCCTGGATCGTCTCGGTGCCGATGGCCATCGCGGCCACGGCCTGCACGCCGCCCAGGCAGTAGATCTCGTCGGCGCCGGCCAGGTGCATGGCGGCGACGATCTCGGGGCACGGCGCGCCGTCGAACGGCGGGGCGCAGGCGATGATGCGCTTGACGCCGGCCACCTTGGCCGTCAGCACGCTCATGTGGGCCGAGGCGATCAGCGGGTACTTGCCGCCCGGGATGTAGCAGCCCACCGAGTTCATCGGGATGTTGCGGTGGCCCAGCACGACGCCCGGCAGGGTCTCGACCTCGACGTCCTTCATCGAATCGCGCTGGATCTGGGCGAAGCGGCGGATCTGCGCCTGCGCGAAGCGGATGTCGTCCAGCGTGCTGGCCGGCAGGCTGGCGATGCAGGCCTCGATCTGGGCCGGGCTCAGGCGGAAGCTCTCGGGCGACCACTTGTCGAACCGTGCGCTGTACTCGCGCACGGCGGCGTCGCCACGGGTCTCGATGTCGGCCAGGATGCCCTCGACGGTGGCGCGCACCTGGGCGTTGAGGTCGGCCTTGGCGGCGGCGGGCTTGCCGGCCTTGATGATCTGCACGGTCATGGGATGTCTCTCGGAAGGTCGGGCTGGGAGGGCAGCGGCGCCGCTGCCGGACAGCGGCTGGATCAGGATGCTAGGCAGCGGACTGCGGAGCGGGAAATCGTTTCTGCGGATGCATGGCATCGGGCCGGCGGATGCGCCGCCCGGTGGGCGTTCAGCCGCGCGGCCGGTCGGCCGCGAAGGGCTCGATCAGCTCGATCAGATTGCCGGCGCAGTCGCGGATGAAGGCCACCGGATTGCCCTCGACGCGGATCTCGTAGGCGATGTCGGCACCGGCCGCGCGCAGCGCGCTGACGGCCGCCGGCACATCGGGCACCTCCAGGCACAGGTGCTTGGTGCCGTGGGTGCGCAGGTCCAGGTTGGGCACGCGGCGGTCCTCCGGCAGCGGGGCCGCCCCCTCGACCTGGAAGAACTCGATGCGGAAGTCGTCGCGGCGGGCGAAGGCCACGTGGGCGGGGATCTTGTCGATGTACTGGCGCTGCTCGACGACGAAGCCGAGCATGCGCTCGTACCAGGTCAGGGCCGCGTCCAGGTCGGGCACACTGACGCCCACGTGGTGGGGGCGCAGCGGGCCGACGGCACAGGTGATCGAGGAGGTCATGGTCAGTGCGATGCGGCGGCGCGGGGGGCCGCGCCGTCCAGGTTCACGGGCCGATGCGCGGACGACGGCAACGCGTCATCGGAGGGGTCGAGGGCGGCGGGTGCCGCGCGCTGCAGCGGCGCCAGCAGCCAGTGGGCGAGTGCGGGCAACAGCAGCAGCGCACCCAGCATGTTCCACAGGAACATGAAGGCCAGCAGCAGCCCCATGTCGGCCTGGAACTTGATCGGGCTGGCCACCCAGGTGGCCACGCCCATGGCCAGCGTCAGGCCGGTCAGCACCACCACGCGGCCGGTGAAGTGCAGCGCGGTGCGGTAGCTGCGCGCCAGCGTCGCGCCCTTGCGCAGCTCGCCCAGCATCACGCTGAGGATGTAGAGCGCATAGTCGACGCCGATGCCCACGCCGAGCGCGATCACCGGCAGCGTGGCCACCTTCACGCCCATCCCGAGGGCCACCATCAGCGCCTCGGCCAGCACCGACGTCAGCATCAGCGGCAGCACCGCCACCACCACCGCGCGCCAGGAGCGGAAGGTGACGAAGGCCAGCACCACCACGGCGGCATAGACCAGGCCCAGCATGCGGTGCCAGGCCTCGCGCACGACGATGTTGGTGGCCGCCTCGATGCCGGCCGAGCCCGCCGCCAGCTCGAAGCGCGCGGCCGGGCTGTCGTTGGCCGCGGCGAAGGCCTGCACCGCCTCGACCACGCCGCTCAGCGTGGCCGCCTTGTGGTCCTTCAGGAAGGCGCTGACGACCAGCAGATTGCAGGTGTCGTTGTAGAGACCGCGCGGCGCACTGCCGGTCACCAGGTTCAGCATCGCCTGGTTGGGGATCAGGTCGAACCAGCGCGGATGGCCCTCGTTCAGCCCGGTCAGCACCAGCCGGTTCAGGCCGGCCAGCGACTGCGTGCTCTCGACACCGGGCAGCTGGCGCAGCTGCCACTCCAGCGCATCGACGCGCATCAGCGTGTCGTAGGCGGCGCAGCCGCCGTCGGGCGTCGTCACCATCACCGCGAAGACATCGCTGCTGGCCCCGTAGTGGGCGTTGATGTAGGCCACGTCCTGGTTGTAGCGGGCGTCGGCGCGCAGCTCGGGCGCACCGGGGTCCAGGTCACCGATGGCCAGATGACGGCTGACCGCCCAGCCTCCGACGGCCAGCAGCGCCGAGACGGCCACCACCGGCACCGCCCAGCGGCGCTGGGTGCAGCGCTCCAGCGCCAGCCACAGGCCGCCCACCTCATGGGCACCCTCACCGGCGAAGCGCTGCTCGGCCCGCAGGCTGCGCGCGGCCGCCTGGGCGCTGACGCCGGTGTAGCTCAGCAGGATGGGCAGCACGATCAGGTTGGTGAAGATCAGCGCGCCGACGCCGATCGAGGCGGCGATCGCCAGCTCCTGGATCACCGGGATGTCGATGGCCAGCAGCACGGCGAAGCCCACCGCATCGGCCAGCAGCGCCGTCAGGCCGGCCAGGAACAGGCGGCGGAAGGTGTAGCGCGCGGCCACCCACTGCGGCACGCCGCGGCCGATGTCCTGCATGATGCCGTTCATCTTCTGCGCGCCATGGCTCATGCCGATGGCGAACACCAGGAAGGGCACCAGCATCGAGTACGGGTCCAGCGCATGGCCCATCACCGGCAGCAGGCCCAACTGCCAGACCACGGCGATCAGCGAGCTGACGACCACCAGCAGCGTCGAGCGCATGCAGCGGGTGTAGCCCCAGACCATGACCGCGGCGATCACGATGGCCACGGCGAAGAACACCAGCACCTGGCGCAGGCCGGCGATCAGGTCGCCCACCAGCTTGGCGAAGCCGGTGACGTGCAGCTGCACGCCCTGCCCTTCGTACTTCAGGCGCAGCGCGTCGAGCCGGTCGGACAGGGCCACGACGTCGATGGCCTGGCCCTGGGCATCGCGCGCCAGCAGGGGCACGACGATGACGCTGGAGCCCCCGTCATGGGCGACGATCTGGCCGATCTCGCCCGAGCGCTGGATGTTGGTGCGCAGCGCCTGCAGGCTGGCGGCCGAGCCGTCGTAGCCGTCGGGGATCACCGGGCCACCCTCCAGGCCCTCCTCGGTGACGCCGGTCCAGCGCATGTTGGGCGTCCACAGCGACTTCATCGCCGCGCGGTCGACGCCAGGCAGCAGGAAGACCTCGTCGTTGAGGCGCCGCAGCGTTTCCAGATAACGGGCGTCGTAGATGGCATCGGGGCGGCCGGCGGCCGCACCCGGGGCGCCCCGGGCACCCTGGGCAGTCGGCACGACGGCGATGCGCAGCGCGTTGCCCAGGCCGCGCAGGTCCTGCTGGTGCGTGAGCCAGTTGACGATGAACGGGTGGCTGGTGGGGATGGTCTTCTCGTAGCTGGCGTTGAGCTGCAGGCGCGTGGCCTGCCAGCCCAGCAGCACGGTGACCAGCGCGCAGGCCAGCAGCACCACGATGCGGTGGTTGAACAGCGCGCGCTCGATCAGCGATCCCGAGCGGGGATCGAAGCTGCGCGTGGCCTCGCTGACGTCGAGCGGATAGGGCGGCTTCATCGGGCAAGACTTTCGGGGGCGACGCGGGTCAGGCCGTTCCAGCCGGCGATCAGCAGGGCGCCATCGGGCGCCAGGGCCAGAGCGGCCGGCTGCTGCGCGGCGGTGGGCAGGCGCGGGGCCACGGCCGTGGCCTCCACGCCCAGCAGCTGGCCGGCCTGGTTGGCCAGCAGCAGCCGGCCGTCGGGCAGGCGCAGGCTGCCGGTCAGGCTGACCGGCACAGGGTTGTCGAGCGCCTGCCAGCTGCGGCCGCCATCGCGGCTGCGCTGCACGTTGCCGCGCAGGCCGGCCAGCAGCAGGGCGCCATCGGCCTCGAAGGCGGCGGTGAACCAGCTGCCCTGGTAGGGCGTGACCAGGCGGCGGAAGCTCTGGCCGCCATCCTCGGACAGGAAGGCCAGGCCCTGCTCGCCGGCGATCAGGATGCGGGTACCGTCGCGCCGCAGCGCGTACAGATGGCCGCCCTTGGGGTTGTCCAGCCGCGCGGCGATCGACTGCCAGGCGCGGCCGCCGTCACGCGTGGCCAGCAGCAGGCCATAGGCGCCGGCCACCAGGCCCTCGGCCGGGCCGCTGAAGTCCAGCGCCAGCAGGGGCTTGTCGGCGCCGTCGGCGACGGTGCGCTCGGCCATCGCCAGCGCCTTGGGATCGGCGTCAGGCCGGGCCTGCAGCTCGGCCAGGGCCAGACGGGCGGCGGCCAGGCCGTCGAGCCGGCGCTGCCAGTGCTCGCCCCCGTCGGTGGTGGCCAGCACCACGCCCTGGTGGCCGATGGCCCAGCCGCTGCGCGCATCGGCGAACTGCACGCCGGTCAGCGTGACGCTGACCGGCACGGCCGCGGCCTGGCGCCACTGGCGGCCGCCGTCGTCCGACAGCAGCACCGTGCCGCGCTCACCCACCGCCACCTGGCGCGGGCCGGCTGCCGCCAGGCCGAGCAGCGACTGCCGGCCGGGCAGGCCCAGCCGCAGCGCGGGGCGCTGCAGCGCATCGGGCAGGCGGCCGGCCGCGGCCGGGGCGGCCGGCGTCCCGGCTGCGGCGCGTGCCGGGCCGAAGGCTCCGGCGAGCAGCACCGGGGCCACGGCCGCCTGCAGCAGGCCGCCCAGCACGCGGCGTCGGGTGGCGGGCACGCGCGGCGCCGCGCACAGGCGTTCAGCGGACGGCATCACCCACCAGCGCCTCAGGCGTGAAGGTGGTGTCGGCATAACGCGGCACCAGCTTGTACTGCTCGGCCGCGTCGTTCAGCGCCGAGTCGTAGTACCAGACGCCCGACAACAGGTCATAGAAGCCGAACATCTGCGGCGAGGTGGTGCCCGGCAGGTCCGGCATCACCACCGGGTTGGAGAAGCCCATCTGCCACAGCTGGCCGTTGGCATCCCAGTGGTCGGCCAGCACGGCGATCCAGGTGTCCTCGTCCAGGTAGTAACGGCGCTTGGGCGCGACATGGCGCTTGCCGGCGGCCAGCGTGGCCTCGATCACCCACACCCGGTGCAGCTCCCAGCGCATCGCGTCCGACGCCAGATGGTGCTTGTCCAGCGCCTCGGCCTCGGGCGTGGCCAGCAGGCGGTTGCCGTTGTAGGGGATCAGCATCTCCTTCTTGCCGACGATCTTCCAGTCGTAGCGGTCCAGGCGGCCGTTGAAGACATCGGTCTGGTCGAACATCGAGATGCCGGCCGAGGCAGGCGTGGGCGTGTCGCAGCAGGCGTTGGGCACCTTGCGCACGCGGCGCTGGCCGGTGATGTAGGCCCAGACCTGGGTCTTGTCGCCATCGATGTGGTCACGGCCGACGATGCCCTCGCCGGCGCGCAGCGGCGGGCCGGAGTTGATCAGGCGGATCGACCAGAAGTTGCCGTCGAACTTGTCGACGCTGCCGTCCTTGAAGTAGTAGGGCACCTGGAAGTCACCCGAGCCGACACCGGTGACGACATGGCGGCCATCGGCCGTGGTCTGGATGCCCTTGACCGCGACGTGATAGGCCTCGCCGCGCCAGCGCAGCGAGTGGTTCCACATCGCCTCGGCACCGCTCTTGGGGATCGGGAACGGGATGCCGCCGTAGACGCCGGTCGGCTTCAGGTCCTTCAGCTCGCCCTTGACGGCATTGCGGGCCGTGTTGTCGTAGACCCACTGCGGCGCCGCGGCCGTGCGGTAGGTCTTGTAGACGTTGAGCTTGAAGCTCTCCGGGTACTTCTTCAGCATGGCCTTGACGCCATCGCTGAGCTTGTCCGCGTACTGGGCCTGGTTGGCGGCCGTGATCTGGTAGAGCGGCTTCTCGGCCGCGAACGGGTCGGGGCGCTTGCCTCCGTTCTTGAAGCCGGGAATCGGCGCGGTGTGGCCGCCGGTCCAGGCCGGGATGCTGCCGTCCTTGTTGCCGGCGCGCTCGCCGCCGAGCGGCGTGAGCTCGGTCTTGAGCCGGGCGGCCTCCTCGGCACTGACGCCGGCCTGCACGTGTGCGGCCGACAGCAGCGCGAGGGCCGCCAGCGTCACGTGGCGCAGCGCACGCTGCGGGGTGTGGGTGGACGTGTTCACGACGGATGCTCCTTGAATGGGCGGTCAGAACGTGCGGCGCACGTTCAGGCTGACGAAATCACGGTCGGCGTACTGCTGCTTGAAGCTGCGGTGGCCGGCGCTGATGAAGGGGGCCCCGGCGCCCATGTAGTGGGTCCAGGCCAGGCCGAAGCGCCAGACGTCGAGGTAGGCACCGTTGACGCCGACGCTGAGGTCACCGACGTTCTCGCCCAGGAAGGCACCGACCACCGACGAGTTGCCCGACAGGCCCCAGCCGAAGCCCACCGGCACGCTGATGTCCAGGCCTGGGATGACCTGGCGGTACTTGGGCTCGTAGACCATGCGCACGTTCAGCGCGTCACGGTCGGCATTGGGGTTCAGCGCCGCCGCGTTGTCGGAGATCGACAGCCGCCGGTTCCAGGCCAGTTCGCCGACGAAGTCGGCCTCGCGCGCCAGCCAGTTCTGACCGATGCTGGCGATCCAGTTGACCTGCGCATGGGCCGAGCGGCCGACCGCGTACAGCGGGTTGCCGCTGTTGTCGGCACCGGCGACGTCGACCTGGGCATCGCTGTCCAGCGGCGTGTTCCAGCGGTAGGACGCCTCACCCGAGACGTTGACATTGCCCACCGTGGTGCTGAAGCTGCCGCCCACGGCCTTGATGCCCTCGTGGAACACCCACTGGTAGGTGCCCACCTGCACGCCGCTGGCGCTGACCGTCGACGAGGCCGCCGGGTGCAGGTACAGGCCGGACGGGCCATGATCGTTCCACTGCACGTGATAGAGGCCGTAGTCGGTCTCGCCCGCATGCCAGCGCAGCTGCAGGCCGTACTGGCCGCTCTTCCTCGCCTTCATGTCCGACTCGCGGCCGAAGCCGACGTTGCCGGCCGGCGACGAGCCGACGATCAGCCGCTCACCACCGGTGGCCAGCGCATCCATGAACGAGAAGTAGCTGCCCGAGCCCGGCAGACGATCGGGCTTCCAGTCCAGCATGTAGTAGCCGCCGACCGTGACGTCGGGGTTCAGCTGCAGCTGCCCCGACACCTGGTTGATCGGCATCATGAACTCCTTGAACTGGGCGTTGGGCACGCTGGCCGCCTTGACCACGTCGATCGAGGCCTGGGCGGCCGCGATGCCGTTGGCGCCCAGCATCAGGCTCTCGCCGTAGAGCACCGTGTGCTTGCCCACCCGCACCGTGCCCGGCATCTCGCCGAGCTTGAACTTGCCGAAGACGAAGGCGTCCAGCATCTCGGCGTCCTGGCCGTGCAGGCGCCGCGTCGCGTCGGTGAACTGGTTGTTCGCGACCGACAGCGGGTTGGCGGTGGATGCCGAGTCGTTCGCGTTGCGGCCGCCGGCATAGCTGCCGTCGTACCAGGCCGCGCCGGACACGCGCAGGCCGACGCTGCGCCAGGTCACGTCCAGCTCGCTGAACAGGTCCAGCCGCTTGGAGATCACGCCTCGCTTGAAATTGCGGCTGCCGTCGTCGGTGTTCGGAAAGTAGTTGGCGCTGCTGGTGTCGTAGTTGCTGCCACCGATGATGGCCTGCGACGAGGGCTCGGTGCGCAGCGCGGAGCTGGCCTTGACCGTGGTGTCCCACAGCACCTTCAGCTCCGGATTTCCGGTGTCGACCTCGAAGGCGCAGGCTCCGCCGCCGATCAGAGCGGCAGGCAGGCAGGCCAGTGCGGCGACCAGCGGGCGCAGCCGCGCCCCACCGGCGCGGGCGGATCTCGGGTTCATCGATCGTCTCCTGTGTTGGTGCGTCAGCCCCGATGTCGTGTGCGTGCGGTGGGGCCGGCGTGTGGACCGCGCATCGGCGAGCGCCGCAGCGGTCCTGGCGTCAGGTCGGGCGGACGATCCCGGGGCGGGCCCGGTGTCCGTGCAGTCCGTGCGGCGGTCTTGGCGCCGACAGCGCTGCGATGACTTGACGGGAATTGATGCTAGGCAACAAGATGCCTTCCGAAAATCAAAAGATGTCGAAGCGAACGTTCGATGACATCAAAAATCAGTAGCAACCCGGAGACTGCGTGCGCCTCGGCCACTTCGATCTGAACCTGCTGGTCACCCTCGATGCCCTGCTCGAGACCTGCAGCATCACCCGCGCCAGCGAGCGTCTGCACATCGGTGCCTCGGCCACCAGCAGCGCGCTCGGCCGCCTGCGCGAGCACTTCCAGGACGAGCTGCTGGTGCAGGTCGGCCGCCGCATGACGCCGACCCCGCTGGCCCTCCAACTGAGGGGGCCGGTGCGCGAGCTGATCCTGCGCACCCAGGCCACGCTGTCGGCCCGCACCACCTTCGATCCGACGGTCGCGCAACGGCGCTTCGTCATCAACGCCACCGACTACGCCACCATCGTGCTGCTGGCCCCGCTGGCCCAGCGGCTGGAGAGCCTGGCGCCGGGCCTCTCGATCGACATCGTGGCCCTCGGCGACAGCAATCTGCAGCAGCTCGAGCGCGGCGAGACGGATCTGGCCATCTACCCCTCACGCAACGCCAGCCCCGACCATCCGACCGCCCATCTGCTGAGCGAGGACCACACCTGCCTGGTCTGGACCGGCCACCACCTGACGGGCGAACGCATGGGCTTCGACGACTACATGGCCGCCAGCCACGTGGCCGCACGCTTCGGCGAGCAGCGCATCGCCACCTTCGAGCACTGGTTCCTGCAGGAGCACCAGGTCGAGCGCCGCATCGACGTCTCCGCCTCCAGCTTCAACGCCCTGCCTTTCCTGATCGTCGGCTCCCAGCGGGTGGCCACGCTGCAGCGGCGGCTGGCGCGGATGTACGTGCGGCTGCTGCCGCTGCGCATGATCGAGCCCCCGTTCCCGATCCCGCCGCTGGAGCTGGTGATGCAGTGGAACCGCCACCAGGACCTGGATCCGGGCCTGGCCTGGCTGCGGGCGCAGCTGATGGACGTGGCGCGCGTGGCCTGAGCCGGGGGCCGAGGCCCGGGCGCCCAGGCCCGGCGCTCAGGGCGCGGCGGCCAGCAGGGCCTCGACGGCCGGCATCGCCCGTGCGTGGGCGATGATCTTCTCGCGCAGCCAGACGCTGCCCGGATCGAGATCCCGATAACGGTGCCATTGCAGGGTCTCGACCAGGCGCGGGGCGGCGAAGCCCAGCGGCCGCAGCACCAGTTGCGGCCAGGCCTGGCGCACCTGCACCGCCATGCGCGTGTGCAGCACCGCGGCCCGGCCGGTGCCGGCCACCACCACCGGCAGCAGGCCGAAGCTGTTGACGACGACATCGGGCCGCGGCAGCTCGCCATGGGTGGCGATGAACCAGGACTCGAACTGCGGCCGGCCGTTGTTCTCCAGCGTGGCCAGGCGCAGCCGGGCGAAGGTCTGCAGGTCGATCACCTCAGGCCAGGGGCCATGGGCCGGGTCGACCAGCAGCTGGTAGCTGTCCTCGAACAGCACGGTGCAGGACTGGTTGGTCGAGACGAAGCGCTCGGGGTTGATGACGAAGTCGACCTCGCCGTTGTCCAGATCGGCCGCGGCGGTGTTGCTGGGCTGGCGGAACTCGATCGTGATGCCGGGCGCCTCGTGGTGCAGCTCGCGCAGCACGCCGACCATCAGCACCTGGATCAGGTAGTCGGAGGCGACGATCGAGAACTGCCGCCGCGTCGAGGCCGGAGAGAACTCCGGCCGCGTCGACAGCGTGGCATCGACCTGCAGCATCAGGTCATTGACGCGGCCGCACAGCGTCTCGCCCAGCGGCGTGAGCTCCATGCGCCGGCCCACCGGCACGATCAGCGGGTCATCGAAGTACTCGCGCAGGCGCGCCAGCATGCCGCTCATCGCCGACTGCGAGACGTGCAACTGCTCGCCCGCACGCGTCACGTTGCGTTCGGACAGCAGCGCACGCAGCGCGGTCAGCAGGTTCAGATCCAGACGTTGATAGCGCATGACGACTCAGCCGGGGCGCGAGGGTGCCATCACGACGGCCGTCTGGCACCCCGGGTTATCCCAAGTATGTCGGCGAGCGATGCCGCGCATCGCCAGATTCGATTTCCGCCGCTGGCAGCGGCTGCCTAGCATCCGTCGCCATTGCACATCCTCTGCGTCATGAGCACATTCCACAATCCCTTGTCCGGCTGGCAGGTCGATCGCCGCGAGATCCGCAACATCGGTGTCGATCTGCAGCGCCCCGAATGCATCCTGGCCGAGCGTGACGGCACGATCTGGACTGCCGACGCCCGCGGCGTGATGCGCATCGGCGCCGACGGCCACCAGCAGCTGATCCGCCAGCAGGGCGTGAGCACCAACACGCTGGATGCGCGCAGCCTGGTGATGGGCGGCAGCCTGCCCAACGGCATCGCCTTCAACCGCGACGGCGACATCCTGATCGCCAACTTCGGCAACGACACGATCGAGCTGATGACCCGCGACGGCCAGTCCCGCACGCTCCACACCGAGATCGACGGCCAGCCGCTGGGCAAGATGAACTTCGTGCTGACCGACTCGCGCGACCGCATCTGGTTCACCGTCACCACCCGCCGCGTGCCCTGGACCGCCTCGATCAACGAGAAGACGGCCGACGGCTACATCGGCCTGATCGACGAACGCGGCATCCGCATCGTGGCCGACGGCTTCGTCGGCACCAACGAGATCCGCTTCGATGCCGACGAGCAACATCTTTACGTGGCGGAAACGAACGCGCGACGCATCTCGCGGCTGCGCGTGCAGCCCGACGGCTCGCTGAGCGATCGCTGCGTCTACGGCCCGTCCGATCTGGGCGGCTTCCCCGACGGCTTCGCGGTCGACAGCCTGGGCAATCTGTGGATCACGCTGGTGCTGACCGAACGCCTGATCGCGCTGACCCCGCAAGGTGAGGTGCTGACGCTGCTGGATGACGGTCGTCCTGAGGCGCTGGCCGTCTACGAACAGCACTACCGCGCCGGCACCACGACGCCCGAACTGATGGGTGCCTGCAAGGGCGAGCTGGCGCCGATGATGGCCAGCATCACCTTCGGCGGCCCGGACCTGCGCACCGTCCACCTCGGCAGCCTGGCCGGCACCACGCTGCCGAGCTTCCGCTCGCCGGTGGCCGGCCTGGCCCTGCCGCACTGGACCCGCGGCTGAGGCGGCGCACGCCGGCCCCGCACCGACGCCACCGCCCATGACCCTGGCCATGGTCACGCTGCAGGTCCGCGATCACCAGCAACAGGCCTTCGAGGCCGACTGGCAGCAGACCCGACGGCTGCTGGCCGGCCTGCCCGGCTGCCAGGGGCTGGAACTGCGGCGCTCCCGCCTGCATGCCCGGCGCTATCTGCTGCTGATCGACTGGACCGCCCGCAGCAGCCCGGACCTGCAGGCCCTGCAGGGCCTGCGGCGCCACTTCGAACACGAACCTGACATCGAGCATTACGACGAGGTCGGCACCGGCGGCAGTGCCCGCCTGCGCCCGGACTGAAGGCCGGACCACACGGCCCCGGGCAGCGCCCGACCCCGCATCCCCGCCACGACCGACTCCAGGAGACTCTCATGCACCCCACCATCCTTCGCGCCCCCGCATCGGCCCCGCGCCTTCGTCTGGCCCGCGCCGCTGCCCTGACCGGCAGCCTGCTGGCCGGCCTCGCCCACGCCGCGCCGGCCGCCGTCGACAACCCCTACGGCCTGCAGGCGCTGTGGACGCAGAGCGATGCGGTGGCCAAGGCCGTGCTGCTGATCCTGCTGGTGATGAGCATGGGCAGCTGGTACGTGATCATCACCA
>NZ_JBBUTF010000037.1:0-31340 GCF_038066575.1 Pseudaquabacterium rugosum | reverse complement strand
CGCAAGATCCTCGACTTCCGGACCCCGCGCGAGGTCTATATGGAAATCGTCGAGGCGGAGTTGCTCAAACGGGGGCAACGGCAAACTCAAGGTGTTGCACTTCAAGGTTGACACCGCCAACAGTGGGTAGTCGGAACATTGACAACAATGTTCTTGTTCTTGTTCTTGTTCTTGTTCTTGTTCTTGTTCTTGTTCTTGTTCGAAGACGACGGACGCTGCCCGACTACTCGCGACCGCGCGTCAGCGACGACAACGCCTTCGCGGAGAGCCTGTTCCGAACGGCCAAGTACAGGCCTGAATTCCCCAACACCGGCTTTGCCTGCCTGGCCGATGCGCGCGACTGGGCGCACCGCTTCGTGCACTGGTACAACCACGAGCATCGGCACAGCGGCATCCGCTACGTGAGCCCGGCGCAGCGTCATGCGGGCGAGGACAAGGCGATCCTGGCGAGCCGACACGAGATCTACCAGCAGGCCCGCATGCGCAACCCGGCGCGCTGGTCAGGCAAGGCCCGCAACCGGGAACACATCGCTGTGGTCACGCCCAATCCCGAGCGCAACGAGGTGGCCACGCCGGATAGCCGGCCAGTGGCAACATCGGGTACCTCGTCCAGAACTTTACATAAGCATCATCGTCACGGTTCATTCGTGGTTAACGACGATGATGCGTTCCATTGACCGAAGATCACGACCAGAGACGTGGAATTCGCCGGGATCTGCGCGGAGACTCAGAGAATCGGCAAGTTCTGCCTTTGAGTCGGTGCGCTGTTTCCTATTTTTGTGTGCTGTTCTGCCGTTAGTTCGTTTAAACGGACGAGCGCAGAAGGACTGCACTCCAAGCTCAAGCACCGCCGCACCGTCACGTGCTGCGGTGCATCCGTCCTCAGGCCTTGACGCGCAGGTCTTCCAGTTCGCCACCCCGCTCGATGTGGGCTCGGGCCCACTCCGGGCGCCGTCCCTGACCGCCCCAGGTCTGCCGAGGATCGGCCGGGTTGGCGTACAGGATGAACTCGTTGGGATCGCGCGGCTCGCGCTTGACGCGTGCGGCCTTGCCCGGCAGGTACAGCTTCATCACCGCGATCGCCTCGTCGATGGGCAGACCCATCGACTGCAGCTTCTTGACGAAGCCGTCGACCAGGACCTTCAGCTCTTCCTCGCGTCGGTCATGGATGGCTTCATCGGTCTTCTGCAGCAGCGCCTGCAACTCGCTCAGCGGCAGTCCACGCAGATCCAGGGGGGCATCCAGGGAATCGTTGTCTTGGCTCATCAGGTTCGGGGGCAGGACGGGAAATGCGGCCCGACGGGCCACCACATCCCGCAGGATAGCGGTTGTCGATGATCCGGCGGCACGGGCTGTGTCAGTCCAGCCACGCCAGCTCGGCCAGCAGACCGGCCCACACCAGGGCGCCACTGCCGATGCCCAGCCCCGAAACCCGCCCGTCCGCAGCCCGTGCACGGGCCAAGGCCACGTCGGCCACGACCGGCGGCGGCAGCGGCCGATCGCCCCGCCCGGGTGTGCCGGTATCCAACCCGGCGCCCGTCGTCGGCCCCGTGTGGCGCAGACGGTGCAGGCGCGCCCGGGAGCCCTGGCTGACGCTGATCAGGCCCTGCTGGCGCAGGGCGCTGACATGGCGGCTGACCGTCTCATGGCGCAGGTCCAGCATGGCGGCCATTTCCTGGCGGCTGGGCAGCCAGCACAGGCCGTCCGCGTCCTCGTGTTCGGCCAGCCGGGTCAGCAGATGGCGGACACGGTCAGCGGCCGGGCCGGCCACCACCTCGGCGCTCCAGGCCTGGGCGGCGGCCAGGGTCCGCGCGGCCTGACGCAGCAGCCGGGTGGCGGCCAAGGCATCATGGCTCAGCACGTCCAGTGGCACACGGCGCAGCTGGACGGTCGCGCAGGCCACCGCCTCCGAGGCATGTGGCCCGCCGCACAGCCCGTCATGCCCGAGCAGATCGCCGACCCCGGCCAGGCCGACGATGCGACGCGTGCCCTCCTCGGCCACGCGTTCCAGCCGCATCAGGCCCTGCTCGACCACCCACACCGAGTCGCCCGGCCCGTCGCCCTGGCGGTAGAGCACGGCCCCTGCCATCAGGCGCAGCGGGGCAGCGTCGGACGGCAGACGGGTGAGCAGGGTGGACCACATGATGGGCGGATCCTGCGCCAGGCCGGCCTGGCCGTCATTTCCGGGCAGCTCCCGGGTGGACCGCTCCAGCCTGGAGCGCTCCACGGGCGTGGCGGCGGTCAAGGCAACAGCAGGGTGGAGTCCGTCCGGGCGACCGGGCCGGCTCCGCCCACATCCGACCCATCCGCCACGCCCGCCTCATCCGCCGCGTCGATGCGCAGCTGCAAGGGCAGCACCGAGCGCGACGGCAGCCGGGCGAGCGCCTCGGCCGGGACGCGCACCGTCACCACCGGCGCGCTGATGGACGCGGCCGGCGCCCGCAGCGGGCCCGTCCCGTGCACCGTCAGGCGCAGCGGCTCGCCGCCGCCCGGCGGCTGCAGCACGGCGCTCAGATGCAGCGGCAGGTCACGGGCAGTGGCATTGAGGACGCGCAGCCGATAGACGTTCTCGACGGACCCATCGTCCAGCTGGCGCGACATCACGCCGCGGTCACGGATCGCCTCGACCCGCAGCAGCGGCCGCTGCTGCCAGAAGCCGATCATGGCCAGCGCCAGACCGCACAGGGTCAGCGCATAGAGCTGCACCCGCCGTCGCCGCAGCGCGGTGCGCCACAGCCCGTCGCCGGGGCCGGTCTCACCCTGGAACGATCCGAAGCGCAGCAGCCCGCGCGGCGCGCCCAGCTTGTCCATCACCCCGTTGCAGGCGTCGATGCACAGGCCACAGCTGATGCAGGCGGCCTGCAGGCCGTCACGGATGTCGATGCCCACCGGGCAGACCTGCACGCACAGCGTGCAGTCGACGCAGTCGCCCTGGCCGCGGGCGCTGGCCACGCTGCCACGGGGCCGCGCACCGCGCGGCTCGCCACGGCCGCGGTCATAACCGACGACCCAGGTCTCACGGTCCAGCATCGCGCCCTGGAAGCGGCCATAGGGGCAGGCATGCTGGCAGACCTTTTCCCGCAGCAGGCCGGCGTGCCCATAGGTGGCCCCGGCGTAGAACAGGCACCAGAAGGTCTCCCACGGGCCGGTCGTGCCGGCAACCACCGCCGCAGCCAGATCCTGCGGCGGGGTGAACCAGGCCACCAGGCTGAAGCCGGTCCACAGGCTCAGCGCCAGCCACAGCGCCTGCCGGCTGCCCCGGCGGGCGATCTTGGCCAGCCCCCAGGGCGCGGCATCGAGCCGCAAGCGCGCCAGACGATCGCCCTCGGTCCAGCGTTCGATGCCCATGAACATCGCCGTGTAGACCGTCTGCGGACAGGCGAAGCCGCACCAGACCCGACCGGCCACCGCGGTGGCACAGAACAGCAGCAGCGCGCTGAACACCAGCAGCCCGGTCAGGTGGATCAGATCGGGCGGGAACAGCACCGCGTCGAACAGGAAGAAGCGGCCGCCGTCGAGATCGAACCACACCGCCGGGCGGTCGCCCCAGGGCAGCCAGGGCAGGCCGTAGAAGACGAGCTGGGTCAGCACGATCAGCGCCAGGCGCCAGCGGGCGAAGACCCCGCGCACCGAGCGCGCCTGGATGCGCACCGCCGGTGCGATGCCGGGCCCGCCATCGACCGGCAGGATGGGCAGCACGCGGCGCGGGGCGGCGCTGCGCCGGTCGGCCACCGGGGGGTCACCGTGCGCGCTCATGGGGCGATCCCCGTGGTGCGGGCCGGACGTCCACCGGGCGGACGGGCCAGCGACGACGACGACGACGACGACGACGACAACAACAACGGCAGCGGGAGCGGCAACGGCAGCGCGCCGCGCAGGGCCTCGCGCACCGGGGCGATGGCGGCCTCCAGCTCCGCCCCGCCCAGGGTCTCGTCGGCACGCCAGCACACGCCGTCCAGGCGCAGCGGTGCCGCCCGGCTGCCGCGCGGCCAGGGCAGCTCCAGATCCAGACCGGCCTGCAGGCCGTCCTCCTCGCCGCGCAGCAGCAGCCAGTCGACGCGGCCGTCGGTGTGGCGCGCCGGGGCTGCCATCGACCAGCCGCACCACTGCAGGTTCGGCACCACCGGCAGCAGGCCGTGCACCCGCTGCACGCCGCCGTCGGGCAGCACCTGCAGCGGCCCGCCAGTGCAGGGCACGGTGCCGGCCCGCTCGCCGGACAGCAGATCGGGCAGCAGCCAGTCGCGCAGGCCGATGTTGGCGCTGTGCACCAGCACCTCGATGGCCAGCCGCTGGGCCCACAGCACGGCGCCGAGGGCGGGATCCTGGGCGGCCAGCGCCCGCGCGCCGGCCGCCAGATGGTCCAGCGCGGCCGGCATCGCCCCGGGGCTCGCCAGCCCGCCCAGGGCGACGGGAACGCCGCAGCGCAGCAGCCCGCTGGCGACCACGCCCTGCAGCGCCGCATGGCCGGCCGCGGCCAACCCGGTGGAACGGCCGCCCGCGGGCGGATCGGATGGCGGAGGAGAGACAGAAGATCGCATGGACGGATGCTCGCCCGCGCGCATCTGATCCGTAAGATCCAGATCTTGATTGATCAGACCGGATCAGTTGTCCCACCCCGGAGCCCCCCCACGATGAGCGCCGCCCTGCCCACCCGCTACGACCAGCTGGCCGCCGACATGACCGAGGCCATCCACAGCGGCCTGCTGCGCCCGGGCGACCGCCTGCCCTCGGTCCGCCAGACCTGCACACGGCGCGGCGTCAGCCCGGCCACGGTGTTCCAGGCCTACGGGCTGCTGGAAGAACGCGGCCTGATCGAGGCCCGGCCCCGCTCCGGCTACTACGTGCGGGCCCGCAGCACCCGCAGCGCGACGCCGCAGGCCGCCGCCGTGCCGGCCGAAGCCACGCCGGTGGCCGTCGCCGCCCTCGCCTTCGATCTGCTGGAGCGCACCCGTGATCCGGCCGTGGTGCCCTTGGGCTCGGCCTTCCCGGCCGCCACGCTGTTCCCGATCGAGGCGCTGGCCCGCAGCGCCGGCCGCGCGCTGCGCCGGCTCAAGCCGGAGCAGATCACCAGCGCGCTGACCAGTGGCGACCCCGCGCTGCGCCAGGCCCTGCTGCGCCGCCACGCGCTGCAGGGCGTGCCCCTGACCGACGATGAGCTCGTGATCACCCACGGCGCGATGGAGGCGCTGAACCTGTGCCTGCAGGCGGTGACCCGGCCCGGTGACACGGTGGCCGTCGAATCGCCCTGCTTCTACGCGGCGCTGCACGCCCTGGAGCGGCTGCAGCTGCGCGCCGTCGAGGTGCCGACCGATCCCCAGGAGGGGCTGGACCTCGACGCGCTGGATGCGCTGCTGCAGCAGCGCCGGGTGGCGGCCTGCTGGGTCATGCCCACGCTGCAGAACCCGCTGGGCGCGACCATGCCGGCCGCACGCCGACCAGCGCTGGTGGCGCTGCTGGCCCACCATGGCGTGCCGCTGATCGAGGACGACGTCTATGCCGAGCTGCAGTCCGATGCCCGCCGACCACTGCCCGCCAAGGCCCATGACACGCAAGGTGAGGTGCTGTACTGCAGCAGCCTGTCGAAGTGCCTGGCGCCGGGCTGGCGTGTGGGCTGGGCCGCAGCCGGTCGCCATGCCGACACGGTGCGCCGGCTGAAGATGATGACCTCGCTGACGACCGCCCTGCCCCCGCAGCTGGCACTGGCCGACTACCTGGCCCACGGCGGCTACGACCGCCACCTGCGCCAGCTGCGCGCGGCGCTGGACCGCGGCCGGCTTCAGGTGGCCGCCTGGGTGGAGGCGCACTTTCCGGAGGGCACCCGCATCACCCGCCCCCGCGGCGGCTATTTCCTGTGGCTGGAGCTGCCGGCCGCCATCGACACGCTGGCGCTGTGCCGCGACGCGCTGGCCGAGGGCATCAGCAGCGCGCCCGGCGTGCTGTTCTCGGCCGACCGCCGCTTCACCCACCACCTGCGGCTGAACACCGGCCATCCGGACGACGCCCGGGTGCCGGACGCGGTGCGCCGCCTGGGCGAGCTGGCCCGGGCGCAACTGGCGCACGGCGGACAGGCGCCGGCCGGACAGGCGCCGGCCTGAGGGGACTCAGCCCTGCGCGCGCCGCCGCAGCCCGCCGGCCACCAGGCCCAGACCGGCCAGCCACAGCGCGAACGTCGCCGGCTCCGGCACCGCAGCGGCCACCGGCGTGTAGCTGACGCTGCCGAAGCCGAGCGCGGTCGAGCCATCGGTCGCGTCGATGACGGTATAGGCCAGATGGGCATCGGCCAGATCGGTGAAGCCGGCCACCAGCTGCACGGCCGGTGCGCCGGCCGCCGTCAGGGCCGCATCGCTCTGGTAGTCGATGCCCAGGAAGACGCCGGCCGCGTACCAGGCCTCGCCGGTGGCGGTGCCGGACAGCGCGTAGCTGCGGCCGTCGAGGTCCAGGCTGAAGGCGTCGAGCACGACGCTGCCGTCGTAGCCGGCCACGGGCGCGGCCCAGCTCGCGCTGCCGCTGTAGCCGCTGCCGGCCAGCGGACCGCTGTCGGCACTGCCGCTGATCTGCCAGGTGTCGGCATGGGCGGCGCCGGCGCCCAGCGCGCCGGCCATCACCACGGCCACCGTGGCCACGGTGGAGAGGGTCGACAGGCGGCGCAGGATGGCGGGAAGGTGGGTCATCGCTCGGAACTCGGTCTGGGTGTCAGGGAGGGTGCGCGGGGCTCAGAACAGGAAGCTGCCGCGGCCCAGGCTGCCGCAGCCGACGTTCTTCAGCAGCGCCAGGCTGCGGGCGGCGGCGGGGCCGGCGGCATCCGGGTCGACGCTGATGACCGCGTCCGTGCCCGAGGCGCGGCAGGCGACATGGCCGCTGGCCAGCGGATCGGCCGCGCTGACGCGCAGCGCCTGCAGCACGGCGCGCAGGTTCAGCAGATCGCTGCCGGGCGTGAAGTCGGCCAGGGTCAGGCCGCCGGCGGCATCCGCCGTCAGCGCGAACTGGTCGCGACCGGCGCCACCGGCCACCGCGCGGCGGCCGGCGCCGATGGTGATCAGGTCGTCACCGGCGGTGCCGGCGAAGCTGGCACCCGAGGCCGTCAGGTAGGCGTCGTAGAGGTTCAGGCCCAGCACCACCGGGTCGTGGTCGGACGAGCGGTAGACGGTGGCCGCATACGGATCGGGCGCACAGGTCGCGCAGGCCGGCTGCTTGAACTCCAGGTTGTAGTCGTGGGCCAGTGATTCGTCGGCATTGATGTGCCAGTGGGCCAGACTGCCGACCTTGGCGGCCGCGGCCGCGCTGACGATCGCGTGGTCGAGCCGGCCGGCCGCGCCGTCGAAGACGTAGGAGTAGCCGAAGGCCTCGAAGCGCGGCGTCGGATCGACCCAGCCGTTGCCGGTCAGCGCGGCGATCGGGTCTTCCTGGGCGTAGGCGTTGAAGTCGCCCAGCAGCACGACGTCGGCGCTGCCGCTGGCGGCCTGCAGCCCGGCCGCCCAGGTGCGCAGGCGCTGGGCCTGGGCCGTGCGCAGGGCGTTCCAGCAGCCCTGGCCGTCGCCGCTGTCGGTGTTGCCGGCGGCGTCCGCGTCGCCCGTGGCCGGGCAACTGCCCTTGCTCTTGAAGTGGTTGACGACCAGCGTGAAGCGCCTGCCGTTGGCCAGCGCGAAGGTCTGGGCCAGCGGCGGGCGGTTGTGCACGCCGTCGCCATCGACGCCCGAGGCGCCGACCGGGCTCAGCCGCGCCGGCTTGTAGATGACGGTCGTCTTGATGGCATCGCTGCCGAAGACGCCGGCGGCCGCGCCCGGCGCCACCGCCCAGGTGCCGGCTCCGGCGCGGGCGTTCAGCGCGGCCACCAGGTTCTGCGCCGACACCGTGTCGTTCTGGATCTCCATCAGGCCCATCGCGTCGGCATCGATGGCGGTGATGGCGGCCACGATCTTGGCCTGCTGACGCTCGAACTCGGCGGCATTGCTGGCGCCGCGACAGCTGGCCGAGGCGCTCTGGCCGCTGACGCAGGTCTGGCCGCTGGCACCGCTGGCCGTCACGCCATTGGTGAAGGTGGTGAAGTAGTTCAGCACGTTGAAGCTGGCCAGCTTCACGTTGCCGACGGCCGCCGGTGCCGTCGTCGGCCGCGGGTGGGTGATCGCGTAACCCAGGCCGCCGATGTCGAGCGGCAGGATGCGCCAGTCGCCGATGCCGGTGGCGCTCGCCGTCGACGGGCCCCAGTCGACCACGCCGACGATCGGGCCGGTGACGGTGTCGCCGCCGCGCAGCGCGCCGGTCGGGCCGGTGAAGGGCGTCGGCTGGACGTTCTGCAGCGAGCTGCCGTCGTCCAGCACGATGCGGCGCGCGGCGTTGTCCGCGGCCAGGGCCTGGGCCTGCGGACCCGGGCGGTGGCGGTTGGTCGGCGTCTCCAGCCGGCCGCCGGCCGACAGCGTGAGCTGGCCGTAGCGGGCCTGGAAGTAGTTCTGGTTGACCGTCAGCGGGCCGGCCAGCGAGATCAGCATGCCCTCGACCCGCTCCAGCCCGCCGGCCAGCGGCAGGCGCAGCGGCGTCGGCGCGATGCTGTAGCCCGAGCCCAGCAGCGTGGCGCTGGGGCTGGTCAGCTCGGTGACGGTGCCGGTGGGCGTGCTGCCGAATTCGGTGACGGTGCCGGTCACGCGCAGCAGCTGCCCGACGGCCACCGTCGGCGCCGTGGCGGTGTAGACGTAGAGGCCATCGGACGTGGCGTCG
Source organism: Pseudaquabacterium rugosum (assembly GCF_038066575.1). Lineage (NCBI taxonomy): Bacteria > Pseudomonadati > Pseudomonadota > Betaproteobacteria > Burkholderiales > Sphaerotilaceae > Pseudaquabacterium > Pseudaquabacterium rugosum. The sequence goes on along the minus strand of NZ_JBBUTF010000037.1, from coordinate 22,628 downwards.
TCGCCATCGCCGACCAGGGCCTGGATGAAGTAGCCGGCGTTGGTCAGGCGGGTGACCACGCCCTCGGTGCGCACCAGGCGGCCGGCGTAGGCGCTGGCGCCGCTGCCGCCCTGGATGGCCGGAATCGTCAGCGCCAGCGGCGTGACGACGCTGCCGCCGCCACCCTCGTTGCCGCTGCACGGCGCGGCCGCCGTCAGGCTGTTGCGCGGGGCCGGCGTGCCGGTGCTGAAGTCGGCGGCGTTGTTGCCGCTGTCGGTGCAGCCGTTGCCCGCGCGCAGCAGCGCGCTGGTGGCGCTGGCCGCCGGGGCGGCCGTGCCCTCGGCCCAGTTGGCCGTGCCGTAGCCGACCAGATCGACGACCTGCGCCGCGTAGGCCGCGCACGAGATGCTGCCGCCGTTGCAGGCCAGACCGTTGGCGGTGTTGGCCAGCACGACCTTGCCGTTGCTGCCCGACAGGTTGAGGCTGCCGCTGGCATCGGCCGCCGGCAGCGCCGTGCCGGTGGTCGAGGTGGCCAGCTTGACCAGCAGGTAGCGGCCCGGCGCCAGCGTGCCCGCCAGCGCGGTCACGCCATTGGCCGCGAAGGCGCCGGTGCCGGTGGCGCTCGCGTACTGCACCGACCAGCCGCTGACGTCGACCGCGGTGCTGCCGCGGTTGAACAGCTCGACGTAATCGCTGGCCCAGGTGTTGCCGTTGCCGCCATAGACCTGGCTGATCACGACCTGGGCCCCGGCGCCCTGGGCCAGCGCCCACAGCAGCGGCGCGAGCCGGGGTGCGCGCAGGCGCGAGGGGACGGAGCGGGCGGTGGACGGACGCGTCATCGGTGCGGGGGGCCGGGGCCGGAAGGAGGGGGTGACTGCTCGGTCGGATGACGGCTGCCGCCGGGCGGCACGCCGTCGTCCGTGCAGGATACGCGTCAGGCGGTGTGTTGTCCGCCGGATCGCCGGCCCTGTGACCGCTCTGCCACACCATTGTGGTGACGGCAGATGACGGTCCCGCGACGCACCGTCCGGCCCCTCCCCCGCGGACCCGGGGTCCGGGCTCAGCCCAGCCAGGCCGCGCGGTGCGCCTGCGCGTAGTCCTCGAAGCGGCGTGGCGCGCGGCCGGTGATGCGCTCGACCGCATCGGTCAGCCCGGCGGCATGGCCGGCCTTGAAGGCGTCCAGGATCACCAGCATGAACTCGACGTAGTCGGCCGGCAGGCCGGCGCCCAGCAGGCCCTGGCGCATGACCGCCGGCGGGATGTCCTCGTAGCGCAGGCTGCGGCCGGTCACGCGCGACAGGATGGCCACCACCGCATCGTGGTCGAGCGCCTGCGGGCCGGTCAGGTCGAAGGCCTGGTTGTCCAGGTCGCGGCGCGTCAGCAGCGCGGCGGCCACCGCGGCGATGTCACCGGCATCGATGAAGCTGCCCTGGGCCGTGCCCAGCGGCAGGCGCAGCACGCCTTCGTCGCGCAGGCCCTGCAGCCAGAAGGTGTGGAAGTTCTGCATGAACCAGTTCGGGCGGATCACGTTCCAGGCCAGGCCCGCGGCCTCCAGCCGGCGCTCGGACTGGCGCATCGGGATGGCCTCGTCGGCATTGGCGCCGAGGGCGGTCATCAGCACCACCTTGCCCACGCCCGCGGCGCGCGCCGCGTCGATGGCCGGATCCAGCACCCGGTTCTGCGGCACGATCCCCGGCGGGGCCATCAGGAAGGCGGCATCGGCGCCGGCCATGGCCTCGGCCAGACCGCGGCCGCTGACGAGATCGACCGGCACCTGGCCGGCGACCGGGCGCGCCTGGCTGGAGGCCTGGCGCACGGTGTGGCCGGCCGCCTGCAGCAGGGGAACCAGGGCACTGCCGACCTGGCCGCGGGCGCCGAGAACGAGAACGGTGGACATGGATGAAGACTCCGATGGGTGGGACATGACCGCCATGGTGCGCCGCCACATCCGTACTTCACATGGCTTTTCGTCCGTTATTCATGTCTGATCGTACGGATGCACGCAGAATGCCGCCATGGACGACGACGACCTGTGGAGCCCGCTGATCCGCGACACCGACCTGCAGCGCCAGCCGCTGGACCTGCGCGCCCTGGCGCCCGGCCGCGCGCTGGTCTTTCCCTGCGAGCGCAGCGTCGGCCTGCACCTGGTGCTGCACGGCCGGGTCTGGCTGCATGCCGAGGGTCTGGCCGCGCCGCTGGCGCTCGGTGCGGGCGATCTGGCGCTGATGGCCCGCGGCTGCCGCCACCGCCTGGCGCTGTCGGACACGCTGCAGGGCCTGGACGAGCAGGCCATCGTGCCCGCCCTGCCCGAGACCCTGGCACCGGCCACCGATGAAGGCTCGGTGGCCACGGTGGTCGGTGGCGCCTGGCAGGTCTGGCACACGCCGGTCCACCCCTTTCTGGCCGACCTGCCCGCCTGGCACGTGGTGCGCGCCGACAGCCAGGCGCCGGACAGCCCGCTGGCGCAGGCCGTGGCCCTCGCACGCCATGAGACCGGCCCCGCCCGGCCCGGCCGCCGCATCGTGCTGCAGGGCCTGCTCGACCTGCTGTTCGTCCATGCGCTGCGGGCGGCGCTGGCCGAGGCCCCGGCGCCGCGCCAGCCGGGCTGGACCCAGGCCGCGCAGGATCCGAAGATCGCCCGCGTGCTGGCCCGCATGCATGCCGACTGCGCCCGCGCCTGGACGCTGGAGGACCTGGCGCGCGAGGCCGGCCTGTCGCGCACGCTGCTGGCCGAACGCTTCCGCGCCGCGCTCGGCGACACACCGCTGAACCATCTGCGCACCGTGCGCATGCAGCGCGCGATGCATCTGCTGGCCACCACCGGCCAACGCCTGGAATCGGTGGCCGCGGCCGTCGGCTATCAGGACGCCTTCGCGTTCTCGAAAGTGTTCAAGCGCATGGTCGGCACCTCGCCGGCCGCCTTCCGCAAGCTGGATGCCGCGGAGCGGGCCCACCCCTGGCGCTTCCCGCGCCAGGCCGGGGCCTGATCGGCGGGGATCCAGGCCCGGTAGTCGCGCTGCAGGGCCGGGTCGCGCGTCCAGGTCGGGGCCAGGCGCCAGTGCCATTGCGCATGGACGGCCGGCGGCGGATCCAGCCGGCCCCGGTGCAGATCGTGGCGGTCGTGGCGCGCCGGATCGCCGGCGGTGGCCACCCACAGCGTGCGACCGGCCGGCAGGCCGCGCGAGGCGTAGGCCGGCCATTCATCGGCGGTCAGCACGTGCGCCCGGGGAAACTGGCCACGCAGGCCGGCCGCCAGGCGGGGCGGATGCACGACCAGCGTCTGCACGTCGGGCGCGACCGCCTGCACCGCTTGCGCCAGCGCGGCCACCGGCTCGTTGAGCTGGCCGGGTTGGCCGAGCCAGCCGGCCAGCGGTGCGCGCGCGATCTGGCCGAACAGCAGCAGCGCGGCCAGCGCCAGCGTCGTGCGCTCGTGCCGGCACCAGACCTCGGCCGACGGCAGCCGCGGCAGCAGCAGCCAGCCGGCCAGTGGCAGCGCGAACAGCAGCGGCTGCAGCCAGCGGTTGCGCAGATGGGACAGGCCGCCGACCAGCACCAGTGCCAGCAGGCCGGCCAGCAGCAGCGCGGCCATCAGCGCCACCAGCCGGCGCACGGCCGGAGCGGCGGCCCGGGCGCCGGAAGGCAGGCCGGCGGTGGCGGTGGCGGTGGCGGATGTCACGGGCGCGGCCAGCCCATCGCGCCCCGGCGCTCGCCATCCGGCCCGCCAGACCGGCCCGCCGATCTGCACGCCGAACACCAGCGCCCACAGCAGGCCGGCGCTGAGCAGCCCCGTCAGCAGGCTGAGCAGCCCCTGGGCCCGCGCGGCCCAGGGCCCGTCGGCGCCCGGCGCCATCTTCTGCAGCGTGCCCTGGCTGGCCGCGGGCAGGTGCTGCGCCAGCCAGGCCAGATGAGGGGCCAGCAGCAGCCCGGCCAGCGCGGCCGCGGCCAGCAGTGCCGGCACACGCAGGCGCGCCCGCAGCGCCGGCACGCCGACGGCCACCGCCAGCAGCAGCAGCACCCACAGCGCCGCGTTGTACTTGCCCAGCAGGGCCGCGGCCGCGGCCGCGCCGCAGACCAGATGGTGGACGGCCCGGCCCTCGCGCACCAGCCGCACCCAGGCCCCCAGCAGCACGGCGCAGGCCGTGGTGGCCAGCACGCTGTGGGTCAGATCCCGCTGCGATTCCCAGCCGATCTGTGGCAGCCACAACATCGCCGCGGCCGCCGGCGCCGCGGCCGCGCCGATCAGCGGCCAGCCGGCCCAGGCCACGGCCAGGTACAGGCTCAGCAGCAGGAGGTTCTTCAACAGCGCCAGGCCGGCGATGGACGGCCCGGTCAGCGCGAAGACGCCCGCCTGCAACCAGGTGTAGAGCGGCGGCTGGGTGCCGTAGCCCCAGGCCAGCTCCCGCGTCCACAGCAGTTGTTCGGCCTCGTCGAGCTCGGGCGCCGGCGAGACCCAGATGCGACCCAGCGCCTGGGCCGTGAAATAGGCGATGGCCAGCCACAGCCAGGCCCTCAGGGCCAGCGGCCTTGATGGCCGACAAGACCGCGTCGCATGCGTTGTCATGCCCCTAGCTTATGCTCACCGACACGTCCCCGGGCCCGCCGCCGGCATCGCCATCGCATGTCCTACACCGTCGCTCCGCCACGCTCCCTGACCGCCTTCCTGAGCGTACCCGCACCCGCGCCACGCCCGGCGGCGCGCCCCGCGGTCTCGGTGGTGGTGCCGATCTACAACGAGGTCGACAACCTGGCCGATCTGGTCGATCAGGTGCACGCCGCGCTGGCCGCCCGGCCGGGCGGCTTCGAGCTGATCTGCGTCGACGATGGCTCACGCGACGGCAGCGACCGCCGCCTGCAGGCGCTGGCCGCCACCCGCCCCTGGCTGCGCCCGCTGCGGCTGGCGCGCAACTACGGCCAGTCGACCGCGCTGCAGGCCGGCTTCGACATCGCCCGCGGCCGCTGCATCGCCACGCTGGACGGCGATCTGCAGAACGATCCGGCCGATCTGCCCGCCCTGCTCGACCGGCTGGACACCGATCCGGACATCGACATGATCTCGGGCTGGCGCCACCAGCGGCAGGACGGTGCACTCTCGCGCCGCCTGCCCTCGCGCCTGGCCAACCGCCTGATCTCCTGGGCCACCGACGTGCAGCTGCACGACTACGGCTGCGCGCTCAAGGTCTACCGGCGCGAGATCATCGAACGCATCCACCTGTACGGCGAGCTGCACCGCTTCATCCCCTCGCTGGCGCGCGAGGCCGGCGCGCGCATCGCCGAGGTGCCGGTCCACCACCGGCCGCGTACCCGCGGCCAGTCCAAGTACGGCATCGACCGCACCTTCCGCGTCCTGCTCGACCTGCTGCTGATCGTCTTCGTGCTGCGCTACCGCCAGCGGCCGCTGCACATCTTCGGCGGGCTGGGGCTGGCCATGGGCCTGCCCGGCGGCATGATGCTGCTGTGGCTGCTCGGCCTGAAGCTGGTGGCCGGCCAGCCCATCGGCCAGCGGCCGATGCTGATGGCCGCGGTGATGCTGCTGCTGATGGGGCTGCAGTTCATCGTCGCCGGCGTGATCAGCGAGATGCTGATGCGCGTCTACCACGAAGGCCGGCCGCACGCGCAGTACCACCTGCGCACCGACGTCACGCCGCCATCGGCCCAGGCTCCGGGCCGTGATCCGGGCCGCGATCCGGACGGCGCCCGGCGGGCGGCATGAGGCTGCGGCGTCTGCTCAAGCCACTGATCGCCCTGCTGTTGCTGGGCCTGGTGCTGGCGCTGGTCGATCCGGCGCAGGTCTGGGCCACGCTGCGCGGTGCGGATCTGCGCTGGCTGACGCTCGGACTGCTGGCCCTGCTGCTGGCGAACCTGGCCTCGGCCCTGCGCTGGCGCGCGCTGTGCGCCTGGATGGGCATGCGCCTGCCGCGCCACTGGAGCGTGCGCACCTATTTCCACGCCGCCGCGCTCAACGTGGTGGTGCCCGGTGCCGTCGTCGGCGGCGACGTGATGCGCGCCGCCGCGCTGCAGGGCCGCGGCCACCGGCTGCTGCCCGCCTCGCTGTCGGTGCTGGGCGACCGCCTGAGCGGCCTGTGGCTGCTGCTGGCCCAGGGCGTGGCCGCCCTGGCCTGGGGCCTGGGCACACCGGGCTGGCAGGCGCTGGCCGCGCGCTGGCCGGTGCTGGAGCGCCTGGCCTCCGGCCCGGTGCTGATGGCGGTGCTGGCGGCGATGCTGGTGCTGCCGGGGGTGCTGCTGTGCGCCATCGGTGGGCGGTTCAAACGGCGCGACGGGCGGGCCATGGACGGCCCCCCCGCATCGACCGCCCTGCCGCCCGCCGTGGCGGGCAGCCTGCCGCACCGCCTCGGCCTGCTGGCACGCACCATGGGGTCACACCCTCAGGCTGGACGTTTCTACGCCGGCCAGTGCCTGCGCTCCTGGGTCGTGCAGGCGCTGTCGGTCTCGACACTCGGCTGCGCCGCGCTCGCCATCGGCGTGCCGCTGGACGCCTGGATGGTCGCCGCCGCCGCCGTGCCGATCACGCTGATGGCCACGCTGCCGGTCAGCCACGGCGGCTGGGGCACACGCGAGGCCGCCGCCGTCATCAGCCTGGCCCCGCTGGGCGTCGAAGCCCCACAGGCCGTCGCCCTCTCCGTCCTCTGCGGCCTGCTGCCCATCGCCCAAGCGATGCTGACCTTCATCGGGGAAGGGGTCAGGTCTTGCCTTTTGTCAGCCATAAGAATGACAAAAGGCAAGACCTGACCCCGATCGGACGCCGATCCGGCGCCACACGGCCGTCACGCGATGCGGGCACGCTGGCGGGCTCTGTCCAGATCCGACCGGCCCCAGGGGCCGCGCAGTGCCCGATGACGTTCCTCCCCGCGCTCGTTCCGTCCCGCCTCGCCGCCGCGCTGGCCGCGGCCCTCGCCGCCCTGGCGGTCGCACCCGCCCAGGCCCAGATCGAGGTCCAGGCCGTGCTGGCCGGCCATGCCGCCCTGCCCTACGACACCACCGTGGCCGCGCCCGCCGATGCCGGCGCCTTCTTCGCCACCGCTGGCAAATTCGCCACGGCCAACCGCCAGCGCACCGAGGCGCTGGGCAGCCAGAAGGCGCAGACCTTCGTCGGCGATCCGAAACACCTGCGCCACACCGGCGGCGCGCTGCCGATCCGCGGCCAGGCGGTGCAGGGCTTCTCGGGCATCGTCTCCCTGGGCGGCGGCGAGTTCCTGGCGCTGACCGACAACGGCTTCGGCAACAAGATCAACTCCCACGACGCGCTGCTGATGGTGCACCGCGTGCGCGCCGACTGGGCCAGCGGCCGCGTCGAACGCCTGGCCACCACCTTCCTGCACGACCCCGACCGCAAGATCCCGTTCGCGATCCAGAACGAGGCCAGCGACAAGCGCTACCTGACCGGCGTGGACTTCGACATCGAGTCGATCCAGGTCGTCAACGGCGAATGGTGGATCGGTGACGAGTTCGGCCCCTACGTGCTGCGCACCGACGCCACGGGCCGCGTGCTCGGCGTGGTGGAGACGGTGGTGGGCGGCAAGCCGCTGCGCGGCCCCGACCACTACCTCAACGGCCGCCTGGGCAACCTGCCGGGCGAGGTGGCCTTCGAGGTGCGGCGCTCCGGCGGCTTCGAGCCGATGGCCCAGTCGCCCGACGGCAAGACGCTCTACCCGATGTTCGAGTGGCCGCTGTATGACGCCGCCAGCAAGGGCTTCGAGCGCCACGGTGGCCAGACCTACACCCGCATCCTCGAGCTCGACGTGGCCACGCGCAGCTATGGCACGCGCCAGTGGAAGTACAAGTTCGAGGTCGACGGCAACGTGGCCGCCGACTTCCAGCTGCTCGACGCCACCACCGGTCTGGTGATCGAGCGCGACGATGCCAGCGAAGGCGTGGCCCCGGCCTGCCCCGGCGAGAGCCGCGCCGACTGCTTCAGCCACCCGGCGAAGTTCAAGCGCATCTACAAGATCGACCTCGCCCAGGTCGACGCCGACGGCTTCGTGCGCAAGGTGGCCTTCATCGACCTGACCCGGATCGCCAACCCCGACCGCCGCGCCAAGATCGGCCCGAATGAGGCGGTTTTCGCGATGCCGCACCTCGGCCCCGAGGGCCTGGCCATCGTCGACGCCGGGCACATCGTCGTCGTCAACGACAACAACTTCCCCTACTCGGCCGGCCGCGTGCCCGACAAGCCCGACGACAACGAGCTGGTGCTGCTCGACATCCGCGCGCTGCGGGCGGCGCGCTGAAGGGAGCGGGGAGCGCGGGGAGGGGTCAGGTCTTGCGTCTTGTCAGCAGTCTGGGGGACAAAAGGCAAGACCTGACCCCCTGCGCCAGGATCCGGACGTGGCCATCCATCGCCTCCTCGGGCGTGTTGCCGTAGCCCAGCACCAGGCCGCGGTCCTCGGGCCGCGGCGCCATCGCGAAGGCCGACAGCGCGTGCGGCGCCACGCCCTCGGCCGCGGCCGCCGCGGCCGCTTCCAGGTCAGGGAAGCCGGCCGGCAGGCGCAGGCACAGGTGCAGGCCGCAGCGGCCGCCCTCGATGCGATGCGGCAGATCACCCAGATGCCGGGCCAGCGCTGCGCCCAGCGCCTGATGGCGGCTGCGGTAGAGCCGGCGCATGCGGGCCAGATGACGGCTGAACTGGCCGCTGGCGATGAAGTGCGCCAACGCGCGCTGGGTCTGCAGCGGCCCGCCGCGCAGCCACTCCCGCAAGGGCGCCATCACCGCCGGCAGCAGGCGCTGCGGCAGCACCAGAAAGCCCAGGCGCAGCGCCGGGAACAGGGTCTTGGAGAAGGTGCCGACGTAGAGCACCGGTGCGTCGGGCCGCAGGCCCTGCATGGCGGCGATCGGTGCCCCGGCGAGGCGGAATTCGCTGTCGTAGTCGTCCTCGATGATCCAGGCGTCGTGCGCCTGGGCGGCCTGCATCAGCGCCAGGCGACGCGCCACCGAGAGCACCGCACCCATCGGATACTGGTGCGAGGGCGAGGTGTAGATCAGCCGCGGCGGGGCCTCGCGCCAGTCGTCCTCGGTCCAGCTCAGGCCCTCGGCATCGACACGGCGGGGCAGCACCCTCAGGTCGCCGGCCAGCAGGGCCGCCCGTGCACCGCGGTAGCCGGGCTCCTCCATCCAGGCGGTGTCTCCCGGATCGGTCAGCAGACGCACGCACAGCGACAAGGCCTCCTGGGCGCCTTCCGTGATGACGACCTGGGCCGGCGTGCAGTGCACCCCGCGCGAGACCGCCAGATGGGCCGCGATGGCCGCCCGCAAGGCCGGCAGGCCCTGCACGTCGCCATAGTTCAGATCGAGCGCTGAGGATGTCCGTTGGGCACGGTCCATCGCCTGACGCCAGGCGACATGGGGAAACTGTCCGAGTGCGGGGATGCCGGGGCGCAGCGCCGTCAACTCGGACGGCAAGGTCGGGTGCACCGGCAGCGTGGCCAGACGACGGGCCAGCCGGGGCGGGGCCGCCCCGGTGGCGACCGCCCGGACCGCCGACTCACCCGCCGGGATCGGGGTCGCCGCACGTGCGCCTGCCCCCCAGGGCCCGAGCCGGGCCACCACCGTGCCCCGCCGGTCCGCCTGCAGCCAGCCTTCGGCCAGCAGCTGCTCGTAGGCCAGGCTCACGGTGTTGCGCGAGACCCCCAGCACCTGCGCCAGGACCCGCGTGGCCGGCAGACGCAGCCCCGGCGGCAGCCAGCCGGCCGCCACGCCGTCGCGCACCCGCTGGCAGAGCTGACGCTGCAGCGGCTCCGGCCGGTGGGGATCCAGCGGCGCTTCCAGCGCGGGCAGGGCATCGGGCAGGACCGTCATCGCGTGGCACCATCAAATTCAGCGATTGTGGACCTTTCCGCCAGGCCAGCGACACCCTAGGCTGACGCATCCCCCAAGCGCACAGGCCCTGCCGTGCAGCGGGGGACCGCGACATTCCCAACCGCTGACCTCAGGCCCCTGCGCCGCCCTCTTCCGTGACCTCGATGCCCACTGCACCTGACGCTGCCGCCTATCCCGTCGACGCCCTCAACCGGGTCAAGCGCTGCAACGACCGCGCCGCCTACGACCACGCCACCGTCCATGCCCTGCTGGACGGCGGCATGCTGTGCCACGTGGCCTGGGTGCTGGACGGCCAGCCCCTGTGCACGCCCACCTTCTACTGGCGCGACGGCCACACGCTGTACTGGCACGGCAGCAGCGCCAGCCGCATGCTGCGCCAGCTGGCGCAGGGCCAGCCGGCCTGCCTGACCGTGACGCAGCTCGACAGCCTGGTGCTGGCCCGCTCGGCCTACAACCACTCGGCCGACTACCGCTCGGTGATGTGCTTCGGCCAGGCCCGCCTGCTGGAGGACCCTCAGGCCAAGGCCCAGGCCCTGGTGGCGATGGTCGAGCGCCTGTTCCCGGGCCGCGATGCCACGCTGCGGCCGCCCACGGCGCAGGAGATCAAGGCCACCGCCGTCATCGCGATGGACATCGAACGCGCCAGCGCCAAGCTCCGCGATGCGGGCGTGGTCGACGACGAGGCCGACCACGCGCTGCCGATCTGGGCCGAACGCCTGCCGGTGCACACCGTGCTGGGCGAGCCCGAGCCCTGCAGCCGTCTGGCCGAGGGCCTGCGGCGCCCGGCTGATCTGGCCGGCTGGCGGCCGGGGCGCGCGCTGGAGGAGGCCTTGCGTGAGGCGCAGCCGCAGGCCTGATCGGTCGTCAGGCCACGCGTGACGCGTGAGGCGTGACACGTGAGGCATGAGGCATGAGGCATGAGGCATGACGGGGCGATGGCCGATCGGCGCAGCGTCGCGCGTCATGGCACCGCGGCACCTCGGACAGGGCCTGCGGTGCACCCGCCGGCCGCCCGCGGCCCCCTACACTGCCGCCATGCCCCCGCGCCCTGCTCCGCCACCGCCCGGCGTACCGACACCAGCGCCAACAACATCAGCGCCCACACCCGCACAAGAGCCGGCGCCCACCTCACCCCTGATCGGCCGCCTGACCCTGCAGACCCCGCTGGGTGCGGCACTCAGCGACAGCCGCATCCGGCTGCTGGAGGCGATCGACCGCTGCGGCTCGCTGAACCGCGCCGCGCGTGAGGTGCCGCTGTCCTACAAGGCCGCCTGGGACGCGCTGGACACGATGAACCGGCTGGCGCCGCAGCCGCTGGTGGTGCGCGCCACCGGCGGCGTCGGCGGCGGCGGCACGCGGCTGACCGACTTCGCCCGCCAGACGATCGCGCTGTACCGCGCGATGGAGAGCAACCAGCAGGACATCCTCGACCGCCTGGGTCAGACCTGGGGCGAGGTGCCGGCCGATGCCGACGCGGCCACGCTGCGCACCTTGATCCGGCGGTTGGGCATGCGCAGCAGCGCGCGCAACCAGTTCGCGTGCCGGGTCAGCGGCCTGCACGACAGCGGCGGCAGCGTCGAGGTGCAGCTGATGCTGGCCGAGGCCGGCGAGATCCCGCCGGCGAATGGCTCCGACCCCACGCTGCCCACCACATCGCCCGACACGCCGCCGGTGACGCTGCAGGCCACCATCACGCCGGAATCGACCGCCGCCCTGGGCCTGGCGCTCGGGCGCGAGGTCTACGCGCTGATCAAGGCCCCGGTGGTGCAGATCCTGACGCGGCCGCCCACGCGGCGCCAGCCCGGCCGCAACCAGCTGCCGGGCCGGGTGCTGTCCATCCGGCCGGCGACCACCCGCACCGCCGTCAGCCTGGGCCTGCCCGACGGCACGGTGCTGCATGCGGCGATCGACAGTCCGGGGGCCGCCGATCTGGCCGTCGGGGTCTCCGCCTGGGCGGTGTTCGACAGCGACCAGATCGTGCTGCTGACCTTCGGCTGATCCGGCCGGCACTGGCTGTGGCTGCAGCGCCGGCCCAGGGCAGCCGTCCTCAACCCTGCGGCGCGACCACGCTCCGCAAGCCGCGCCGGCGGGCCGCATCGGCCACCACCGGCGGTGGTGCGGCCAGACGCTCGCGCGCGGTCTCGCGGCTGTCGCCGGTGCGCAGGTCGACTTCGCGCAGCACCTGCCCGCCGTCGATCACCAGCACCTGGTCGGCGATGGCGGCCACATCGTCGATGTCGTGGGTGATCAGCAGCAGCGGGATGTTCCAGCGGGCGCGCACGGCCGCCACCTCGTCGCGCAGGCTGGCGCGCAGGGACGGGTTCAAGGCCGAGAACGGCTCGTCGAGCAGCAGCACGGCGGGGTCGTCGGCCATCGCCCGGGCCAGGGCCACGCGCTGGCGCTGGCCGCCGGACAGGGCCGCCGGTCGGGCCTGGGCCAGGGCCTGCAGGCCGAAGCTCTCCAGCAGTGCATCGACCCGCTCGGCGTCGGCCGCCCGCAAGCGCGGCCGCCACCAGCGGGTCAGACCGAAGGCGACGTTCTGCCGCACCGTCAGGTAGGGGAACAGCGCGTGTTCCTGGAACAGATAGCCGACGCGCCGCTCGGCCGCCGGCACGTCGATGGCCGCCTGGCGATCGAACACCGTGCGCCCCGCCACCCGCACATGGCCCTGATCGGGCCGCAGCAGACCGGCCACCGCCTGCAAGGTCATCGACTTGCCCGCACCGGAGGGGCCGTAGAGCGCCAGCACCGGCGCATCCGAGCGGGCCTGCACCGAGAGCTCGAAGCACCGGCTGCGGTCGCTGACCCGCAGGCGGATGTCGAGGTCGAAGGTGGTGGTGGCGGTCGGCATCGGCGGGCGCTCCGGTGGCTCAGGGACGGCCGAAGCCGGCCTTGGCCAGCGTCGCCTGCGCGTCCGCGCCGAGCAGGAAGGCGAGGAAATCGGCCGCCTGCGGCTTCAGCCGCCCGTCGCTGACCAGGGCCGCCGGATAACGCACCGGATCATGCCCATCGACCCGGCTCACGACCCTCACCTTGTCGGCCATGACGGCGGCATCGGTGGCGTAGACGAAGCCGGCATCGACCTCGCCACGGGCGACATAGTCCAGCACCTGGCGCACGCTGTCGGCATGGATCAGGCGGGGCTCCAGCGCGGCCCACAGGCGCGCGGCCTCCAGGCTCTGCCGGGCATAGCGGCCGGCCGGCACCGAGGCCAGCTTGCCGATGGCCACCCGCTTGACGGCCGGCGCGGCCAGATCAGCCACGCTGCTGACCTTGGCCAGCCCGGTGACGTCGGCCGGCACCACCAGCACCACCTGGTTGCTGGCGATGTCCTTGCGCGAGGCCGGATCCAGCAGCCTCTGCGCGATGCCGCGGCTCATCGTCTCCTCATCGGCGCTGATGAAGACATCGACCGGTGCGCCCTGGGCGATCTGCTGGATCAGCACGCCGGACGCGGCGAAGTTGAACTGCAGCTTCACGCCCGGACGGCTGGCCTCGAAGCGCGGTGCCAGGTCCTTGAGCACGTTGGTCAGGCTGGCGGCGGCGGAGATGGTCAGCGTCTGGGTCTGGGTCTGGGCCCGGGCGGCCAGCGAGGACAGGCCCAGACACAGCGCCGCGACCGGCACCAGCAGACGACGACGGATCAGGCGGGACGGGAACATCAGCGGACTCCGTGAGGGACAGGACAGGACACGACAGGTGGGCGATCCGGACGGGGATGGACCGGGATGGATCAGGATGGCGCGGGGTGCAGCGGGTCGGCCGGAGGGCGGCGGCATCAACCCCGGGAGAACAGCCGGTTGGACACCAGCAGGACGGCCACCGACAGCACCGAGGTGATCAGCACCAGCACCAGCGCCGTGTCGTCGTCGCCGGCCTGGACCGCGTCGTAGATGGCCATCGACAGCGTCTGGGTGCGACCGGGAATCGAGCCGGCGATCATCAGCGAGGCACCGAACTCGCCCATCGCCCGCGCGAAGGCCAGCAAGGTTCCGGCCAGGATGCCGGGCGCGGCCAGCGGCAGCGTGACCCGCATGAACACGCCCCACGACGACTGGCGCAAGGTGCGTGCCGCCGCCTCCAGCGTGCGGTCGACCCCGCCGAAGGCCGCGCTGGCCGACTTCAGCACCAGCGGCAGGGCCACCACGGCCGACGCCAGCACCGCCCCGTGCCACGAGAACACGACGCTGTAGTCGAAGTGCGTGCGCAGCCAACCGCCGAGTGCGCTGCGGCGCCCGGCCAGCAGCAGCAGGCCGTAGCCGATGACCGTGGGCGGCAGCACCAGCGGCAGCATGCACAGCGCCTCCAGCAGGCCACGGCCGGGCAGTCGGGTGCGGGCGACCACCCAGCCCAGCGCCATGCCCAGCAGCCAGGCGATCAGGGTGGCCAGCCCGGCCACGCGCAGCGACAGCCACAGCGGAGCGGCCGCAGGGCTGCTCAGCCAGGACAGGGAGGACGACAACAGGTCGATCACGGCGAGGTCAGCGCAGCGTTGTACAGGAAAGGCCATCACGTCAGGCCCGGTCACAGCAAGACGCAGACCAGGGCCACCACGACACCCGCGCGGCGTGGGATGTCGACCCTGACACCACGGCAGCGGCGAGGGCACCGGCCGGAGATCAGGATCGCTGTATTGTCGTGTAAATAACGATCCGACGGATCCGGGCCGTGGCAGAACCGACAAACGTGACGACCGGGGTCCGGATCAATCACGTCGGTGGCGCGGCGGCCGTGCGCCGGCCAATGGGCGCCAGCCAGCGCTGGAAGCACCGCCGCCACCACGCCCGCGAGCGCTCGGCCGGCACCCCCACGGCCACCACCACCGCCAGCGTCAGGCCGTAGACGAGAGCGATGTGCGCCGGCGCCCCGGGCGTGTCGGCCCAGGGCGACAGCCCCGCCACACAGCGCAGCACCGGCAGGTGCATCAGGTACAGCGGGAAGGTCAGCGTCGCCGCCCGAGCCACCGGCCGCTGCAGCGCAGCCAGCCAGCCACCGGCCCGTCCCATCACCTGATGCAGGCCCAGCAGGTGCAGACCGAAGGCCGCACCGTCGAGCAGGTCCGACGCCAGGCTGGCGCTGATGCCCGGCAGATCCACCGCCAGCGCGTCACGGTGCCAGGGGCTGGCCAGCAGCAGCAGACCGCCGCCGACGGCCAGAAGCAGCGCCAGCGGCGCCGGCAGCCGCCAGACCGGATCCTGGTGGCGGCGGCACACCCACACGCCGGCCAGCCAGACCGGTGCCAGCGCCAGCACGGCCGGCCCGGCCACGAGCGCGACGAGCACCCCCACCCCCCAGCGCCGCCCGCCGCGCAGATACACCAGGACCGCGAACAGCACGTAGTAGCTGAACTCGTAGGACAGCGACCAGAACGAGCCGTTGTTCGGAGGGCTCATCCCGAGTTGCCAGACGTCCTGCAGCATCACCAGGCTCATCAGCCAGCGCCAGAGGGCATCGGGCTGCGCGCGCTCCCAGGGCACGGCCGAAGCGGCGGGCAGCACCGCATCACCCACCCACTGGGCCAGTGCGCCCAGCGCCAGGGCCGGCACCACCACCGAGTACAGGCGTGCCAGCCGCGCCACCGCGTAGTCGCTCAGGCGGTGCTCCCGCGTGGCGATCACGTGCTGGATCACGTAGCCCGAGAGCACGAAGAAGACCATCACCGCCGTCGGCCCGTACTGGCCGACCTGCCACAGGAAGCCGCCGGTGATGCCCGCGCCGAACGCGTGATGGACCACCACGACGCAGGCCGCCAGCAGCCGCACCGCATCCAGGTACACCGACAGGCCCGGCGCCATCGTCCTTCCCTCCCGGAAGCGGACGTTACCCGGCCAGGGCGCCGCACGTCCACCGTGGCCGATGACGGGGCCAACCGGGCCCGGACGATGGATCGCCGAACATTGTTCGGCGATGGCGATCAGCAACCGAACAAGATGCAGCCTGGAATGACGATCATTGGCGGAAGCACCGATCACCCCGTTCATCCCACGCCGCACGCCCATGCCCACCTCCCGCACCGCCCCGGCCGCCCCCTTCGCCCCGCCCTCCCCGCTGGCCGCCAGCGCGCTGCGCCAGGCCATCGCCGCGGCCACCCGCACCCCCGAGCCGCAGGCCGTGGCCGCGGTGCTGGCCGGCGCGCGGCTGCCGGCGGAGATGGCGCCACGCGCGCAGGCCCTGGCCACCCGCGTGGCTCAGGGCCTGCGCGAGCGCAAGGCCTCGGCCGGCCGGGCCGGGCTGGTGCAGAACCTGCTGCAGGAGTACGCGCTGTCCTCGCAGGAAGGCGTGGCGCTGATGTGCCTGGCCGAGGCGCTGCTGCGCATCCCCGATGCGGCCACGCGCGACACGCTGATCCGAGACAAGATCTCGCGCGGCCAGTGGGCGCGCCACCTGGGCCACAGCGGCTCGCTGTTCGTCAACGCGGCCACCTGGGGCCTGCTGATCACCGGCAAGCTGGTGGGCACGCACAGCGAGAACGGGCTGTCGGCCTCGATCGGCCGGCTGGTGAGCCTGGGCGGCGAGCCGCTGATCCGCAAGGGCGTGGACATGGCCATGCGCATGATGGGCGAGCAGTTCGTCACCGGCGAGACCATCGAGGAGGCGCTGGACAACGCCCGACATCAGGAGCAGCAGGGCTTCACCCACTCCTTCGACATGCTGGGCGAGGCCGCGATGACGGCCGCCGATGCCGAGCGTTATCGCCGCGACTACGAGCGCGCCATCCACGCCATCGGCACCGCCTCGGCCGGGCGCGGGATCTTCGGCGGGCCGGGCATCTCGATCAAGCTGTCGGCGCTGCACCCGCGCTATGCCCGCGCCCAGCGCGAGCGGGTGATGGCCGAGCTCTACCCGGTGCTGGTGCGCCTGTGCGCGCTGGCCAAGCGCCACGACATCGGCCTGAACATCGACGCCGAGGAGGCCGACCGGCTGGAGATCTCGCTGGACCTGCTGGAGCAGCTGGCCTTCGAGCCGCAGCTGCAGGGCTGGAACGGCCTGGGCTTCGTCATCCAGGCCTACCAGAAGCGCTGCCCGCACGTGATCGCCCACGTGATCGACCTGGCGCGGCGCGCCGGACGCCGCATCATGGTGCGCTTGGTCAAGGGCGCGTACTGGGATTCGGAGATCAAGCGCGCCCAGCTCGACGGCCAGGCCGACTACCCGGTCTACACCCGCAAGCCGCACACCGACGCGTCCTACATCGCCTGCGCCCGCCTGCTGCTGGCCGCGCCGGACGCCGTCTACCCTCAGTTCGCCACCCACAACGCCCACACCCTGGCGGCCATCCACGAGCTGGCCGACCCGGCCACCTGGAGCCCCGGCCAGTACGAGTTCCAGTGCCTGCACGGCATGGGCGAGCCGCTGTACGAGCAGGTGGTGGGCGCGGTGAGCGCCGGCAAGCTGGGCCGTCCCTGCCGCATCTACGCCCCGGTGGGCACGCACGAGACGCTGCTGGCCTACCTGGTGCGCCGCCTGCTGGAGAACGGCGCCAACACCTCCTTCGTCAACCGCGTGGCCGATCTGGAGCTGCCGATCGCCGAGCTGGTGCGCGACCCGGTGGCCGTGATCGACGCCTGGGCCGCGGCCGAAGGCGGCCCCGGCCGGCCGCACCCGGCCATCCCCCTGCCCGGTGACCTGTACGGATCCGGCCGCCCGAATGCCCGCGGCCTGGATCTGGCCGATGACGACACGCTGGCCACGCTCGACGCCGCGCTGCAGGCCTCGCGCGCCACGCCGCTGGCCGCTGCACCCATGCTGGCCGAGGGCGCGCAGCCAGCCCACGGCCTGACGGCCGCGCTGAGCGGAGGCGAAAGCGGAAGCGAAAGCGGATCGGGCATCGGCTCGGCCACCGCGGCAGCGATCACCGCCGCGGTCAGCCACGGCCCGGCCGCAGCCGCCCAGCCGGTGCGCAACCCGGCCGACCACGCCGACCTCGTCGGCACCGTGCGCCAGGCCACGCCGGCCGAGGTCGATGCCGCGCTCGCCGCCGCCAGCCGTGCGGCCGTCGACTGGGCCGCCACCGCCCCGGCCGAGCGCGCCGCCGCCCTGCGCCGCGCCGCCGACGGCCTGGAGGCGCAGCAGCGCCCGCTGATGGCGCTGCTGATGCGCGAGGCCGGCAAGACCGCCTCCAACGCCATCGCCGAGGTGCGCGAAGCCGTCGATTTCCTGCGTTACTACGCCGCCCAGGCCGAGGGCTTCGACCCCGCCACGCACCGCGCGCTCGGCCCGGTGGTCTGCATCAGCCCCTGGAACTTCCCGCTGGCCATCTTCGTCGGCCAGGTGGTGGCGGCGCTGGCCGCCGGCAACACCGTGCTGGCCAAGCCGGCCGAGCAGACGCCGCTGGTCGCCGCCCAGGCGGTGCAGGCGCTGTGGGACGCCGGCGTGCCGCGCGCCGCGGTGCAGCTGCTGCCGGGCGACGGCGCCGAGGTCGGTGCGCGCCTGGTGGCCGACGGCCGCATCCGCGGCGTGCTGTTCACCGGCTCGACCGAGGTGGCGCGGCTGCTGCAGCGCGCACTCGCCGGCCGCACCGACGGCCAGGGCCGCGCCCTGCCGCTGATCGCCGAGACCGGCGGCCAGAACGCGATGGTGGTCGACTCCTCGGCGCTGACCGAGCAGGTGGTGACCGACGTGCTGGCCTCGGCCTTCGACAGCGCCGGCCAGCGCTGCTCGGCCCTGCGCGTGCTGTGCCTGCAGGACGAGATCGCCGACCGCACGCTGGAGATGCTGCTGGGCGCGATGGCCGAGCTGCGCGTCGGCGACCCGACCCGCCTGGCCACCGACATCGGCCCGGTCATCGACGCCGAGGCCCGGGCCGGCATCGAGCGCCACATCGCCGCGATGCGGGCCCAGGGCCGCCGCGTGCACCAGATCTGCGCCCACACCGGCCAGCGGCTGGACGACGGCACCCACGTGCTGCCCACCGTCATCGAGATCGAGGACCTGGCCGAGCTGCAGCGCGAGGTCTTCGGCCCGGTGCTGCACGTGCTGCGCTGGCGCCGCGACGAGCTCGACGGCCTGCTGGCCCAGATCAACGGCACCGGCTACGGCCTGACCATGGGCCTGCACACCCGCATCGACGAGACCATCGTCCGCGTCGTGCAATCGGCCCATGCCGGCAACGTCTACGTCAACCGCAACATCGTCGGCGCGGTGGTCGGCGTGCAGCCCTTCGGCGGCGAAGGCCTGTCAGGCACCGGCCCCAAGGCCGGCGGCCCGCTCTACCTGTACCGCCTGCTGGCCGAACGGCCGGCCGATGCCGCCCAGCGTGCCGTGGCGCAGGCCGCCGGCACGCCCGACGTGCGCGCCACCGCCCCGGCCAACGCCGCGCTGCAGGCCCTGATCCACTGGGTGGGCGGCCGCGACCGCAGCCTGATCGACGACTGCCGCGCGCTGGCCGCCCGCGCCCCGTCGACCGAGGGCGTGACGCTGACCGGCCCGACCGGCGAGCGCAACGTCTGGCGCCTGGCCCCGCGCGAGGCCGTGCTGGGCCTGGCCGACACCGAACGCGACCGCCTGCTGCAGCTCGCCGCCACGCTGGCCGTCGGCAGCCGCGCCGTCTGGCCGATCGAGGCCGAGGCCCTGCACGGCCGCCTGCCCGACGCGGTGCGCCAGCAGGTCACGCTGGTGCTGGACTGGACCGCCCCGGCCGCCCGCTTCGACGCCGTGCTGCTGCACGGCAGCACCGCCGAGCTGGCCAGCGTGCAGGCCAGCCTGGCCCGCCGCGACGGCGCGGTGATCAGCGTCGAACGCCTGACCCCGGGCGAACGCGACATCCCGCTGGAGCGCCTGGTGATCGAGCGCTCGCTGAGCGTGAACACCGCGGCGGCGGGGGGGAATGCGTCGTTGATGACGATCGGGTGAGGGGGGGGTAGCGGGGATGCAGGCCCGCCATGCTTCGCCTCAGCTGCCCTGACGCCATCGCCGGATTCGCTTCCACCCCGGTGGCTGGCGGCGTGATCGTGTGGTTCCTCGCGTGCAGCGCCACGCACTTGTTCAGGTGATGCAGCTTCGCCGCGGCGCCCCGCACCGCGAGGTGCGCTTGATCCACATCACACGGATGTGTGTGCCTCCTGCCCTAGGGACGGTCTGCACAATGCGCATTGAGATGTGCTGATACGACCCGATCGCGCTTCGCGCTCGAAATCGGCCGCACGACCTGCCGCAGCGCCCGGAAATCACCGAACGAAGGCCCGTCCAGCGCGTTGCAGACGCACTCATCCCCCCACCGTCATCAACCGACGTCGCGCCATCCAGATGTTGGACAGCGCGAACAGCGTGTGCAGTTGCGCGGTGTTCTTGGCCAGTCCGCGGTAGCGCACCTTCACGTGCCTGAACTGCCGCTTGATCACCCGGAACGGGTGCTCGACCTTCGCCCGGATGCGCGCCTTGATCACCTCAAGTTGCTCCGTCCACGCGCCCACCTCGCAGTCAGGATCCAGCAGCTTGCGCTTGCCCGGGCGCATGGCCACGTTCCAGCGCACGCCCTTGGCCGCGTCCGGCCGCTTGTGCGCCCCCTGATATCCGGCGTCACCCCAGGCGTCCGTCTCCTGGCCGTGCAGCAGGCTGTTGCCCTCGACCACGTCGTTGACGTTGCCGGCCGTGCCGCGCACGGTGTGCACCAGGCCCTTGTGCTGCAGCAGATCGTTGATCGTCTGGAGGATCTGAGGGGCCAGCTTGTGCTTCTCCAACACATGCCGGAACCTCAGGATGGTCGTTTCGTCCGGCAGACGATCGTCCCAGCCGGACAGCCCGGCGAACTCACGGAACAGCGGCACGTCGTGCAGCGCGTCTTCCATCGCCGGGTCGCTCAGGTTGAACCACTGCTGCATGAAGTGGATGCGCAGCATCGCTTCGGGCGGAAACGGCGGACGCCCGCGCTTGCCCTTGGGCAGGTACGGCGTGATCAGCGCCACCAGGTCCGACCACGGCACCACACGCTCCATCTCGCCGAGGAACTCCCGCCGCCGGGTGCGCTTGGTCGACTGTCCCAGGCCGAGGCTTTGCTGCTTCATGGGGGGATCGTCTCAGGTCGAGGCTGGGCGGCCAAGCATGGCATGGTAGGTCTTCTGCAGACTGTCCCTAAGAGCCGCTAACATTACCCAGAAAGCAAACGCATACAGATGATGCAGCAAGCCAGCGACAGAAGCGCCACGTGAGTGGCGATTTGACGCTCGAACCGGATCCGCAGCTTGCCGAAGGCTGCCAGCCAGGCATGCGTGCGTTCCACCACCCAGCGATGCTTGCCCAATCGATCGTTGCGTTCGATACCCTTGCGGGCGATCCGCGCCTGGATGCCGATCTTGCTCAGGTGCTGCCGACATCGCATGAAGTCGTAGCCCTTGTCAGCATGCAATTTTCGCGGCCATCGCCTTGGTCGTCCGCGCTTTCCCGGGACAGCCGGTAGCGCGTCAACCAGCGGCTCGAAGACGATCGAATCGTGGCGATTGGCTCCGGTGACGCAGAACGTCAATGGGATGCCGTTGACGTCCGTGATGAGGTGCCTCTTGCTGCCGAGCTTGCCCCGATCGGTCGGGTTGCGCCCCGTGTACTGCCCCCCCGGGGGCTGGAGACCGAGGCTCCATCAATGCTGACTCGACTCAGGTCCAGTCGGTCGGCGGCCCGCAACTTGGCCAGCAACACCAGATGCAACTGGTGCCAGACACCACTGGCCTGCCACTCGCGCAGCTTTCGCCAGCAGGTCATTCCACAGCCGAAGCCCAGCTCTTGCGGCAGGTCCTCCCAGGCGATACCCGTGCGCAGGACGAACAGGATGCCGTTGAGCGCCTGCTCGTCGGACAGACGGGGCCTCCCGCCTTTGGGTGAAGGTTGATGCTTCGGCAGCAGCGGCTCGATCTGTGCCCACAGTGCTCCGCTGACTTCTTTCCTTCTGGCCATCGCCTCTCAACCGCTCAGTCTGGACCTCAGATGAGAGGTAATGTTAGCCGCTCTTAAACCAATTGGCCTCCGCGGGACACAGGGCGGTTCAATTCAGGATCAAGGACGCTTGCTTCGAGCGGCAGCTGCCAAGGCGACGGCCACCAGCGCCAGCGTTGTGGGCTCAGGCACGGTATTGCCGGTGGGCACGGTCGACTGGTTGTCGGTGGTCAGCCGGAAGTTGTCGAAGGTCCAGGCGAATGATTGCGCGTAGTCGGCATTCGCCGGATTGACGCGCAAACGCATACCCAAAGAGGTATCGTTGGCCGCGATGGCCGCGTTGAACACAGAGGTGATGTCAAAGCTGATCACATCACCCGGGGACAAGGACAAAGGAGACGCAACAAAGCTGCCAATGGCCCCAAGGGTCGTCGCCTGATAGTCTGAAATGTCTTCGATGTTGTTGCCGGCATAGGCCTCAACAAAGATGGTGCCAGTGAACGGGATGCTGTTGACGCCTGGAAACAGCCCGCCTTCCTTGAAGATGCTGAAGGTGACAAAGGCCGAGCTGGCGCTGGATTGCCCGGCGATGTTGTACTCGGAGAGGCCACGCACCTCTTCAGAAGCGAAGCGGCCGACCTCTGCCTTGCCCGACGGGTTGCCAAAGGCACCACCGGTGTTGGAGTGGAAATGGCTGCCGGCGCTCACGTCTGAGCCTGAAGCAACTGCGAACGTAAAGCCGTTGGTAATGAGGCTAGCCTGTGCGGCCGAACTGGCCAGGGCGATGGCCGTGGCTGCGGCGATGCCGCTGAGCTGGCGAAGACGGTTCATTGAAGGGCGGTGTCAACCTTGAAGTGCAACACCTTGAGTTTGCCGTTGCCCCCGTTTGAGCAACTCCGCCTCGACGATTTCCATATAGACCTCGCGCGGGGTCCGGAAGTCGAGGATCTTGC
>NZ_JBBUTF010000036.1:0-42098 GCF_038066575.1 Pseudaquabacterium rugosum | reverse complement strand
GTGCTCAATCGCTTCAGTCAGATCGGCCGACCGCAGACCGTGCCGGTGGTCGCCGTGGCATGAGTCCGTCCGGGGCTGGGGTCATGCCGTCTGCTCACGGGTTTGTGCAACAGAGCCGTGTTGTGGCAGCGAGGGCTGGACCCTGCGTTCAATGACCTGATCAAGGTGCTGGATGCCCTGTCTCCCTCAGGCGTTGAGAAACTCAACCCAGGAGATCCCGTTCGGCTGGGTGAGGATGTGACCGACCACCCCTCACTGCGCATGCCATACGGCCAAGATGTGGCCTTGGTCCACGCGTCTGCTGGCATGAGGCGCATTGCCGCATTGGCCTATCTGTTGGTGTGGACTTGGCGTGAGCACGAAAAGGCCTGTGAGCGGACCCATCAGAAAAAAGCCAAGGAAATCATCTTCCTCATTGACGAGATCGAATGCCACCTGCACCCCCAATGGCAGCGTCGCATCGTGCCTGCGCTGTTGGGGGTCATGCAGGCCTTGACCGGGCAGAAAGTGCCCGTGCAATTGATCGTGGCCACGCACTCACCGCTGGTGCTGGCGTCCGTCGAGCCAGAGTTCGATGAAGAAAAAGACGCCATCTTCAACATTCACATGCAAGGTGGGCAGGCTGATGCAGGAGCCGGCCATGGCCAACCCCACCATCGTGGTCATCACCGACCGCAATGACCTGGACGGCCAGCTCTTCGGCGTGTTCAGCCTGGCACAAGACCTGTTGCGCGAGCAGCCCGTGCAGGTGGCGACGCGGCAAGACCTGCGCGCCAAGCTGGCCAACCGGCCTTCGGGCGGCATCGTGTTCGCCACCATCCAGAAGTTCATGCCGGGCGAGGACGAGGACACCTTCCCGGTGCTGTCGGACCGCCACAACATCGTCGTGATCGCCGACGAGGCGCACCGCACGCAGTACGGGTTCGAGGCCAAGCTCAAGACGGTCAAGCGCAGGGTGGGTGCGTCCGGTGCGGCGGCGTCTGCGGTGACGTCGGGGGATGAGGCCAGTTCGGCACTGCCGGCCAATTTCGAGCAGGCCGCCTACGAGGTCGAGCACAAGTACCAGGCCGGCTATGCCCAGCACCTGCGCGATGCCTTGCCCAACGCCACCTTCGTGGCCTTCACCGGCACGCCCGTGGCCAGTGAGGACCGCGACACGCGCGCCGTGTTCGGCGACTACATCCATGTCTACGACATGCAGCAGGCCAAGGAAGATGGCGCCACCGTCGCCATCTACTACGAGAGCCGGCTGGCCAAGCTCCGCCTGAACGAGAACGAGCTGCCACAGCTCGATGACGAGGTCGACGAGCTGGCCGAGGACGAGGAGGAAAGCACCCAGGCCAGGCTCAAGAGCCGCTGGGCCGCGCTGGAGAAGGTGGTGGGCGCGGAGCCCCGGGTGGCGGCGGTGGCGGCCGATCTGGTCCGGCACTTCGAGGAGCGCAACCAGGCGCAGAACGGCAAGGCCATGGTCGTGGCCATGAGCCGCGACATCTGCGTGCACCTCCACGACGCGATCATCCAGCTGCGCCCGGATTGGCACGACCCGGACCCCGAGAAGGGTGCCATCAAGATCGTGATGACAGGCTCGGCCAGCGACAAGGCGCTGCTGCGCCCGCACATCTACAGCGGCCAGGTCAAGAAGCGGCTGGAGAAGCGCTTCAAGGACCCGGCCGACCCGCTGCGCCTGGTGATCGTGCGGGACATGTGGCTGACCGGCTTCGACGCGCCATGCGTGCACACGCTGTACGTGGACAAGCCCATGAAGGGCCACAACCTGATGCAGGCCATCGCCCGCGTGAACCGCGTGTTCAAGGACAAGCAGGGCGGCCTGGTGGTCGACTACATCGGCATCGGCAACGAGCTGAAGGCCGCGATGAAGGAGTACACGGCCAGCAAGGGCCGGGGCAAGCCGACGGTCGATGCCCACGAGGCCTACGCCGTGCTGGCAGAAAAGCTCGACGTGCTGCGCGCCATGCTGCATGGCTTTGACCACAGCGGCTTCCTCACCGGCGGACACAAGGTGCTGGCCGGTGCGGCCAACCACGTGCTGGGCCTGAAGAGCGAGGGTCAGCGCGACGGCAAGAAGCGCTTCGCCGACACGGCGCTGGCCATGAGCAAGGCCTTCACGCTGTGCTGCACGCTCGACGAGGCCAAGGCCGTGCGAGAAGAGGTGGCCTTCATGCAGGCCGTGAAGGTGATCCTGACGAAGAAGGACATCACCCAGCAGAAGAAGACCGACGAGCAGCGCGAGCTGGCCATCCGCCAGATCATCAGCTCGGCCGTGGTGTCGGACCGCGTGGTGGACATCTTCGATGCCGTGGGCCTGGACAAGCCCGACATTGGCCTGCTGGACGACGAGTTCCTGGCCCAGGTGCGGAACCTGCCCGAGCGCAACCTGGCGGTGGAGCTGCTGGAACGCCTGCTGGAGGGAGAGATCAAGAGCCGCTTCGCCACCCACGTGGTGCAGGAGCGCAAGTTCTCCGAGCTGCTGGGCAACGTGATCAAGCGCTACCAGAACCGGTCCATCGAAACCGCGCAGGTGATGGAAGAGCTGGTGGAGATGGCCCGGAAGTTCCGGGAGGCGGCCTCTCGCGGAGAGAGCCTGGGCCTGAGCGAAGACGAGCTGAAGTTCTACGACGCGCTGATCGTCAATGAATCGGCGGTGCGAGAGCTCAGCGACGAAACGCTGAAGAGGATCGCCCACGAACTGACGACCAGCCTGCGGCAGAACATCAGCGTGGACTGGGCCCAGCGCGAGAGCGTGCGGGCCAAGCTGCGGCTGATGGTCAAGCGCGTCCTGCGCAAGTACAAGTACCCGCCGGACCTGGCGGATGCCGCGGTGAGCCTGGTGCTTGAACAGGCCGAGACGATCGGCAACGAATGGGCCCGGTGAACGGGCCCGATCGCGCCGCCGTCAGGCCATCGACCGCTGCCCCTGCGGCAGCTTGAATCCCGCCACCGCATCGGCCAGCGCGGTGGCCTGCTGCTGCAGCGACTGCGCCGCGGCGGCAGCCTCTTCCACCAAGGCGGCGTTCTGTTGCGTGCCCTGGTCCATCTGGGAGACGGACGAGCCCACTTCGGTGATGCCGCCGCTCTGCTCGCGGCTGGCGCTGCTGATCTCCGCGACGATGGTGGTCAGGCCGCGGATGCTGTCGACCACCTCCTGCATCGTCGCGCCGGCGTCCTGCACCAGGCTGCTGCCGGCGCCGACCTGCTCGACGGAGTCGTTGATCAGGGTCTTGATCTGCTTGGCCGCGTCGGCGCTGCGGCTGGCCAGCGTGCGCACCTCGGCGGCGACGACGGCGAAGCCGCGGCCCTGCTCGCCCGCGCGGGCGGCTTCCACCGAGGCGTTCAGCGCCAGGATGTTGGTCTGGAAGGCGATGCCGTCGATGGTGCCGATGATGTCGACGATCTTGCGCGAGGCCGCGTCGATGCCGCCCATCGTGCGCACGACCTGCTGCATCACGTCACCGCCGCGGCTGGCCACCTGCGCGGTCTTGGCGACGAGCTGGTCGGCCTGCGCGGCGCTCTCGGCGTTCTGCCGCACGCTGCCGGTCAGCTGATCCATCGCGGCGGCGGTCTGCTGCAGCGCGCTGGCCTGCGATTCGGTGCGCACCGACAGATCGTTGTTGCCGGTGGCGATCTCGCTGGCGGCCACGCGCACCGATTCGGACGATTCGCGGATGCGCAGCAGCACCGAGGAGATCTTGTCGGCGAAGCGGTTGAAGGCCGCGGCGATCTGCGACAGCTCGTCGCCACCGGTGCTGTCCATGCGCCGCGTCAGGTCGCCGTCGCCGGAGGCGATGTCCTCGAGCGCATCGCGCACCAGGTCCAGGCGGCGCAGCTGGCGGTGGACGAAGGCCGACACCAGGGCGCCGGCGACCAGCACGCACAGCACGGCGATGATGAGGGTCGTGCGCATCAGCGCGTTCAGCCCGGCGGTGGCTTCGGCGCGGTCCACGGCCGTCAGCAGAACCCAGGGCGTACCGTCGACCTTGGCGGCATAGACCATCTGTGCGGCGCCATCGATCTCGACGTCGGCACGGCCGCCCTCGGCCACCAGCTTCTGCAGCAGCGCGGCGTCCAGGCCCTTGGCCAGGTCGGTGACGGGCTTGAGGGTGAGTTCCTGGCGTTCGTGCGCCAGGATGGTGTGGTTGCTGCCGTCGACGAGCAGGGCGAAGCTCTTGTCCAAGGGGCGGATGCCGCTGACCTTCTTGACGATCGAGGTCATCTTCGAATCAGCGGTGGCGACCCCGATGGCGGCGCCGCCACCGGCCGCGAGCACGGGCTCGACGAAGCTGATGTACAGCGTCTTGCTGGCCGCGTCGACATACGGTGCCGTGAAGGTCGGGGTGCCCGTCTTGACGGCCAGTTGATACCAGGGCCGCGTCGTGGCGTCGTAGCCGGCCGGGGCGGTCCAGCCGCTGAAGAACGCGCGCTTGTCGCTCATGCCGACGCCGACCGAATCCATGTCACCGGCCAGGCGCGCCACATCGAGCGCTGGCATCGGATCGGCATCGACCAGAGCGATCGCCCGGGTGACCGCATGCGCCGTGCGCTGCTTGTTCGCCACCCAGTCCGACAGCTCCCGCGCGGACCCGCGGGTGGTGCTGCTGATGCGGTCGTCGAGCGCCGACAGGGTGTTGCCGCGGACGATCCCGAAGGTCACCGACGACAGGACGATCGGGGTCAGGACGGCGATGGAGACGCTGACGCCGATCAGGCGCGCTCGCAGGGTGTTGAACATGGTGTGCAGCCTCGGAGAAAGACGGATGCCGTGGACCGGATTCCGGGTTCTCGGCCGGCATGGCGCGGCGTGAAGGCGCATGACGCCCGTGTGGGCCGCTGGCGTGACGGATGTGCGCAATGAACAGGTGCGTCGACACGCGACCGACGTGGCCGGGGCCCGGCATGCCACCGCTCGGGTATGGCGCCACCCGCGGCCACCGGGTGCGGGGAATCGCACCACTGGAGTGCGAGCCGGCCCGCCCTTGCGCGCTCCACAGGCAGCGAAGCCCCAAGACGGGGCGCACACCGTGCCATCGACACAGGCACGAAACTCGCTAACCCTCCCGCAGGAGGCACCCCCACGGTGTCTTGAGGGTCGCTAGGGTTCCGACGTGCCGCCAGCCGGTGCGTGTCTGGTCCGAGAGCGGCCGGCCTGAGGCCCGCCCTGACAGCGGCAGCAGGTTCCACGGCGGGACAAAAGCCCGGGAGGTTCACTTCGCATCGCGAAGGTGGCCTCCTGCATTGTCCCGACCGACTGGAGCCTCAGATGTCGACTTCCCTGCGCAACCGTCTCGCGGCCCGTGCCGCCTCGCTGGCCGTGGCCGGCAGCGTCTTCGCCCTCGCCCTGCTGGGCGCCCCCGCGGCCCGTGCCGAGGTCAAGGTCGGTGTGTCGGACTGGCCGGGCTGGGTGGCCTGGTACGTGGCCGAGCAGAAGGGCTACTTCAAGAAGCACGGCGCCGACGTCAAGCTGGTCTGGTTCGCGAACTACACGGACTCGATCTCGGCGCTGTCGGCCGGCCAGCTCGATGCCAACGCGCAGACCTGGTCCGACACCATGGGCCCGCTGGCCAAGGGCCTGCCGCTGAAGGTGGTGCTGGTCAACGACAACTCGGCCGGCAATGACGCGCTGGTGGTCAGCCCGAAGATCAAGTCCTTCAAGGACCTGAAGGGCAAGTCGGTGGCGCTGGAGCAGTTCAGCGTCTCGCACTTCGTGCTGGTCAACGCGCTGGCCAAGAACGGCATGAAGATGGGCGACATCAAGCTCGTCAACCTGGCCGCCGGCGATGCGGCCGCGGCCTTCATGAGCGGCCGCGTCGATGCGGCGGTGGTGTGGAACCCCTGGATCCACCAGATCGAGAGCAGCGGCAAGGGCAAGGCGCTGTTCACCTCGAAGGACCTGCCGGGCCTGATCCCCGATCTGCTGGTCGCGCAGGACAAGGCGATCAAGACCAAGCGCAAGGACCTGGTCGGCATGATCCGCGCGTGGTTCGACACCGTGGCCTTCATCCAGAACAGGCCCGACGAGGCCGCTGCGATCATGAGCAAGGTGGTCAGCCTCAAGCCCGACGAGTACAAGGTCTTCCTGCCCGGCACCCGCTTCTTCGACGCGAAGCTGAACCAGGAGGCGATGGGCCCGGCCTCGCAGCCGCTGTCGCTGCTCAGCGTGGCGCCCACGGTGGTGAAGTTCCTGGCAGACAACAAGCTGATCGAGGGCACGCCGGACGTGGGCAAGGCCATCGACGCCTCGCTGCTGGCCGATGCACTCAAGCCGTGAGCTGGACATGGCCGAGATCCTGAGGAGTCCCGGAATACCCGCCGAGACCGTGCCACGGCCCGTGGCCCTGCCCGCATCGGCACGGCCCTCGCGCTGGTGGTCGGTGCGCGCGGCGATCCCGGCGCGGGCCCGGGCGCTGCTGGCGCTGGCCGGGCTGGTGCTGCCGCTGGCGCTGTGGTGGGCCGGCACCGCGGGCCGGGCCGGCGACGCGGCCGATGCCGTCTTCCTGCCCTCGCCGGCCCAGGTCTGGAGCCGCCTGGCCGACTGGTGGCAGGCGGGTGACCTGGCCGGCGACATGCGGGTCAGCGTCGGCCGCGTGCTCGGCGGCTTCCTGCTGTCGGCCGCCCTCGCGCTGCCGCTGGGGCTGATGATCGGCAGCTTCCGTGTCGTGCAGGCGCTGCTGGAGCCGCTGACCGACTTCATCCGCTACATGCCGGCGGTGGCCTTCATCCCGCTGGTCATGCTGTGGGTGGGCATCGAGGAGTCGTCCAAGGTGGCCATCATCTTCATCGGCACCTTCTTCCAGATGGTGCTGATGGTGGCCGAGGACGTGCGCCGCGTGCCGCTGGCGCAGATCGAGGCCGCGCAGACGCTGGGCGCCACGCGCACCGAGCTGATCGAGAAGGTGATCTTCCCCTCGGCCGCACCGGCCCTGCTGGACACCATGCGCGTGACCATGGGCTGGGCCTGGACCTATCTGGTGGTGGCCGAGCTGGTGGCCGCCAACTCGGGCCTGGGCTACGCCATCCTCAAGGCCCAGCGCTTCCTGCAGACCGACAAGATCTTCGCCGGCATCCTGCTGATCGGCCTGATCGGTCTGCTGACCGATCAGTTGTTCCGCTGGGCCCACCGCCGGGCCTTCCCCTGGCTGCACCTGAAGGGTTGAGCGATGGACACCACGCCCCAACCCAAGATCGAGGCCCGCGGCCTGTTCAAGCGCTATGAGCGGGCCCGCCACGACGCGCTGCAGGACGTCAGCCTGCGCATCGAGGCCAATGCCTTCGTCACCTTCGTCGGCGCCTCGGGCTGCGGCAAGTCCACGCTGCTGCGCTCGATCGGCGGGCTGGAGACGCCCACCGGCGGCACGCTGCAGATCGACGGCCGGCCGGTGCACGGCCCCGGCCCGGAGCGCGCGATGGTGTTCCAGCACTACAGCCTCTATCCGTGGATGTCGGTGCGCGAGAACATCAAGTTCTGCCGCCGGCTGCAGGTCCACACCCGCGATCGCAGCAGCGCCGATGTGGAGGCCGCGGCCGGCCGCGCCGATGCGCTGCTGCGGCTGATGGGCCTGGCCCACGTGGCCGAGGCCTGGCCCAACCAGCTCTCGGGCGGCATGCAGCAGCGCGTGGCCATCGCCCGCGCGCTGATGAGCCGGCCCGACATCCTGCTGATGGACGAGCCCTTCGGCGCGCTCGACGCGCAGACGCGCGAGGTGATGCACGACCTGATCCTGCACGTGCACCGGCTGGAGCAGGCCACCATCGCCTTCGTCACCCACGATGTCGAGGAGGCGATCTACCTCGGCCAGCGCGTGGTGCTGATGGCCCCGCGCCCCGGGCGCATCGACACGGTCTACGAGGTGCCGCTGCCCGCACGCCGCGAGCAGTCGATGAAGCACGCGCCCGAGTTCCTGGCACTCAAGCGCCGCATCCTGGACCGCATCCGCGAGACCTCCGGCATGCAGACCGATCTGGAGCTGCTGGAACAGCTCTCGCGCACCGCACCGGCCTGAGGCCGGACCGCCCCATCCCACTCTTCCCACCCCGTGTGGCCGCCCCTGAACCGGGCCGCCAGGGAGATCCCATGTCCGAACATCCCGCCCATCTGCTCGACAACCCGCCCGCCCACCAGCCGGTCGACGCCCCGGCCCACTGGCAACGCTTCGCACCGGATCTGCCGGCCGAGCGCGTCGTCTTCAGCGAGGTGGTGCCCGGCGGCGGCCACTGGAGCTGGCGCCTGAGCCGCGGCATGGCGCTGCGCTTCGTCGCGCTCGATGCGGGCGCCAACTGCTCGGTGCTGCTGTACGCCGCCCATGACCGCCTGGAGCGCTACAACGCGCCCGACAGCCTGAAGGCGCAGCACACCGCCCACTACCGCCAGGGCCATGTGCTGATGAGCGACATGGGCCGCGCGATGGCCTCGATCACCGAGGACACGCTGGGCTGGCACGACCCCTTCGGCCTGCTGCTGGACAGCCCGCGCATGGCCGCGAAGTACGGCGACTGCCGCTACGAGACGGCCCGCAACGGCATGCACCGCAGCGGCGAGGACGGCCTGCTGATCGAGATCGGCAAGCACGGCCTGGGTGCGCGCGACCTGATCACGCCCGTCAACCTGTTCAGCAAGGTGAGCGTCGACGAGGCAGGCCGCTTCCGCTTCGACGCGGCCCATGCGCCGGCCGGCGCGATGGTCGAGCTGCGCCTGGACATGGACGTCATCCTCGCCATCAGCACCGCGCCGCATCCGCTGGATCCGCGCCCGCGGTGGGCTCCCGCCAAGGTCGGCATCGCCGGCTGGCGCAAGGGCCCGGCGCCGGCCGACGACCTCTGCCGCCGCTTCCGCCCCGAATGCGCGCGCGCCCACCACAACAGCGACGTGCTGGCCCTGTGCTGAGCCGCCCGCCCACGCCGAACCTGCTGCCCCTGCCTCCGGAGGCCTCCGCCATGAGCACCGACACCGCCCGAGACACCGCCCCTGCCCTGCCCGTGCTGCAGCCCAGCCGGCTGGATCCGGCCACCGCCGTGCGCCGCCACCGTCAGCCCGCAGGCGAGCCCTGGCTGACCGAGATCCGCCAGGGCCAGACGCTGCGCATCCTCGACCTGGAAGGCAACCAGGCCGTCGACGTCATCTTCTACGACCGCCATGACCCGGCCGAGCACTACAGCGCCAACCGCACGCTGCTCAACCAGGGCAGCGTGTACCTGGGCACCGGCTCGGTGCTGCTGAGCAACACCGGCCGCCCGCTGCTGACCATCGTGGCCGACACCTGCGGCCGCCACGACACGCTCGGCGGCGCCTGCGCGGCCGAGAGCAACACCGTGCGCTACGCGCTGCAGAAGAAGTTCATGCACAGCTGCCGCGACAACTACCTGCTGGCGCTGGCCCAGGCCGACATCGGGCTGGGCAAGGGCGATCTGGTGCCCAACATCAACTTCTTCATGAACGTGCCGGTGACGCCCGAGGGTGGGCTGACCTTCGCCGACGGCGTCTCCGCACCCGGCAAGTACGTGGAGCTGCGGGCCGAGCGCGACGTCTGGATGCTGGTGTCGAACTGCCCACAGCTGAACAACCCCTGCAATGCCTACGAGCCGACGCCGGTCGAATTCCTGATCTGGGACGGAGCCTGAAGCCCATGTTCACCAAGATCCTGATCGCCAACCGCGGCGCGATCGCCTGCCGCATCATCCGCACCCTCAGGTCGCTGGGCATCGGCAGCGTGGCCGTGCATTCCGAGGCCGACGTGGGCTCGCTGCATGTGCGCGAGGCCGACGAGGCCTTCTGCATCGGCCCGGCCCTGGCCGCCGACAGCTACCTGCGCCAGGACGTACTGCTGGACATCGCCCGGCGCAGCGGCGCCCAGGCCATCCATCCCGGCTACGGCTTCCTGTCGGAGAACCCCGGCTTCGCCCAGGCCTGCGAGGACGCCGGCATCGCCTTCATCGGCCCGACGCCGGCGCAGATGCGCGCCTTCGGCCTCAAGCACACGGCGCGGGCCCTGGCCGAATCCTGCGGCGTGCCGCTGCTGCCGGGCTCGGGCCTGCTGCGCGATCCAGACCATGCGCTGCAGGAGGCCGCACGCATCGGCTATCCGGTGATGCTCAAGAGCACGGCCGGCGGCGGCGGCATCGGCATGCGCCTGGTGCGCGACGACGCCGAGCTGGGCGAGGCCTACGGCGCCGTACAGCGCCTGGCGAGTGCCAACTTCAAGGATGCGGGGCTGTTCCTGGAGAAGTTCGTCGAGCGGGCGCGCCACATCGAGGTGCAGATCTTCGGTGACGGACGCGGCGGCGTGATCGCGCTCGGCGAGCGCGACTGCTCGGCCCAGCGCCGCAACCAGAAGGTGATCGAGGAGACGCCCGCCCCCGGCCTGAGCGACGCGCAGCGCCAGGCGCTGCAGGCCACCGCGGTGCGCCTGGCGCAGCAGGTGGACTACCGCAACGCCGGCACGGTGGAGTTCGTGCTGGATGCCGACAGCGGCGAGTTCTGGTTCCTGGAGGTCAACACCCGGCTGCAGGTCGAGCACGGCGTGACCGAGCAGGTCTGCGGTGTCGATCTGGTCGCGTGGATGGTGCGCCTGGCCGCGGGGGATCTGCCGCCGCTGGCCACGCTGCAGCCGCGGCCGCAGGGCGCGTCCATCCAGGTGCGGCTGTATGCGGAGGATCCGGCACGCGGCTTCCAGCCCGCCACCGGCGTGCTGACCGAGGTGCGCTGGCCCGCGGGCGCGCAGGCCGGCCCGGGCCCGGCGCTGCGGGTGGACACCTGGATCGAGCGCGGCACCGAGGTCTCGGCCCACTACGACCCGATGCTGGCCAAGCTGATCGTCACCGCACCCACGCGCGAACAGGCGCTGGCGCAGCTGCAGCAGGCGCTGGCCGATACCCGCATCGCCGGCATCGAGACCAATCTGGCCTATCTGCGCCAGATCCTGGCCGAGCCGGTGTTCCGCCAGGGGCGACAGACCACGCGCTTTCTCGGCACGCGGCAGCACGTGCCGCAGGCCTTCGAGGTGCTGGACGGCGGCGTGCAGACCACGGTGCAGGACTGGCCGGCGCGCCAGGGCCACTGGGACGTGGGCGTGCCGCCCTCGGGCCCGATGGACGCCTGGGGCCACCGCGTGGCCAATGCGCTGGTCGGCAACACGGCGGACGCGGCGGCGCTGGAATGCACGATGGCCGGACCGGTGCTGCGCTTCCACTGCGCGGCGGTGGTGGCGGTCACCGGCGCGCCGGCGCCGGTCACGCTCGACGGCCAGCCGGTGCCGATGTGGCAGGCGCTGGCGGTGCCGGCCGGTGGCGTGCTGGCCGTGGGCCGGCTGGCCGACAGCGGCTGCCGGCTGGCGATCGCGGTGGGCGGCGGCATCGACGTGCCGACCTATCTGGGCAGCCGCAGCACCTTCACGCTCGGCCAGTTCGGCGGCCATGCCGGCCGCGCGCTGCGGGTCGGTGACATGGTGCATCTGGCCGATCCGGCCTGCGCGCTGGCCCGGGGCCAGGCCGGGCGCGCCGCGCCCCCCGAACTGCGCCCGGCCCTCGGCCACCACTGGGACATCGGCGTGCTCTACGGCCCGCACGGCGCGCCCGACTTCTTCACCCCGGACGACGTCGCGCAGTTCTTCGCCACCGACTGGCAGGTGCACTACCACTCCAGCCGCACCGGCGTGCGCCTGATCGGCCCCAGGCCGCGATGGGCACGGCCGGACGGCGGCGAGGCCGGCCTGCATCCGTCCAACATCCACGACAACGCCTACGCCATCGGCGCCATCGACTTCACCGGCGACATGCCGGTCATCCTCGGCCCCGACGGCCCCAGCCTGGGCGGCTTCGTCTGCCCGGCGGTGGTGGTCGATGCCGAGCTGTGGAAGCTGGGCCAGCTGCGCCCGGGTGACACCGTGCGCTTCCACCGCCTGAGCCTGGCGCAGGCCGAGTCACGCAGCGTGCAGCAGGAGGCCGCATTGGCCTGGCTGGCGGGGAGTGGCGCTGGCGCGGCCGCCGTGGACACGCCGGCGGGCGCGGCGACAACCGCCCGCTCGACGCAGCCGCCGGCTCTGCCAGAGGCCCCTCAGGACGACGCCCAGGCCTGCCCGAGCCCGATCCTGCTGGAAGACCCCGCACGCGAGGACGTGCCGGCCATGGTCATCCGCCAGGCCGGCGACCGCTACCTGCTGGTCGAGTTCGGCCCGCTGATGCTGGACATCGAGCTGCGCCTGCGCGTGCACGTGCTGATGCAGGTGCTGCAGGCGCGCCGCGCGCGCGGCGAGCTGGCCGGGCTGATCGACCTGACGCCTGGCATCCGCTCGCTGCAGCTGCACTTCGACCCCGCCGTGCTGCCGCGCGAGACCCTGCTGCGCCTGCTGCAGCAGGAGGAGGCCGCGCTGCCGCCGGTCGACGACATGGCCGTGCCCAGCCGCATCGTGCACCTGCCGCTGGCCTGGAACGACAGCCAGACGCGGCTGGCGATCGAGAAGTACATGCAGTCGGTCCGCCCGGACGCGCCCTGGTGCCCGAGCAACATCGAGTTCATCCGCCGCATCAACGACCTCGACAGCGTCGAGGCCGTGCAGCGGATGTTCTTCGACACCCGCTACCTGGTGATGGGCCTGGGCGATGTCTACCTCGGCGCGCCGGTGGCCACGCCGCTGGATCCGCGCCAGCGCCTGGTCACCACCAAGTACAACCCGGCGCGCACCTGGACGCCGGAGAACGCGGTGGGCATCGGCGGCGCCTACCTCTGCGTCTACGGCATGGAAGGGCCGGGCGGCTACCAGTTCGTCGGCCGCACGGTGCAGATGTGGAACCGCTGGCGCCACGGCGAGGGCGCGGCGCCCGAGTTCGCCCAGCCCTGGCTGCTGCGCTTCTTCGACCAGCTGCAGTTCCACCCCGTCAGCGAGGAAGAACTGCTGCGGCTGCGGCAGGACTTCCCGCTCGGCCGCGCGAGCCTGCGCATCGAGGAGACCACCTTCCGCCTGAAGGACTACCGCGCCTTCCTGGCCCGCGAGGCCGACAGCATCGCCGCCTTCAAGGCCCGCCAGCAGGCCGCCTTCGAGGCCGAGCGCGAGCGCTGGCGCGCCGCTGGCCAGGCCGAGTACCTGGCCGACGACAGCGCCGCGGCCGAAGCGCCACCCGAGGACACGCTGCCCGACGGCGCCCAGGCCGTGGCCAGTGCGGTGCAGGGCAGCGTCTGGCAGCTGCTGGTGGCCGAGGGCGACACGGTGGCGGCCGGCCAGACGCTGCTCGTCGTCGAGTCGATGAAGATGGAATTCCCGATCACCGCACCGCGCGCCGGCACCGTGCTGCGCCTGGGCTGCAAGGCCGCCGGCGCCGTGCAGGCCGGGCAGACCGTGGCGGTGCTGGCCTGAGTCACACGCAGGGTGCGGCGTCTTGGCGCACCCCTGCGGACCTCAGGCGGCCGTCATGACACCCCATCCATACCGTTTGCTGAAACCCTCACCTCCGACGTCAGGACCCACCATGCACCCGGCCGATCTCTCCACCCTGTCGTTCGACCTGATGAGCCTGGGCCAGGCCCTGCAGGACGGCGCCGTCACCCCCGAGGACGTGGTCATCGAGGCGCTGCGACGCATCGGCGACGATCCGCACCACGCCTGGATCACCGTGCGTGACGCCGACACGCTGCGCGCCGAAGCCTGCGCTCGGATGGCGCAGGGTCCGGCCGGCCAGCCGCTCTACGGCATCCCCTTCGCCGTCAAGGACAACATCGATCTGGCCGGCGTGCCCACCACCGCCGGCTGCCCCGCCTATGCCTACACGCCCGCGACCTCGGCCTTCGTCGTGCAGCGCCTGATCGAAGCCGGCGCCATCCCGATCGGCAAGACCAACCTCGACCAGTTCGCCACCGGCCTGAACGGCACGCGCTCGCCCTTCGGTGCCTGCCGAAACGCCCATGATCCGGCCTATGTCTCGGGCGGCAGCAGCTCGGGCTCGGCTGTGTCGGTGGCGCTCGGCCAGGTCAGCTTCTCGCTGGGCACCGACACCGCGGGCTCCGGCCGCGTGCCGGCCTTCTTCAACCACCTGGTGGGCCTGAAGCCGACGCTGGGCCTGCTGAGCGCCAGCGGCGTGGTGCCCGCCTGCCGCACGCTGGACACGATCTCGATCTTCGCGCTGACGGCCGACGACGCCCACCGCGTGTTCAGCGTGGCCGCCGCCTTCGATGCGGCCGACGCCTATGCCCGGCCCGCCGAGCCGCACGGCGTGGACGTCGGCACCCTGACCGCCCCGCGCATCGGCATCCCGCGCGCGGACCGGCTCGACTTCTGCGGCAGCGCGGTCGATGCCCAGGCCTTCGCCCGCGCCGTCGACCAGGCCCGCGACCTGGGCGCCGAGGTCATCGAGATCGACTTCGCGCCCTTCCTGGAGACGGCCCGCCTGCTCTACGGCGGCCCCTGGGTGGCCGAGCGCTACCAGGCCATCCGCGCCTTCATCGACGCGCAGCCCGAGGCGGTCTTTCCGGTCACCCGCGAGATCACGCTGGGCGGCGCGAAGCCGCTGGCCGCCGACGCCTTCGCCGCCCAGTACCGGCTGCAGGCCCTGCGCCGCGAGGCTGCGCAGGTCTGGCGTCAGGTCGACGTGCTGATGACGCCCACCGCGCCCACCCACCCGACGATCGAGGCCATGCTGGCCGAGCCCATCGTGCGCAACAGCGAGCTCGGCCTGTACACCAACTTCATGAACCTGCTGGACTGCGCGGCCGTGGCCGTGCCCGCCGGCTTCGTCGAGCGCCCCGGCGCCCGCGCGCCGATGCCGCACGGCATCACGCTGTGCGCCCCGGCCCACCAGGACGTGCCGCTGCTGCACCTGGCGCGCCGCTGGCAGGCCGCGCTGCAGGGCCGCGCCGCCACGCTGGGCGCCACCGGCCAGCCGTTGCCCGCCGCGCAGGCCGTGACACCGGCCGTGCCCTCGGGCCAGCTGCGCGTGGCGGTGTGCGGCGCCCATCTGGCGGGTCAGCCGCTCAACGGCCAGCTCACCGACCGCGGCGCGCGCCTCGTCGCGTGCACCACCACCACGCCGGATCACCGACTGTACGCACTGCCACCCGTCGTCACGCCCGGCGGCCAGCGCCTGCTGCGACCGGCGCTGGTCCACGCCCCGGGCGACCCGTCGGGCCGCGCGATCGAGGTCGAGGTGTGGGAACTGCCGGCCGCGCAGTTCGGCAGCTTCGTCGCCGGGATTCCGGCGCCGCTGGGCATCGGCAAGACCCGGCTGGCCGACGGCAGCACGGTGCCGGGCTTCATCTGCGAGCCCGCGGCGCTGGAGGGGGCGACGGACATCACGGGGTATGGGGGGTGGCGGGCCTGGCTGGCGAGCCAGAACGGCAGCTGAGGCCCGCGACGCTTCAGCTGCTCTGCCGCACCACCAGCTCGAACCCCACGTCCACCGTCGCCCGCACGCCCTGCTGTCCTCGCATCAGGCTCAGCAGCAGCGAGGCCGCCTGGGCGCCGACCTCGGCACGCGGGGTGCGCACGCTGGTCAGCGGCGGGATCATCTGGTCGCTGCCGTCCAGGTCGTTGAAGCCGGCCAGGGCCACCTGGCGCGGCACCTCGATGCCCATGCGCAGGGCGGCCAGTGAGGCGCCCTGGGCCAGGTCGTCGTTGCAGAAGAAGATGGCGTCGACGTCCGGATGGCGGGCCATCAGTTCGCGGAACAGGCGGCCGCCCAGCGCCATGCTGGTGGGCGCCGGATCCATCAGCTCCAGCGCGGGGTCGTGGCAGCCGGCGGCGCGCAGCGCGGCGCGCCAGCCGTCGGCGCGCTGCATCACGCGCGGGTCCATCTGGCCGGCGACGTAGGCGATGCGGCGGCGGCCGCGGGACAGCAGGTGCTCGGTGATCGCGCGGCCGGCGGCCTGCTGCGAGAAGCCCACGCTGTGGATGCCCGGCGCCTCGCGCGTCTCCATCATGTGCACGCAGGGCAGGCCGCAGTGGTCGACCAGGGCCTGGGCGGCCGGCGTGCGGTCGAAGCCGGTCAGCAGCAGGCCGGCCGGCCGGTGCGCCAGATAACTGCGCAACAGCGCCTCCTCCTCGTCGGCACGGTAGTGGGTGACGCCGATCAGCGTCTGGTAGCCGGCCGGCGTGAGGGTGCGCTGCACCGATTCCAGCAGCTCGACGAACAGCGTGTTGCTCAGCATGGGGATCAGCACCGCCACATGCTGGCTGTGGGCCGAGGCCAGCGCGCGGGCCGCGGGATCCGGCACATAACCCAGTTGTGCAGCGGCAGCCTGCACCCGCTCGGTCAGCGCGGGATCGACGCCGCGGGTGCCGCGCAGCGCCCGGGACGCCGTGATGGCGCTGACGCCAGCGGCACGGGCCACGTCGTCGAGGGTGATGCGGCCGGTGGCCCGGCGTGCGGTGCGCCGCGGGGCGGCGGCCGATGGGGCGCCGCCGGTGGCGCCGGGATCGTCGTCACGGTCCATCTTCGTGGAAACCCTGATGTTTCGGGCAGAAGGCGTGTTTAGGATAGCGCTGTCCAACATGTTCAGCCTCTGCAGTATCCCCTGGCCGGATTCCGCAGGGCGCCGCCATCGCCGCAGGCCTCGGGCCTGCTTTTTTGCGCCCCAATGGGACAGCGCTGTCCAAACACGATGAATTCTGCAGATCCGAACCGCTGGCCGTCCCTCGTCGTGATGGGCGTGGCCGGCTGCGGCAAGAGCAGCCTGGGCGCCGCCCTGGCGCAGGCGCTCGACCGCCCGCTGATCGAAGGCGACGATTTCCACCCGCCGGCCAACGTGGCCAAGATGCGCGCCGGCACACCGTTGACCGACGCCGACCGCAGCGGCTGGCTGGACGCGCTCGGCGCGGCCCTGCAGGCCCACGCGCCGGCACCGCGGGGCGATGGCCGCCAGGCCGTGCTGACCTGCTCGGCCCTGAAGGCCGCCTACCGCCAGCGCCTGCGGGCGGCCGTGCCCGGCCTGGCCTTCGTGCACCTGGTGCTGACGCCCGACGAGGCCAAGGCCCGCGTCGCGCACCGCGGCGCCCACTACTTCGGCCCCGCCCTGGTCGACAGCCAGTTCGACGCGCTGGAGCCGCCCGCCGGCGAGCCACGCGTGCTGTCCCTGCCCGCCACGGCGCCCCTGACCACGCTGTGCGAGACCGTGCAGCAGTGGCTGGCGACCGGTCTGGATGACACGGCGAGCGCCGCCGCCCGGCCCGCTGACGGCCATGCCGAGGAGCTTTCCCGATGAGCACACCCACCCCCACCTGGCAGCGCGCGGCCGAGACGGCCATGGCCGTCGCGCTCGGCGTGATGGCGCTGGCCGTCTTCGTCAACGTGGTGCTGCGCTACGGCTTCGGCAACGGCATCGCGGCCAGCGAGGAGCTGTCACGGCTGCTCTTCGTCTGGATGGTGTTCATCGGTGCGGCGGTGGCCTATCCGCGCGGCGAGCACATGGCCTTCACCAGCCTGCTGCAGCGACTGGCCGGTCGGCCGACGGCGATGGCCGTGGCCACGGCCCTGATCCGTCTGCTGGTGATCGCCGCCTGCGGCTTCATCGGCTGGGGCGCGTGGCAGCAGGTGGTGGTCGGTCTCGACAGCCACTCGGTGGTGATGGGCTACCCGACGGCCCTGCTGCCCCTGCCCGCGCTGCTGTGCGCGATCGTGATCGGCGTGACCGCGTCGTGGGAACTGGTGTCGCGCAAGCCGCTGGCGCTGGACCACGACGCCGAAGTGGAGTGAGGCCATGAGCCCCGAAGGACAAGCGTTCATCACCTTCTCGCTGGGCATGCTGGTGCTCATGGGCATCGGCCTGAACATGGCGCTGGCGCTGGTGCTCACCGGCGCGGCCATGGCCTGGGTGCTGGGCTTCTGGGACACCCAGCTGCTGGCACAGAACCTGGTGGCCGGCGTCGACAGCTTCCCGCTGCTGGCCGTGCCCTTCTTCATCCTGGCCGGCGAACTGATGAACACCGGCGGCATCAGCCAGCGCATCATCACCATGGCCCAGGCCTGGGTCGGCCACATCCGCGGCGGCCTGGGCTACGTGGCCATCGGCGCCGCGGTGCTGATGGCCAGCATGAGCGGATCGGCGCTCGCCGACACCGCCGCCCTGGCCACCATCCTGCTGCCCATGATGCGCCAGCACGGCTACCCGATGGCCACCTCGGCCGGCCTGCTGGCCTCGGGCGGCATCATCGCGCCGATCATCCCGCCGTCGATGCCCTTCGTGATCTACGGGGTGACGACCAACACCTCGATCTCGGCCTTGTTCACCGCCGGCATCGTGCCGGGGCTGATGATGGGCGCCGGCCTGATCCTGGCCTGGAAATGGGTGCTGCGCCGCATCGAGCTGCCGCCCGGCACGCCGCTGCCGATGCGCGAACGGCTGCGCGCCACGGCCAAGGCCTTCTGGGCCCTGCTGATGCCGCTGATCATCATCGGCGGCATGAAGACGGGCGTCTTCACGCCGACCGAGGCCGCCGTGGTGGCCGCGTTCTACGCGCTGGCCGTGGCGGTGCTGATCCACCGCGAGATGCGGCTGGGCGAACTGCGCGGCGTGCTGGTGCGCGCCGCCAGGACCACCGCCATCGTGATGTTCCTGTGCGCCGGCGCCCAGGTGGCCAGCTACATGATCACGCTGGCCGATCTGCCCGGCGTGCTGACCGGCTGGCTCGGCCCGCTGGTGGAGCAGCCGCGCCTGCTGATGGCCGTGATGATGCTGGTGCTGGTGCTCATCGGCACCGCACTCGACCTGACGCCGACCATCCTGATCTTCGCGCCGGTGATGCTGCCCATCGCCGTCAAGGCCGGCATCGACCCGGTGTACTTCGGCCTGATGTTCGTGCTCAACGGCGCCATCGGCCTGATCACGCCGCCGGTGGGCACGGTGCTCAACGTGGTGGCCGGCGTGGGCAAGCTGTCGCTGCACCAGGTGGTCAAGGGCGTGAACCCCTTCCTGCTGGTCTACACGCTGATCCTCATCCTGTTCGTCATCTTTCCGCAGCTGGTCACGGCCCCGGTGGCCTGGCTGCGCTGACCCCATCCCCGTCCATACCCATCGATCCCAGGAGACCACCATGAACCTCTTCCGTCGCGCCCTCGTCGCCACCGCCGCCGTCGCCGCGCTGGCCGGCACCACCGCCACCGCCTTCGCCCAGGACATCAAGCCGCGCCTGATCCGCTTCGGCTACGGCCTGAACGAGCAGAGCAACCAGGGCCGCGCGGTGAAGTTCTTCGCCGCCGAGGTCGAGAAGGCCTCGGGCGGCAAGATGAAGGTGCGCGCCATCGGCGCCGCCGCCCTCGGCCCGGACACCCAGATGCAGCAGGCGCTGATCGGTGGCGCGCAGGAGATGATGGTGGGCTCGACCGCCACGCTGGTGGGCATCACCAAGGAAATGGCGCTGTGGGACACGCCCTTCCTGTTCAACAGCGCCAAGGAAGCCGACGCGGTGCTGGACGGCCCGGTGGGCCAGAAGGTGATGGCCAGGCTGCAGGACAAGGGCCTGGTGGGCCTGACCTACTGGGAGAACGGCTTCCGCAACCTGACCAACAGCAAGCGCCCGGTGCAGAAGCTGGAGGACATGGCCGGCGTGAAGCTGCGCGTGATGCAGAACGAGGTCTTCCTCAACAGCTTCAAGAGCCTGGGCGCGAACGCCGTGCCGCTGCCCTTCAGCGAGCTGTTCAGCGCGCTGGAGAGCAGGACGGTGGACGGCCAGGAGAACCCGTTCAACACCATCCTCAGCAGCAAGTTCTACGAGGTGCAGAAGTACCTCAGCGTCACCAACCACGTCTACAGCCCGTGGATCATCACGGTCAGCAAGAAGTGGTGGGACGGCCTGAGCAAGGACGAGCAGAAGGTGCTGCTGGACGCCGCCGCCAAGAGCCGTGACTTCGAGCGCAAGGACACCCGCGAGGAAGCCGCCAAGGCCGTGGCCGAGCTCAAGGCCAAGGGCATGCAGATCAACGAGCTGAGCCCGGCCGAAGTGGCCCGCATGCGCGACAAGCTGACCCGCGTGAACGCCGGCATCGCCGCCAACGTGGGCATGGATCTGTGGAACGAGACCCAGGCCCAGCTGGGCAAGCTGCGCGGGAAGTGAGGGGGCTGAGGGGGCTCACTCGGGCGCGGTGCGCCCGCCCCCTGACTCAGCGTCGAACCTTGCCGGCCTGTGTCACACACGGTCGGACCGTTGTCCACGCATCAAGAGGGATAGGTTCCGAGTCTCATCGCCGCCAGAATCACCGGCATGCACAGACTCGACAAGCGCACTTCCGCCTGGGGCAAGCTGGATCGTGCGCATCCTGACCGAACAACGGCCCCCCGCCTGTCACTGGTCGGACACAGCCTGGACGTGGCGGCTGTGGTGCGTGCCTTGCTCGCCCTGCCCACCTGGCGCAAGCGCCTGGAGCGTCTGGCCGGCCGGCCGCTCAACGACACGGACCTGGACCGCCTGACCGTGCTCGCCTTCCTGCACGATGTGGGCAAGGCGGGTGCAGGTTTCCAGGCCAAGGCCCTGACCGACGAGCAGCAGGCCCTCTGGCGCAGGCGCCATGGCGTGCCTTTCGATCAGCAAGGCCATACCCGCATCGTGGCGCCCTTGCTCGGCCTTGAGCCCGCGTTCCAGGAGCATCGGCTGAATCTCGGCGTCGACGCCATCCGTGCCTGGGGAGGCCCCAGCGCTCTGGCCCAGGAGGACGTGATCGACCTGTGGCTGGCCTCGATCTCCCATCATGGCGAACCGATGGCCTTCTCGACCACGCTGCGGTC
Organism: Pseudaquabacterium rugosum; assembly: GCF_038066575.1. Taxonomy (NCBI): domain Bacteria; kingdom Pseudomonadati; phylum Pseudomonadota; class Betaproteobacteria; order Burkholderiales; family Sphaerotilaceae; genus Pseudaquabacterium; species Pseudaquabacterium rugosum. The sequence continues at coordinate 21,388 of NZ_JBBUTF010000036.1, read as the reverse complement.
GCTGAGTGCCCTGCCACACCCGACCTGGACGGCCACCGTCGACGGCTACAGCCCGCTGGAGGGCCTGGCGGAACTGGGCCGAACGGCGCGGGCGCTCTGGCCAGGCGCTTTCAGCGAAGACGCCCCCGCCTTCCGCCCGCGCCAAGCGCTCATCCACGGCTTTGCCGGCCTGGTCTCGCTGGCCGACTGGATCGGCTCGCACACCGGACACTTCCCGTTCGATCTCGGTCCACAGGATGCCGGTCGGTGGACGCACTCACTGGCAGCCGCTGGCCAGGCGCTGAGGGCCATGCGGATCGATGTCGAGGACATCCGCTGCGATCTGCGTCGGCGTGCCCCCGGCTTCCAGCAGGTGTTCGGCTTCGAGCCCACCGCCGTACAAGCAGGGGCCGCGGACCTGCCGCCGTGCAGTCCCGTGGTGCTGGAGGCCGAGACCGGCAGCGGCAAGACCGAGGCGGCCCTGTGGCGCTTCAAGACCCTGTTCGAAGCGGGCGAGGTGGACTCGCTGTGCTTCCTGCTGCCCACGCGGGTGGCGGCCACCGGCATCGCGGACCGCGTCGACCGCTTCATGCGCGACCTGTTCCCGGACGCCGGGCTGCGGCCCAACACCGTGCTGGCGGTGCCGGGCTATCTGAGGGCCAATGCCGCGGAGGGGCAGTGGCTCGCGCCCTTCACGGTGCAATGGCCCGACCGCGAGCCCGGCGATCCCTTGTTCTGGGCCGCCGAGAACAGCAAGCGCTATTTCGCAGCCGCGGTGGCCACCGCCACCATCGACCAGTTCCTGCTGTCCACACTGCAGACCCGGCACGCCCATCTGCGCGGCAGCGTGCTGCTGCGCTCACTGGTGGTGGTTGATGAGGTGCACGCGTCGGACGCCTACATGCGCGCGCTGCTGCTCAAGGCACTGCAACGTCATCACGCAGCGGGCGGTCACGCCCTGCTGCTGTCCGCCACCCTGACGCGGGACTTGCGCGATGAACTGCTGCGCACCGGGTCGTCGCCAGCCACCGGCGGCAAAGGTCTGGGCGCACCTCGTCCCGTGCCCGTGGCCGAAGCGCCACCCGAGGCCGACGACTACCCCCGCATCAGTGCCCCAGGTGTCGTGCGGACCTTCGGCCCGAGCCAGTCGCACAAGCGCATCCATCACGTGTTGCAGCCCTGGATGCGTGACCCGGAATCCGTGGCCCGGTGCGCGGTGCAGGCCGTGCAGGCGGGCGCCCGCGTGCTGGTGCTGCGCAACACGGTCCGCCAGGCCGTGGCGACCCAGCAGGCCATCGAGGATCTGTTGGGGAGCGAGCACCCCGCACTGTTCCGTTGCAACGATGTCGTCGCCCTTCACCATGGGCGTTACGCCTTGCCGGACCGTCGTGCGCTGGATGCGCGTGTGGGCGAATTGTTCGGCAAGGATGCCGCGCAGCAGCGGCAAGCCTGGGTGCTGTGTGCCACGCAGACCATCGAGATCTCGGTCGATTGCGACGCGGACCTGATGATCACGGATCTTGCACCGATGGACGTCCTGCTGCAGCGGCTGGGGCGGCTGCACCGTCATGCCAAGCGACAGGGATTCCGGCCCGTGGGCTTCGAGACCGCTCGCTGTGTGGTGCTGGTGCCACCGCACGATGATCTGGGGGCGCTGCTGTCCGGCGGCGCAGGGGGGATGGGCATCGGCCGGAACAGCGCCTACCCGGACCTTCTGACACTGCAGGCCACGATGAATGCGCTCCGCGATGGGCAGCGCTTTCCGATGCTGGACATTCCCGGCGACAACCGGGATCTGGTGGAGCAGTGCTGCGGTCGCCCGGCACTGCATCGTCTGGCGCAAACGCTGGGCGATGACTGGATGTCGCACCTTCAGCAGTTGCAAGGTCAGACCAGCGCCCAAGGCTCGGCAGCACTCTTCCAGTGCATCGACTGGGCACATCCTTGGCGCGAGGCCGTTCCCGGCGAACTGTCGACCCAGGCCAAGACCCGCCTCGGCCTGGACAGCATCGAGGTCGATCTGCCTCCCGCCACCCGCTCCCCCTTCGACCATGTGCTGGAGCGCATCGCCATTCCGGCCTGGATGCTGCGATCACTGCCTGAGGAGGACGACAGAGGAGCCCCTGCCGTGGAAGACCTGCGTGCAGGCCCTGACGGCCTGCACTTCACCGTGCGTGGCCAAGCCTTCACCTACACCCGCCTGGGCCTGGCCCAGGCTGATTGAGCCCGGAACCGCAGGCCGTCAGTAGTGGTAGCGCAACTGGGCGATCCACAGCGTGTCGTCCTGCACGCGATAGACCATGCGGTGCTCGTCGTTGATGCGGCGCGACCAGAAGCCGGACAAGGCGTGCTTCAGCGGCTCGGGCTTGCCGATGCCGCCATAGGGGTCTCGCTGGACCTCGCGGATCAGCTTGTTCACCCGCTCCAGCAGACGACGGTCGGTGGCCAGCCAGTGCTGGTAGTCGTCCCAGGCCGCCTCGGCGAAGAGCAGCTTCACGGGGCGGGCTCGATCAGGTCCCGCTCGGTACCCCCACCGGCCTTCAGCTGCTGCACCGCATCCAGCAGACGGCGCGCGTTGGCCGGGCTGCGCAGCAGATACGCGGTCTCTTCCAGCGCCTGGTAGTCCTCCAGGGACAGCATCACCACCGAGGCCTGACCCTGGCGCGTGACGATCAGGGGCGTGTGGTCCTCGCACACGCGATCCATCGTCTTGGCCAGGTTGGCGCGAGCGGTGCTGTAGCTGATGGCGTCCATGGCCACATGGTACGTGTTTTTGTACATCATCATTTCTATAGAGCTTGCATCAGCCCGTGATTGACGTCCTGGACGCAAATTGTCACACTCAGACGGCCGGCTTTGGAAAATCTTAGTTGTTTACTCCACATCTTGTTGGAGATGGCCCCAGCTAGGACTTGCCGGCATGTACCAGCCCCGCGAAAGCGGGGGCCAGGGAGGAGGACGGCCATGTTGGAGCATTCGCTGCTCGATGAGCAGCTGTTTCGCGTCACCGTGGGGGACACCCCCACGGTGACGCGGCTGTCCTTGCCGGGCGTGCTGGCGCGCCTGTCCGCAGGCCAGCCGCTGATGTTCAGCGCACTGCGACCCCACCAGCAGGCGCTCTGGCACGCGTTCCGGGTGCAGCTGGCCTATCTGGCCCTGGAGAGCCACGAAGAGGCTCTGCCACCGGATGATCAGGACCACTGGGCCGACCTGCTGCGCAGCCTGACGCCCGATCATCCGGACGACAGCCCCTGGCATCTGATCAACACCGATTGGCAGACCCCGGCCTTTCTGCAACCCCCCTGCAGTCCGGGCAGGGAAGTCGACTTCAAGCGCGGCGCCGATGCGGCCCAGGACATCGACCTGCTGGTGACCGCCCGCCACCATGACGAGAAGACCGGCAAACTGCCTCTGGACGAGCAGGCCCTCGACACGCTGGTCTACGCGCTGATCGGGCTGCAGGGCGGTTCGTCGTTCCTGGGGGCCGGCAACTACGGCTCGATGCGGATGAACGGGGGCTTCAGCTCACGGCCACAGTTCCGTCTGGCGGGTCCGCGCGGCAGCGGGGCAGAGTTTCTGCGTGACCTGACCGTGCTGCTGGACGATCGCGAGGGGCTGGCCGAGCGGTTCAGCGACGTCCACGGCCACGACGCTGCACCTGAGCACCGGCTGCTGTGGCTGCCCGTGTGGGACGACGGCTCGCTGGACCTTGCCTCGGTCCACCCGTATGCACTGGAGGTCTGCCGCCGGGTGCGCCTCGTGCGGCACAACGATCAACTGCAGTTACGGCGCGCCAGCAGCAAGGCCATGCGGGTCGCGGCGAAGGAGCAGCGCGGGGTGGTCCTGGATCCCTGGGTGCCCATCCTCAGGGGCGACGAACCCAAGGCACTGACGGCCCAGGCCAACAGCCTGGGCTACCGCAAGCTGCAGGAGCTGGTCTTCGACCGTGACAAGGTCGAACTGCCCGTGCTCGCCAGAGCCTCCGAGCGTGAACGCGAATCCAACCAACCCGCCACCTTCATCGCCCAGGTCCTGGTCAGTGGCGACGGTGGCACCGACGGCTGGCTGTCCCGCGAACTGCCGATGCCCGCACCCGTGCTGGCGCAGTGGCAATCCGCACCTGCGGCGCTGGCCCAGCGATCACAGCTGTTCGTGACCCTCGCGGGTCAGGCCGCGGGCAAGGTGCTGCGCAGCGCACTGCTGCAGTTCGTCGATGGCAGCGACGACGTGGACTGGAAGAACCGCGACTTCAGCCGTGCGGTCGAGCCCTGGATGACACAGTTCGAGGCGGCCATCGACGAGGCCTTCTTCGATCAGCTCTTCCACACCATCGAAGCCGGCCACACGGACATCGCGGCCCAAGGCCTGTGGGTGGCCTGGCTGAGCCGGACCTGCCAGGCGCATCTGGATGCCGCCGCCCAGGCCCTGCCGACCCGCAACGGCTCGCGCCACATGGCCCTGGGCCGTGCCCAGCGCCTGCTGCAGCTGAGTCTGCGCAAGCAGTTCGGCAGCTTCATGGCCGTCCCGGCCCCCGCCGGCAACCCCCAACAGACCGAGGACGCGGCCCATGGCTGATCCAACCCCGCCCGACGAGTCCGTCGAGACCAAGGACCCGGTGGCCTCGCTGGCCGGACAGGTCCGACACGCCAGCATGGGCACCCTGGCCCGGCTGCGTCGCTTCGATCCGCAGATCCATCCGCGTGCTGCGCTGTTCGAGCGTGAGCGCATGCTGCAGGCCGCCGGCATCCACGCAGCAGGCGATGAACGTGAGGCCTGGGCCCTGGCGCTGCATTGCCTGGCCCTGGCCCAGGGCCGGCACGACCCGCGCGTGGATGCCGAACCGGGCAAGGTGCTGCACACCCTGCATGTCAGCGAGGCCCGGCTCGAACAGCTGCTCGAGGCGGATCGGCCGCTGCTGTTCAGCTTGATGCCCCGCCTGGCCCGTCGACTGGCTGCCGCGGGGGCCACCGTCAACTGGAGACCGCTGGTCGACCTGCTGCTGGGCACGGGCTGCGGCGACCCGGTGCGTGAACACCGCGCCGATGCAGCACGCCAACGTCTGGTGCGTCACTACATCGGCGCGCAGGGTCTGGCCGAGGCGGACGCCCTGCGCGCCGCCGAACAGCACGGCTGATCCACTGGCGCCACCACTCGCACGTACACCCCCGCATACCCGGAAAGAAACACCCCATGTCACGCCCGCGCTTCATCCAGATCCACAGCCTGGCCAGCTACCCCGGCACCCTGCTCAACCGCGACGATGCCGGACTGGCCAAGCGCCTGCCCTTCGGCGGTACGGTGCGCACGCGGGTCTCGTCCCAGGCCCTCAAGCGCCGCTGGCGCTTCGCCGGCATGGCCGACCATGCCTCGGCCGCCCGGGTCCCCCACGCCCTGCAGGGCCTGAACGTGCCCATGGGCGACCGCAGCAAGGATCTCGTCAAGCACGCCCTGCTGCCCCAGGCCCTGGAGGGCCTGCCGCCCTTGCACGAAACGGTGCTGGTCAAGCTGAGCGACGCGATCAACATCGCGCTCTACGGCAAGAACGGCGCCGACCCCAAGGCACGCCAGGCGCTGTTCTTCGGCCATCCGGAGACGGCTTACCTGCAAGGCCTGGTACGCACGCTGGCCCAGACCCTGACGCAGGACACGGCACTGCTGGCGTCCACGGAAAAGGCCCCCGACAAGAAGGCCATCAAGGCCATCGAGGATCTGATCAAGGAGCAACTGGACCCGCTGAAGGACAACCTGCGCACCTTGGCCGCCAACACCAGCGGAGCGGCCGGCCTGGAGTCCGCACTGTTCGGCCGCATGGTCACCTCCGACCCACGCGCGAATGTCGATGCACCGGTCCATGTGGCCCATGCGTTCACGGTGCATGCGATCGAACAGGAGCTGGATTACGTCACTGCCGTGGACGACCTGCGCCAACAGAGCGAGGACGGCGAAGCCGGCTCAGCCGGCATCTTCGACATCGAGCTGACCAGTGGCCTGTTCTACAGCTATGTGGCCATTGACGTGGCCATGCTGGTGGCCAATCTGGGCGATGACGCAGCGCTGGCCGGCCAGGTGGTGGACCGCCTGGTGCAGTTGATCGCCCGCACCTCGCCCGGCGCCAAGAAGGGCAGCACCGCACCCTACGCGCACGCCGAATTCATGCTGGTGGAAGCCGGTGACGACCAACCCCGTACGCTGGCGAACGCCTTTCGCAATGCCGTGCAGCCCAGGGGCGATGTGTTCGGCCGGTCCGTGCAGGCCCTGCAGGATCACCTGGCCAACCTGGACCGTGCCTACGGCATGCACACCCGACGCCAGCAGCTCAGCGTCACCCCGCCGGCACTGGACGGCGTGGACAGCGTGGGACTGAGCGCACTGTGCGACAGCCTGCGTCAGCAGGTGGAGGCCGCCTGAGCATGCCTGCCCACCTGCTGCTGCGGCTGGAGGCGCCCCTGATGTCCTTCGGCACCACCGCGGTCGACCACCGCAGGCCCGTGCAGGCCTGGCCAGCGGTCTCGATGCTGACCGGCCTGCTGGCCAATGCCCTGGGCTGGGACCGCAGCCAGTCCGCGGCACTGGACCGGCTGCAGGCTCGCATCCGTTGGGCTGCCCGCATCGACAGGGCGGGCACCCTGCTCAACGACTTCCAGACGGCGCAGTTGTCCAAGGACGACCGCGGCTGGACGACGCGCGGCGCGGTCGAGAGCCGCGGCGGCGGCGATGCGTCCTACGAGTCGCCCCACCTGCGCTACCGCGACTACCGTGCCGACGCCTCGGTGCTGGTGGCCTTGCGACTGGAGCCCGACGCCGAGCCGCCCACGCTGGCCCACCTGGCCGCGGCACTGGAGGCCCCCCGCCGCCCGCTGTTCCTCGGCCGAAAGGGCTGCCTGCCTGCCACGCGCATCAGCCTGGGCCTGATGGAAGCCAGCGATGCCGTGGCAGCACTGGACAAGTCCTCACCGACCGACGACGGCGATGCGCCGGGCACGGCGGCGGTGTACTTCAACGCCGGTGCCGCCGAGATCTCGCCCCAGCACCGGATGCACCACACCACTGACGAGCGCCGCTTTGACCTGGACGTGCATGCCGGGCGCCAAACCGTGTACGAGCGCGCGCGCAAGGTGCCGACATGACGGATCACCACCCGACCGGAGCGCCCGCGCCACTCCTGATGCTGCGCTTGTTGCCGGACCTGGATGCACTGGCCCGCTGGGCTGCCGCCACCGGCCAGCGGGCGCTGTGCGAGGATCCCGGCTACGCGCTGCACGCGGCACTGCGTGCCACCCTGGGCGACCATGCGCCCAAGCCCTTCGCGCTGCTGGAGCGGCCCGGCAGCCAGCAACTGATCGGCTACACCTGTACCGAGGAGCCTGCGCTGCGCCATGCGGTGGCCGCGGCATCGATCACCGATCCTCTGGCAGCCCAGGCACTCGGCCTGGACGACCCGGCACACGTGACCCTCAAGCCCATGCCACAGAGCTGGAGCAACGGCCAGTGCCTGAGCTTCGAGACCCGCGTAGCCCCCGTCGTGCGCAGCCGTAACGCCGAAGGCGGAACCTACCCTGAAATCGACGCAGCCTTTCATCCGGCCTTTGCCGCTGATGATCCTGGCAACCGCGAGCTGGCCCACGGCCGTTGGCTGGCGCGCGAGTTGGCGCGCGACGGCGCCGCACGGCTGCTCAGTCATCGCGCGGTGGCCTTCACGCTGTCACCGATTGCGCGCCGCACCTTTGCCGGGGCCAAGCCGCAGGCGCGACGCCAGACCCAGGGTGGACTGCTGCCCGATCTGACCGCACGCGGCCAGATCCAGGTACAGGATCCCCAGGCGTTCACCGCCTTGCTGGCACGTGGCCTGGGGCGCCACCGCAGCTTCGGCTACGGCTGCCTGCTGCTGGCCCCGCCCGGCGCCTGGACCTGAAAGCAGGGACACCATGCTGAAGGGCCGTCTCGGGCTGGAGCGGGTGCAGATCGCCCATGCCGATCGCCATGGGCTGCTCTATCTGGACCGTGGCGTGCTGACGGTCGTCGACGGCTGCCTGCACTTCGCCAGCGGCGGCGGGGTACTGGCCGCAGGCGATTACCAGTTGCCGCACCAGACCCTGTCGGCGCTGCTGATCGGCCCCGGCACCAGCCTGAGCCACGACGTGCTGCGCATCCTGGCACGGCACGGCACCACCCTGGTGGCGGTGGGCACCGACGCCACACGCCTGTACACGGCACCCGCACTCGGCCCGGACCGATCGGATCTGGCACGCGCCCAGGCCCGAGCGTGGGCCGATGACAAGCAGCGCATCGCCATCGCCCGCAAGATGTACGCACGGCGGCTGGGCGAAGTGCTGCCGCACACCGCCATCGAGGTGCTGCGCGGCATCGAAGGCGCACGGGTCAAGGAAAGCTACAAGCTGCTGGCGAACTCGTTCGGGCTGCGCTGGAAACGCCGCGACTACAACCGCAGCAACCCCGATGCCGCCGACCTGGCCAATCAGGCCATCAACCACGCCGCCACCGCCGTGCGCTCCGCCGCCGGCGTGGCCGTGGCGGCGCTGTCCGCACTGCCGCAACTGGGCTTCATCCACGAGGACTCCGACCAGTCCTTCGTGCTGGACATCGCCGATCTGTACCGTGAGTCGGTCACCTTGCGTCTGGCGTTTGCCGCAGCCAAACGCATGGAGCAAGGTGCAGACGAGACCGTCGATCGACTGGTCCGCCAGAGCGCAGCACGCGAATTTCGCCGCATCGGCCTGGTGCCCAAGATGATCGATGACATCAAGAGCCTGTTCGGGGTGAAAGACGATGGCCCTGACGGTGCTGATCACGCGTGACGTGGAGGACCGCTACCGCGGCTTTCTGTCGTCGACCATGCTGGAACTGGCACCGGGCGTGTACGCCAGCCCCAACCTGAGCGCACGCGCCAGGGAAAAGATCTGGTCGGTCGTCAGCGACTGGCACGCCCACCTCGGGCACGGCTCGCTGACCCTGGTCTACCCAGACCGACAAGCAGACGGCGGCCTGGCGGTACGGTCTGTCGGCACCCCGGTGCGCACAGCCGTCCGGCTGGACGGAATCCTGCTGACCACAAGGGTTAACCCTGATCTTCCGATTGAAGCTCCTTAACAATCCGTTGTAGGACAATGAGTTGCCTTCTAGAGGCTGCCCCGCTCACGCGGGGATGGACCCCTGATGCTGCGCTCAGGCAAGGCCTACAGGCTGGCTGCCCCGCTCACGCGGGGATGGACCCTCGGCGTCCGGCGCGTTGGCGCAGTACACGGCGGCTGCCCCGCTCACGCGGGGATGGACCCTCGTCGCACCGGTGGCCGACGTGGTAAAGCTCGGCTGCCCCGCTCACGCGGGGATGGACCCAGGCGCGGTGGGTGAGCTACCAGCTCGCACCGGGCTGCCCCGCTCACGCGGGGATGGACCCGACGACGACTGGCCTGTCGGCCGTCATGACCGGGCTGCCCCGCTCACGCGGGGATGGACCCGCGACTTCTTACGCCAACCTCCCCACGCAAGAGGCTGCCCCGCTCACGCGGGGATGGACCCAAATGCATGTAGGGGTACCTCATCAGCAGGGCGGCTGCCCCGCTCACGCGGGGATGGACCCGGCTATCTTGCGGAGTCTCGCCTAGTGTGCTTGGCTGCCCCGCTCACGCGGGGATGGACCCTTGGCCTGCGGCCCCTGTCGTCGGCCAATCCGGGCTGCCCCGCTCACGCGGGGATGGACCCATCTTCGAGGTGCTGTATGAGGGCACTCGGGGGGCTGCCCCGCTCACGCGGGGATGGACCCTTGTTTTCGGAAGCAATGCCTTCGTTGGGCTTGGCTGCCCCGCTCACGCGGGGATGGACCCGGATCGACGGTGGCGCAGATGGCCGCCGCGATGGCTGCCCCGCTCACGCGGGGATGGACCCTGTCCGGCGGAGCTGCGGCGCTATCGCATCCCGGCTGCCCCGCTCACGCGGGGATGGACCCTCGGCCACGGTGGATACGTCCACCACCATTTCGGCTGCCCCGCTCACGCGGGGATGGACCCTGGCGGGATTTCTGCGAGCAGGTCGAGCGGCGGGCTGCCCCGCTCACGCGGGGATGGACCCACGCCCGCCTAGTGGCGCTGGTCGAGTGGGTCGGCTGCCCCGCTCACGCGGGGATGGACCCCGGAATGGGCGCGGGGTCCGATTTCGCGTTCTGGCTGCCCCGCTCACGCGGGGATGGACCCCCTGATAACGATGTGATCGTGCAAGTCGAATTGGCTGCCCCGCTCACGCGGGGATGGACCCCGGCACCACGACAGCTGCGATTACCCCGGGCGGGCTGCCCCGCTCACGCGGGGATGGACCCAGCACCGCGGGAAATGATTACCTGAGTCGATGGGCTGCCCCGCTCACGCGGGGATGGACCCGGCACCCCGTCTCTCATCGGCGGGCCGGCTGGGGCTGCCCCGCTCACGCGGGGATGGACCCCACGACGGCGCCGGGTAGCACTGCACGACCCGGGCTGCCCCGCTCACGCGGGGATGGACCCGGCGCGTCGATGTTCTTGGCGACGTACTTCGCGGCTGCCCCGCTCACGCGGGGATGGACCCCCGCCTGACGGTCTCGCTTCGCCTGGCGCTCGGGCTGCCCCGCTCACGCGGGGATGGACCCCGAGCTGGCCGAGGGCGCAAACGCCGCACTCGGGCTGCCCCGCTCACGCGGGGATGGACCCTGCCCCTGCAGCTCGACCTCGACGCCGTGCCCGGCTGCCCCGCTCACGCGGGGATGGACCCCCTGACGTGGTGCTGCTGGCGGTCCCGACGAAGGCTGCCCCGCTCACGCGGGGATGGACCCTTGGCCTGCGCGGCCGGCGAGCTGCCTGCCGTGGCTGCCCCGCTCACGCGGGGATGGACCCCAGACCGGTGGCGTGCGCGGACAGCGTGACGTGGCTGCCCCGCTCACGCGGGGATGGACCCGCGATTCACACCCCTGGCGACGGCTACGAGGTGGCTGCCCCGCTCACGCGGGGATGGACCGTTGGTGCTGACCCCGACGATCAGCGCCGCCCTGGCTGCCCCGCTCACGCGGGGATGGACCCGTGAGCTGGGCGCGCCGCGAGCTGCCGGTGGCGGCTGCCCCGCTCACGCGGGGATGGACCCCTTCTCGCAAGCGGCGCGCATCGTGTACGCCTGGCTGCCCCGCTCACGCGGGGATGGACCCAGCGAGGCCTATGGCGTGTTCCGCTGGGCCGCGGCTGCCCCGCTCACGCGGGGATGGACCCTTCGCCGACCTGGTCGACCACCTGCACGCCATGGCTGCCCCGCTCACGCGGGGATGGACCCTTCGCCCGAGCGGACCGACGCAGCCCATGCGAGGCTGCCCCGCTCACGCGGGGATGGACCCGTGCGTGCCGACGACTGGACGCAGGGCTCGGCGGCTGCCCCGCTCACGCGGGGATGGACCCGAGAAAGCCCCCGCCTGTGGACAACCGCGGCAGGCTGCCCCGCTCACGCGGGGATGGACCCTCATCCGGCGGGGCATCCTGGATGCGCTTGACGGCTGCCCCGCTCACGCGGGGATGGACCCAGCAGCAGGCGGGCGGCCGCGGCCGACAGGACGGCTGCCCCGCTCACGCGGGGATGGACCCTCGCCCAGGGACTCATCCATCAACACCATGTCGGCTGCCCCGCTCACGCGGGGATGGACCCGGCATCCTGCAGACCCTCGGCCAGCAGGCCCTGGCTGCCCCGCTCACGCGGGGATGGACCCATCGACCGCGACCTGGTGCGGCCGGCGCTGGGGGCTGCCCCGCTCACGCGGGGATGGACCCAACGCCTACGGCATCCTCGACCGCATCCGCATGGCTGCCCCGCTCACGCGGGGATGGACCCGCCGCGGCCCCGAGTCACCGGGGCGGCTGGAGGGCTGCCCCGCTCACGCGGGGATGGACCCGCCGCCGCTCGGGCCCGGTAGCCACTGCCCGAGGCTGCCCCGCTCACGCGGGGATGGACCCACGGTCATCTCGGCGACGAACGTGCCCAGCCAGGCTGCCCCGCTCACGCGGGGATGGACCCGCGAACGTGAAGGTCTTGCCGGTGCCGGTGCCGGCTGCCCCGCTCACGCGGGGATGGACCCGAGCGCGGTCAGCACACCGCCGGAAGCGTTGCGGCTGCCCCGCTCACGCGGGGATGGACCCAGCACCATCACGGCAGGTGGCCGGCGCGAGCAGGCTGCCCCGCTCACGCGGGGATGGACCCCCCGATGGCCTAGCCAACAGGCAGGGCGTCGTGGCTGCCCCGCTCACGCGGGGATGGACCCGGCCTCGACGCAGGCGCCAATGCGGCGGAGAAGGCTGCCCCGCTCACGCGGGGATGGACCCACGGAGTGGTACTTGTCGGAGCCGGGCTTGCGGGCTGCCCCGCTCACGCGGGGATGGACCCTGGTTGGTCCAGCTCAGGGTCGTGGTCATCGGGGCTGCCCCGCTCACGCGGGGATGGACCCGGCCTGAGGGCCCGCTCCGACAGCAGCGTCGAGGCTGCCCCGCTCACGCGGGGATGGACCCGAGTCCGCTCGCGATGCGGATCCAGTCCTGGCGGCTGCCCCGCTCACGCGGGGATGGACCCAGCGTGTGCGGCCGGTCGTACCGCTCCATGCAGGCTGCCCCGCTCACGCGGGGATGGACCCCCGCGGTTGGTCGTGTAGTTCGGCTCGCACACGGCTGCCCCGCTCACGCGGGGATGGCCCCTCGCGGGCGTCGACGAATTTGTATCGGCTCTCGGCTGCCCCGCTCACGCGGGGATGGACCCGTGTCCGACGCATTGCCGCCGCAGGTCAAGGCGGCTGCCCCGCTCACGCGGGGATGGACCCGCTACAGCCGGCACGACGTACGTCACTCCGCAGGCTGCCCCGCTCACGCGGGGATGGACCCACCGATGTCGTCTGGTCGGGCGACAAGCTCAAGGCTGCCCCGCTCACGCGGGGATGGACCCTGCCACCAGCTGCGGGCGGGGCCGGGGCCGCCGGCTGCCCCGCTCACGCGGGGATGGACCCCGCCTGTTTTTTGCCCAGCCCACGGCCAACGTGGCTGCCCCGCTCACGCGGGGATGGACCTCAGAGCGACGCCGTCACGATCGCCCCATTCGAGGCTGCCCCGCTCACGCGGGGATGGACCCCGCCACCGGTACGACCGGGAGCGGCGGGAGTGGGCTGCCCCGCTCACGCGGGGATGGACCCCGCGCGACCCGCGTCTCACCCGTGGCCGGGTCGGCTGCCCCGCTCACGCGGGGATGGACCCAGGCGTGGGCGGTTCGGGTCTCGGTTCGTGGTGGCTGCCCCGCTCACGCGGGGATGGACCCACGCGGTCCTGGCCGAGTCCATCGGCCTGGCGGGCTGCCCCGCTCACGCGGGGATGGACCCAAGGCCGCGGCCGTCGGCGCCGACCTCGACCAGGCTGCCCCGCTCACGCGGGGATGGACCCTCGACAGGAGGGCATCATGGGATCTGCGTACTGGCTGCCCCGCTCACGCGGGGATGGACCCGGTGCCTACACCACCGGCCGGGTCCGCGGCCAGGCTGCCCCGCTCACGCGGGGATGGACCCGGGCTGCGCTCCAGGCCGAAGGCCTCACGGGCGGCTGCCCCGCTCACGCGGGGATGGACCCATTTCCGAGTCGTTCATCCTGGCCATCCAGCCGGCTGCCCCGCTCACGCGGGGATGGACCCCGCCAGCCGTGCGAGCCGCCATCAGCCCAGAGGGCTGCCCCGCTCACGCGGGGATGGACCCGCCAAGAGCACGCTGGCTGCTGGCGTGATGGCGGCTGCCCCGCTCACGCGGGGATGGACCGTAGGCGATCGCCTGCGCCGGCGGGACGTCGAAGGCTGCCCCGCTCACGCGGGGATGGACCCCATGTGTGGCCGATCGACGCATCGCTGTGCGTGGCTGCCCCGCTCACACGGGAGATGGACACGCGGCAGCGCAGGCGCTGCGCTCTGTCACCCAGGCGGAGCGGCAGGCACAGGCCCTGCGCCATGTCAGCGGCTTCACCGACGTGCGCCTTGACCCGGCAGTGCACGCCGATGCGGTGGCAGCCGAAGTCGCGGCGCAGAGGGTTCGGAGCGACGCCATCCCTTGCCCTCATGATGGAGCTGCAGCAGGTCGCGTCCCGGCTCAATCTCCATCAGTTGACTGGCTCATTCGCTTTTCACCATTGCCGCACCGTCGTCATGAAACACCATGAACTAATCCAGGCCTTCTGGTCCTCCCCGGCCGCGGCCGCCGGCCAGCTCCGCCTGATCCATGTGCCGACGGGTTACGCCCTGCTGATCCCGCCGAAGGCGGCGGCGGAGCGGATGTTCGCGACGTCCTGCCTCTTCGCGAAGGTCCAGCCGTTCACGCACGAGTTCCACCAGATCGTCTTTGACTGCGGTGGCAGCGACATGCCGGTCGATGTGCGGGTGGCGCTGTCGGACCCGCTGTTGCCCGGGCTCCATGTCATGCAGCTCTGGGCTCCCGAAGGCCTCTTGGGCTCGATCATCACCGACACGGTGGGCACGGCGTGATCAACAGCACAATCGTGGGACTCACACGACCGGCCGCAAGGCCTGGACGACATGCCCCCCACGGCACCCCACTTCCCGCACCTGAGGCTGAGTACCAGCGACAGGCGCATGATCGACCCGACCGAGGTCGACACCGGGCGGCCGCTCACGCGGGGATCGAGTCACAGCGGGACTGCCGCACCCCGTAGCCCAAGGCAGGCCGGCGCCCCTCACACCGTCTCGTCGAACAACTCCCGCCCGATCAGCATCCGCCGGATCTCGCTGGTGCCAGCGCCGATCTCGTAGAGCTTGGCGTCGCGCCACAGGCGGCCGGCCGGGCAGTCGCTGACGTAGCCGTTGCCGCCGAGGGCCTGGATCGCCTCGCCGGCCATCCAGGTGGCCTTCTCGGCGGCGTAGAGGATGGCGCCGGCGGCGTCCTTGCGCAGGCTGCGGCTGTGGGCGCCGCGGTCGCAGGCGCGGGCCACCGCGTAGACGTAGGCGCGGCAGGCCTGCCAGGTGGTGTACATGTCGGCCAGCTTGCCCTGCATCAGCTGGAACTCGCCGATGGCCTGGCCGAACTGGCGGCGCTCGTGCACGTAGGGCAGCACCACGTCCATGCAGCCGGCCATGATGCCCAGCGGGCCGCCGGCCAGCACGGCGCGCTCGTAGTCGAGCCCGCTCATCAGCACCTGCACGCCACGGCCGATCATGCCGGGGCCGCCCAGCACGTTGTCGATCGGCACCTCGCAATCACTGAAGAAGAGCGGCCAGGTGTTGGAGCCGCGCATGCCCAGCTTGTCCAGCTTGGCGCCGGCCGAGAAGCCCGCGAAGCCGCGCTCGATGATGAAGGCGGTGATGCCGCGGGCGCCGGCGGCCGGATCGGTCTTGGCGTAGACGACCAGCGTGTCGGCGTCGCCGCCGTTGGTGATCCACATCTTCGAGCCGTTGAGGATGAAGCGATCACCGTGGCGCTCGGCGCGCAGCGTCATGCTGACGACGTCGGAGCCGGCGCCGGGCTCGCTCATGGCCAGTGCGCCGACCTGTCGGCCGCTGATCAGGCCGGGCAGGTAACGCTGCTGCTGCGCGTCCGTGCCATGGCGGTGGATCTGGTTGATGCACAGGTTGGCGTGCGCGCCGCAGGACAGGGCCACGGCGGGGCTGACGCGCGAGAGCTCCTCCATCACCACCACATGGGCGAGGTAGCCGAGGGCGACGCCGCCGTGCGCCTCGGCGACGGTGATGCCGTGCAGGCCGAGGTCGCCGAGCCGGGCCCAGAGATCGGCCGGAAAGGCGTTGTCACGGTCGATCTGCGCGGCACGGGGCGCGATCTCGGTGGCGGCGAAGCGCTGCACGGTCTCGCGCAGCGCGTCGATGGTCTCGCCCAGGTCGTGGCCCGGGCCGGGGAGCTGGATCATGGTGGCGTCCTCGCGGGCCCGGCGGGCGGATGGCGCACCGGGCGTGGTCCTCGTCGCCACAGTCTCGGCGCAGTCGCGGCGCGCCGATCTCCGGAATTCCACGGGGCCGGGTGGCCGCGGCCGTGGCACCGTGCGCGGCAGCGCGATCACGCGGTGGCGGGCCGAAGGCCGCCAACCACCGGCCCATCGGCCCACCACCCTCCCGGCACACCGGTCAGCCGCCGGCAGCGCCCGGCGCCATCGTCCACTCTCCCGCCCAGTCCTGCGCCCAGCCGCGGCCCACCGCCACCGGGTCGGCCGGCGCCCCGGCCAGCAGCACCTGCAGCTTTGCGCAGGCGGCCTCCAGCGTCAGCTCGCCGGCGCTCAGCACGCCCAGGCGTGCCAGCGCATGGCTGCTGGCATAGGTGCCCTGGGCCACGCCGCCGTGCGCGCACTGGCTGCGGTTGACGACGGTGATGCCGCGCGCCATCGCCTCGGCCAGCGCCTGGTGCAGGGCCGGGTCCTCGGGGATGTTGCCCAGGCCGTAGCTGCACAGCACCAGGCCGCGCACGCCGGGCGGCGCCAGCAGCGCGCGCACCGCCTCGGCCGTCAGGCCCGGGTGCACCGTCAGCACCGCCACCGCGCCGGTGCCGGCCACCGCGGTGCTGAAGCGGCGCGGCGTCGCGGCCGCGGGCTGGGGGCGGGGCGCGGCGTGCACGCGCAGCGTGGCGCCCAGGTCGGCCAGCGGGCGGCCGGTGGGCGCAGCGAAGGCGTCCAGCGACTGGCTGGACCACTTGACGGCGCGCACGCCCGGCCACAGGTGGCGACCGAAGCACAGGCTGACGCCGGCCAGGCGCGGGTCGGCGGCCAGGCGCAGCGCGGCGTCCAGGTGGCCGGGCGCATCGCTGCGCGCGGCCTGCCAGGGGATCTGCGAGCCGGTCAGGATCACCGGCTTGTCGGCGCCGCGCAGCAGGAAGGCCAGCGCGGCGGCGCTCCAGGCCAGCGTGTCGGTGCCGTGCAGCACGACGAAACCGTCGAAGGCGTCCCAGTCCTCGATCAGGGCCGTGGCCAGGCGCGGCCAGTGCTCGGGGCACAGGCTGGCGCTGTCGATCACCGGGGCCAGGGTGCGCACCTCGAAGGCCGGCAGGCCGGACCGGGCGTCCAGCGTGGCGCACCAATCCTGCAGACGGGCACCGAAGTCGGCCATCGGCGCCAGGCCCTGCGGGCCCTCGGTCATGCCGATGGTGCCGCCGGTGTAGAGCACGCGGATGCGGCGCGGCGGCGCGGTCATGCGGCCTCCGCGCCGGGGCCGAGCATGGCGGCCGGACTCAGCACCTCGTCGAGCCGGGCCGCGTCCATCAGGCCCTCGGCCAGCACCAGCGCGCGCACGGTCTGGCCGGTCTGCAGCGCGGCGGCGGCCAGGCGGGTGGCGGTGGCATAGCCCAGGTGCGGCACCAGCGCGGTGACGACGCCGATGCTGCGCTCCAGCAGCTCGCGGCAGCGGTCGGTGTCGGCCTCGATGCCACGGATGCAGCGGGTCTCGAACATGTGGCAGGCCGCCGCCAGCATCTGCAGCGACTGCAGCAGATTGGCCACGATCAGCGGCTCCATCGCGTTGAGCTGCAGCTGGCCGGCCTCGGCCGCCAGCGTCACGGCCAGGTCGTTGGCGATGACCTGGAAGGCCACCTGGTTGACCGCCTCCGGGATCACCGGATTGACCTTGCCCGGCATGATCGACGAGCCCGGCTGCATCGGCGGCAGGCGGATCTCGCCGAAGCCGGTGCGCGGGCCGCTGGACAGCAGGCGCAGGTCGTTGGCCACCTTCGACAGCTTGACCGCCAGGCGCTTGAGCACGCCCGAGAACAGCACGAAGGCGCCCATGTCCGAGGTGGCCTCGACCAGATGGCGGGCCGGCACCATCGGCAGGCCGCTCAGTTCGGCCAGATGGGCGACGGCGCGGCGGGCATAGCCGGCCGGCGCGTTCAGGCCGGTGCCGATGGCCGTGCCGCCGAGGTTGACCTCGCACAGCAGCGCGCAGACCTCGCGCAGGCGCTCGATGTCCTCGCCCAGCGTGACGCCGAAGGCCTCGAACTCCTGGCCGAGCGTCATCGGCACCGCGTCCTGCAGCTGGGTGCGGCCCATCTTCAGCACGCCCGAGAACTCGCGGCCCTTGTCGTCCAGGGCCTGGCGCAGGCGGCCGACCGCCTCGATCAGCGGCTCGGTGGCGAACTGCAGCGCCACGCGCACGGCCGTCGGGTAGGCGTCGTTGGTCGACTGCGACTGGTTGACGTCGTCGTTGGGGTGCAGGTGCGCGTAGGCGCCCTTGGGCCAGCCGAGCTTCTCCAGCGCCAGGTTGGCCAGCACCTCGTTGGCGTTCATGTTGGTCGAGGTGCCCGCGCCGCCCTGGATCAGGTCGACGACGAAGGCCTCGTGCAGGCGGCCGCCGGCCACCTCCAGACAGGCCTCGACGATGGCCTGCGCCTTGTGCGGGGCCAGCACGCCCAGCTCCTGGTTGGCACGGGCCGCGGCCGCCTTGACCAGCGCCAGGCCGCGCACCAGGGCCGGATGGTGGCCGATGGGCACACCGGTCAGCGGGAAGTTCTCGACCGCGCGCTGGGTCTGGATGCCCCACCAGCACGGGGCGGGCAGGGCCATGTCGCCCAGCAGGTCATGTTCGATGCGGGTGTCCATGGCGGGTCTCCTCAGATGGACGTCCAGGTCAGGTGTGGCACCGGCCGCGGCCGGCGCCGTGGGGCGGTGGCGGATCAGCGCGGATCGCGCAGACGGGCCTGGTCCTGCGCTTCCAGCGTCCAGGCCCGGGCATCGATGCCCATGTCGGCGAAGCGGCGGGCGTCGAACACCGGCTCGGTCACGCCGCGTGCCACCTGCTCGTCGAAGTCCCGCATCAGGCGCAGCGCCGGGCGGAACAACAGGGCCAGCGCGAACAGGTTGGCCAGGGCCAGGAAGCCCATGGTCACGTCGGCGAAGGCGAAGACGGTGCCCAGATCGCTGGTGGCACCCCAGGTGCACAGACCGGCCACGGCCAGGCGGTAGGCCACCATCAGCGCGCGGTTCTGGCCGCCCAGCCAGCTCAGGCTGTTCTCGCCCAGGTAGTAGTTGTAGATGACGGTGGTGAAGCCGAACAGCAGCATCGCCAGGCTGACGAACACCCGGCCCCACTCACCCACATGGCTGGCCAGCGAAGCCTGGGTCAGCGCGATGCCGCCGAGGCTGGCGTCCATGCCGGGCTGGTAGACATCGCCCAGCAGCACCATGAAGGCGGTGCACGAGCAGATGATCAGCGTGTCGATGAAGACCGAGAAGGCCTGCACCACGCCCTGGCTGCCCGGATGCGGCACATAGGCCACGGCCGCCACGTTGGGCGCACTGCCCAGGCCGGCCTCGTTCGAGAACAGGCCGCGCTTGATGCCCATCAGCATGGCCGCACCGACGGTGCCGCCGACCGCCGGCTCCAGGCCGAAGGCGCTCTTGACGATCAGGGCCAGCACGGCCGGGATCTGATCGATGTGCATGGCCATCACCACCAGGGCCATGCCCAGGTAGCCGACGGCCATCACCGGCACCAGCACCTCGGCCACCCGGGTGATGCGGCGGATGCCGCCGAAGGCGATGACGACCATGATCAGGCCCAGCGCCACGCCGGTGGCCAGCACCGGCACGCCGAAGGCGTCATGCACCGAGGCCGCCACCGAGAAGGCCTGCAGCGCGCTGAAGCCGAAGCCGAAGGTCACCAGCAGCAGCACCGAGTACAGCGCGGCCAGCCACTTCCAGCGCGCGCCCAGGCCACGCTCGATGTAGTGGGCCGGGCCGCCGCGGTAGGTGCCGTCGGGCTGGGCCTGCTTGTAGGCCTGGGCCAGCATGCACTCGAAATAACTGGTGGCCATGCCCAGCAGGCCGACCACCCACATCCAGAACACGGCCCCCGGGCCGCCGATGGTGATGGCCACCGCCACGCCGGCGATGTTGCCGCCGCCGACCCGGCCGGCCACCGACAGGATCAGCGCCTGGAAGGACGACAGATGGCCCTCGCGGTCCTTGGCGAAGGCCTGGCTGGCGCTGAGGATGCCGAACATGCGGCCGAAGTGACGGAACTGCACGAAGCGCGAACCGACGGTGAACCACAGCCCCACGCCGATCAGCACGACGATCAGCACCTTGCTCCACAGCAGGTCGTTGAGGGCGTCAAGCATGGCGGCGCTCCAGGCGGCAGGCGCGCAGGGCGCGGACGGGGCTCAGGGCCTGGGCGGCCGGGCGCGGGGCGCCGGGGCGGATGGGGGGGTTCGGGTTCATTGCGTCGTCTCCTCGTCGGATGGGTGCGTCTGGGGCAGGCGCGTGCGGTCGGTCCGTGGACCGCCGCCGCGCGCTGCGCATTGCAGCGCCCCGGCGGGCCGCGGGGAATTTGCGGCTGGCGCACCATCCGGTGCACACTGGCGCCAAGACTGCGCCACAGTGCGCCACATCCAGTCAGTAGCCGCCCCCCGCGCCCGCCACCCGCCCGATCCGACCGCCCTGCCCCGCCCATGGACGACGACGCCTTCGCCCGCAACCTGCGCCTGCTGTGCAGCTTCTATCCGTCGATCGCCGAGGTCTGCCGGCGGCTCGATCTCAACCGGCCGCAGTTCAACCGTTACCTCAGCGGCCGCTTCCGGCCCGGTGCCGGCACGCTGCGCCGGCTGTGCGACTTCTTCGGCGTCGAGCCGCACGAGATCCTGCTGCCACATCCGCAGTTCGAGCGTCTGGTGCAGGTGCGCCCGCGGGCGCAGCCGGCGCGCCTGGCCGAGGCCGACGCGCAGCTGCACGGCACGCTGCAGCGCCTGGTGCGCGACGGCTGCGGCAGCGGCCTGGACCGCTTCTGCGGCCACTACTTCGAGACCTATCACTCGATGGCCTGCCCGGGCCGCGTGCTGCGCACGCTGGTGGTGCTGCGGCGCGAGGGCGATCGCATCGTCTACCAGCGCACCGAGCGCCTGGTCGAGCACCCCGGCCAGCGCGCCAGCCACGGCATCTACCGCGGCACCGTCCACATGCTGGGCGACCGCATCTTCCTCAACGACCTGGAGACGCTGACCGGGCTGGAGCTGACGCAGACGGTGCTGTTCCCGTCCTTCCGCAACCGCGTCAGCCGGCTGACCGGGCTGCGCCTGGGCGTCTCCGGCTCGGGCGAGCGCATGCCCTGCTGCGCGCGCGTGGTCTGGGACTGGCTGGGCCCGCGCATCGACCTGCGCCGGGCGCTGCGCCTGTGCGGCCTGTACGCGCCGGACGATCCGGCGCTGGACGAGGCCACCCGCGCCGCCATCCGCAACGACATCGCGCCGGGCGAGTGGCATCTGCGGGCACGGCACGGCTGAGGCACGGCTGAAGCACGGCGGACGCCCAGGGCGATTGCATTAGCCCCCACCCCCGATGTGTGATACGAACGCGGCTCCCGAAAACGACCTGACACGATGGCATCCGACCTGACTGCTGCTGGCGACGAACTGATGCGGCGCTTCG
>NZ_JBBUTF010000035.1:0-44896 GCF_038066575.1 Pseudaquabacterium rugosum | reverse complement strand
TCATGGCTCACCATGATCGCTCCACCTGGGCCCCTCTTGCCTGGGTCTGGCTGACCGAGGCGCGTATCCTCGCAACACGATTGGCCAAAAAAATCATTTAGGGGACACCCTCTGAGGCGCTGCGCCACCAGGGCGACGGCGACCGCGGCTGCGGCGGCCTGCGCCGCGGCCCTGCAGCCCCGCGACACCGTGGACTCGGGCCCGAAGGCGCCGGCCCTCAGGCCGACCCGTTGGCCACCTTCGGCACATCGCGCTGGTCGACCACCAGCGTCGGCCGGCTGACGGCCGGATGGTCGGCCGTGGCGATGCGGCCCATCACCCGCGCGCCATGGGCGATGCGCAGCGACTTGCAGTGCACGTCGCCCTGGATGACGGCGGTGGCGTGCAGCTCGACCTCCTCGTCGGCCTGGATGGTGCCCAGCACCTGGCCGGCCACCACCACCCGGGTGGCGACGATGTTGCCGGTCACGCTGCCGTTCTGGCCGATGACCACCGTCACCGGCGCGTCGCCCTCGCGGCCGGTGTTGCCTTCGAGGCGACCGTCGATGCGCACGCCCTCGGCCAGGCTGAGGTCGCCCTTGATCGTGGTGCGCTCACCGATCAGGGTGGCGAAGCGTTCCTTGGTGGCGACGCTCGGGTCGTCAGCGGTGCGGCGGGTTCCGAACATGGTCTCTCAGTCCTCCATCAGGGCCAGGGTGCGCTGACGCTGCAGGCCGCGGGTGGCCTGCAGCACCTCGCGGGCGCCGGGATCGATCGCCCGGCCGTCGATGCGCACTTCGTAGTGCAGGTGCGGGCCGGTCGAGCGGCCGGTCGAGCCCAGGCGCGAGACGAGCTGCCCGGCCTGCACCGCCTGGCCGCGCGTGACCTCCAGCCGGCTGTTGTGGGCATAGCGGGTGCTCAGGCCGTGGCCGTGGTCGATCTCGACCAGCAGGCCGTAGGCGCCCGAGGCCTCGGCGGTGACGACGGTGCCCGCCGCGGTGGCCTGCACCGGGGTGCCGGCCGGGGCGACGAAATCGATGCCCTCGTGGCGGGCGAAGCCGCCGGTGAACGGATCGCGCCGGACGCCGAAATCGCTGCTGCGCTCGTGGGCGGCGTCGATCGGGGCGCGCAGCGGCAGCGCCTGCAGCACCTGCAGCTCGGCCTGCCACAGCTGCTGCAGCTGCTGGCTGCGCTGGCTCAGGCCCTGCGACTGCTCGTCCAGCCGCACCAGGCCGTCGACGGCGCGCGGCGCGAACCAGTCGAGCGCCAGCAGGCGGCGCAGCGGACCGCCGCGGCCCGCCGCCGGGGGGGCCACCGGTGGCGGATCGCCGATCAGGCCGACCATCGCCTGCTTGGTCTGCTCCAGCTGCTGCAGCTGGCCGGACAGCGCATCGACCCGGCCCTGCACCCGCGTCAGCTGCTCGCGCAGCTGCTGCTCGACGCGCTGCTGCTCGCTGGCCGAGGTCACGCCGCCCAGGCTGCGGGCCAGCTCCGGCCGCACGTCGACGGCGATGCGGATGCCCAGCAGCTGCAGCACGCCACCGAGGGCCACCAGCGTGACCGCCAGCGCGGCGACCGAGCACAGCACGGTCTTCAGGCCGACGGAGACGGTCAGCACGCGGGACGTCGGCCCGGACAACCAGATCAACTGCATGGCGAGGGGGGGTGGGGCTTCGGGCCGGATGGGCCGGCGTCATCGCACCGGCATGGGGCCGGAACCATAACCGGGCCGCGGCGCGGCGCCGCGGAGCACCCCCCTAGTTCAGACGGGTCAGGCTCGGTGCTGAGCCCGTCGGTCGACGCCCGGCGCATTCCGGATTGACAGGCGTTGACCGCCCGCCGACCCTGCCCTGATTTCCACCCCCACGAGGAGACTCGCGCGATGTTGAACGGACAGATGATGCAGATGCCGCTGCTGGTCTCCAGCCTGCTGGAGCACGCCCGGCGGCATGCCGGCGACGTGGAGATCGTCAGCCGCCGGGTCGAGGGCGACACCCACCGCTGCACCTGGGCCACGCTGGCGCGCCGCGCGCAGCAGGTCGCCCAGGCGCTCGACCGGCTGGGCTGCGCCGCCGGCGAGCGCATCGGCACGCTGGCCTGGAACGGCCACCGCCATGTCGAGCTGTACTACGGCATCAGCGGCTCGCAGCGCGTCTGCCACACGGTCAATCCGCGCCTGTTCCCGGAGCAGATCGCCTGGATCATCGACGACGCGGCCGACACCGTGCTGTGCTTCGATCTCAGCTTCCTGCCGCTGGTCGAGCAGCTGGCGCCGCAGCTGCACACGGTGCGCCACTACGTGCTGATGAGCGACCGTGCCCACATGCCGGCAGCCAGCACCCTGCCGGGCCTGCTGTGCTACGAGGATCTGCTGGACGCCGAGTCCGGCCATTACGCGTGGCCTCAGTTCGACGAACAGGCGGCGGCCAGCATCTGCTACACCTCGGGCACCACCGGCCACCCCAAGGGCGCCGTCTACAGCCACCGCTCGACGCTGCTGCACGCGATGGCCGCGGCCATGCCCGACGCGATGAACCTCTCCGGCAACGACGTGATCCTGCCGGTGGTGCCGATGTTCCACGTCAACGCCTGGGGCCTGCCCTATGCCAGTGCGATGGTCGGCGCCAAGCTGGTGCTGCCCGGCCCGCACCTGGACGGCGCCAGCCTGCATGCGCTGTTCGAGTCCGAACAGGTCACCTTCAGCGCCGGCGTGCCCACCGTCTGGCTGGGCCTGCTGACCCACATGGAGCGCCAGCAGCTGCGCTTTTCCAGCTTCCGCCGCACGGTGATCGGCGGCTCGGCCTGCCCGCC
This sequence comes from Pseudaquabacterium rugosum, assembly GCF_038066575.1. NCBI lineage: Bacteria > Pseudomonadati > Pseudomonadota > Betaproteobacteria > Burkholderiales > Sphaerotilaceae > Pseudaquabacterium > Pseudaquabacterium rugosum. Next base: position 42,106 of record NZ_JBBUTF010000035.1, on the reverse strand, counting down.
GGCCATGCTGCACACGCTGCAGCAGGTGCACGGCGTCGAGGTGGTGCACGCCTGGGGCATGACCGAGCTGTCACCGCTGGGCACGCTCAGCCGGCTGCGCCGCCACCATGCCGATCTGCCGCAGGAGCGGCGCGAGGCGCTGCAGGCCAAGCAGGGCCGTTCGATCTACGGCGTGGACATGGCCATCGTCGACGGCCAGGGCCAGAGCCTGCCGTGGGACGGCCGCAGCGCCGGCGACCTGATGGTGCGCGGCCACTGGGTGGTCGACAGCTACCTCGGCCAGGACGCGGCCCTGCCGCTGCGCGCGGTCGACGGCCAGGGCGGCTGGTTTCCCACCGGTGACGTGGCCACGATCGACGCCGAGGGCTACATGCAGATCACCGACCGCAGCAAGGACGTGATCAAGTCCGGCGGCGAGTGGATCAGCTCGATCGAGCTGGAGAACATCGCGATGGCCCACCCCGGCGTGCAGGAGGCCGCGGTGGTGGCCGTGCCGCACCCGAAGTGGGATGAGCGCCCGCTGCTGGTCGTCGTGCGCAAGCCCGAGGCCGCGGACCTCGACCGCACGGCGATGCTCGGCTTCTACGAGGGCCGCATCGCCAAGTGGCAGATCCCCGACGACGTGGTCTTCGTCGAGTCCCTGCCGCACACGGCCACCGGCAAGCTGCTCAAGCTCAAGCTGCGCGAGCAGTTCCGTCAGCACCGGCTGCCCGGCGCCTGAGGCCGCGCCAGCCCAGCAGCGTACCGAGCCCGGCCGCCATCAGCAGACCCTGGGTCGGCTCGGGCACCGGCGCCAGCACGCTGGCCGACATCACGTTGTCGAGGGCCATCACGCGGCTGCAGCAGCCCGGGCCCGAGAACGCGAGGCGGTTGAAGGTCTGGTCCGACGTGAAGCCGATGAAGGCCAGCCCGCTGCTGCCCGAGTCCAGCGAGGTCAGGTGGCGGTAGCTGCCGAAGCCGTCGAGCCCGGAGGCCGCGACGCTGACCGTCACCGAGGCGCTGTTGATCCAGAAGCCGACGGCCCGCAAGGGCTGGTCGAACACCAGATCGGCCCAGCCGCCCCAGCTCAGGTCGAAGGTCAGCAGCGTGCTGCCGTCGATGTCGCGTGCCAGCGGCGGGGCATCCACCCTCGCGTTGGGCGTGACGGTGAAGTCGTCGAGGATCAGCCGCGTGCCACCTGCGGTCTGGTCGGCGGCATAGGCATTGAAGGTCTCGGTGCGGACCGTGCCGACGGCGGCCAGGAAGTCCGCCTCGTCCGTCCAGGTCTGGGTCGCGGCCTGAGCCAGGCCACACAGGCTGGCGGCCAGCGCCACCGCCAGACGGCGTCCGGCCAGGGACAGAGGGGCGCGGCACGGCGGTGTGCCAGCGGACGGGGTCGAAGGGCTCATGAGGACTCCTGTGAACGGGGGACGGCCGCCGTCGCCATCGGCGCGCGGATCAGCCACGCATCGTAGGTCCGCCCGCGCGGACGCGCCATCCATCCGATGACGCAGGCCGGCGTGCGAGCGCTCGGGCCGCCCGCTGATGCCTGGTGCCTGAGGCCCGCGGCCCTGACATCCACCCTCGGCCGGCTCGATGACCGGTCCGGTGACCCGCTCAATGCCCGCAGAGCTGCTCCTCGCAGGGGATGCCGTCGCCATCGCCGTCCATCTTCACGTCCGGGCAGCGGGCCAGGAAGTAGCGCGCCTCGGCGCAGGAGCGCATCTGGCTGCAGTGCTGGCGGCCGTCACAGCGGAAGGCACCGCCCGCGGCCGGGCTGCGCGGGGCGGTCGACGGCAGCGCCGCGGCGGCTGACGCTGTCGCCGGCAGGCTGGCACGCGGCGCAGCGCCCGGGCGGCCGGGCCCGGCACTGCCAGGCCCTGCACTGCCCAGACGCGCACGCTCCTCGGCCAGGGCCGGCGCGGCAGCGGCCCGATAGGCCGCCTGGTTGCGCGCGGTGGAGGCCGGCTGCGCGGCCGGCGACGTGGCGTCGTGCTGCGGCGTGAACCGACGGCCCCGGCCGTCGGCACACGGCGTGTTCTGGAAGGTGACGGCGCCGTCGGACTCGCAGCGGTGGATGGGCGACGCCCCGGCCGGGGCCAGCGCGCCCGCCAGGGCCACAGCGGCCAGAGCCGCGACCGGCCGCAGGATCCGGCGCAGGCCGTGAGGAGGGCCCGACGAGGGCCCCGCCCCCCGCGCACGGGGCGGCCGGGACAGGATCGACGGCGCGAACAGACGCGGCAAAGGCATGCGGACGGGTCCCGTTGACTGGAGCAGGCGCCCAGACCGCTGACACAGCGGTTGAGCGACCGCCGCGATTGTCACCGCCCCTGTGCCCGTCGCCGCGGCGGATCGGGGGCCTCCCCCACGCTCCGCATGCCGCCGCGGCCACGGGGCAGCCCGTGCAAACCCCGAGTCCGCCCCCGGACGAACCGGCCGGCAACCGCGCCAGAATCCGCGGCCACCGGCGTGCGACCGGCCCCCTTCCACAGGCAGACGATCCACCGACGCCGCCGCGGATCCGCACCGTTCTCCACGGACACGACAGCCGTACCGTCTCCCATGTGTTCCGCCCGTCTTTCCGCAGCCGCCCGCCCCCCCGGCCTGCTGCCCGTCTGGGCCGCCACCGCCCTGTGGATCGGCGCCCTGCTGAACCTGCCGACCGCCGTGCAGCGCCACGGGCACCTGTGGCGTCCCTTGTCCGGCCCCTGGCCCTGGCTGGGTCCGTTGGCCGAGGGCGCCCTGATGCTGGGCCTGGCCGGCGCGCTGCTGGCCCTGGCCGGTCTGGCCGGACGCCACGGCCTGCGCCTGATCGGTGGCGCGCTGCTGCTGGTCTCGGCCATCACCGCGCATTTCATGGCGCGCTACCAGGTGATCGTCGGCCACGGCGTGGTCAACGCGGTGCTGACCACCGACCACGCGCTGTCGGTCGAACTGATCGACCACTGGGTCGGCCTGTGGGTGCTGGGCTTCGGTCTGCTGCCGCTGTGGCTGCTGTGGCGTGCCACCGGCGCGCCGCCACGCGGGCCCCGACAACCAGCCCAGTACCAATCCAAGCACCAGCCCCCACCCGCCCGCGGCCGCCTGCGCTGCGCCGCCACGATGCTGCTGGCCGCCCTGGCCAGCCTGGCCCTGGCCGCAGCCGGCCGTGGCGTGCTGGAGCGCGCGCGCGAGGCGGTCGGCCCTGCCGATGCCCAGCGGGTCAACCTGGTGGGCGTGGCCCTGCACAGCTATCTGCCGGCCAACTGGCTGGCCGGCACCGCCATGGTGCTGCATGGCCGTTGGCAGCAGGCCCGTGACGACACCGCGCTGCGCGCACCCGCCCGCCTGCACCGGCATCAGCCGTCGGTACCGCTGGACGATCTGGTGGTGGTGCTGGTGATCGGCGAGACCACGCGTTCCGACCGTCTGGGCCTGCTGGGCCACCGCCGCGACACCACGCCCCACCTGAGCCGTGCCGACGGCGTGGCCGCCTTCGCCGGCTGGTCCTGCGACACCTCGACCAAGCTGTCGCTGGCCTGCATGTTCGTGCGCCCGCAGGGCATCGTGGCCGGCGGCCCCGGCCAGCCCGACCGCATCGTCGAGGACAACGTGTTCTCGGTCTACCGGCAGCTGGGCTTCCGCATCGAGCTCTACGCGATGCAGGCCGAGGCCGGCTTCTACGGCCGCGTGCGGCCCGACCATTACAAGCTGCGTGAGGTGATCGCCGCCCAGCCCGAGAACCAGCGCCGCCGCCTGGACGACGGACTGCTGGTCCCCGAGCTGGCGCGCGCCGTGCGCCAGCACCCGGCCGGCCGCGGCCCGCAGCTGGTGGTGCTGCACACCAAGGGATCGCACGCCGACTACCGCGAGCGCTATCCCCGCAGCCATGCCCGCTGGACACCGGAGTGCACGCTGGGCCGCTCCTGCAGCGTGGAGGAGCTGTTCAACGCCTTCGACAACAGCGTGCTCTATGCCGACCAGGTGCTGCACGAGCTGCGCCAGAGCCTGGCCGGCCGCAAGGCACTGATGGTGTGGGTGCCCGACCACGGCGAATCGATCGACGAGAACCGCCACTTCCACGCCACGCCGCGCCACCTGGCCCCGCCCGAGCAGCGCCGCGTGCCCCTGGTGTTCTGGGCCAGCCCCGAATGGCGCGGCCAGCCCGAGCTGGCCCGCCGCTTCGAGCGCCTGCAGCAGCGCGCCCGCGCGGCCGCCACCCTGCCGCCCGACAACGGCCGCCACGGCCACCACAACCTGTACGCCAGCCTGCTGGGCTGCATCGGCATCGACTCGCCGGACGGCGGGATACCGGAAGGGCTGGATCTGTGCCGGTGAGGGGGGCGGGGCGCGACACCTGAGCGGAGGCGCGCGACGGATGCGGGACGCTCAGCCCAGCACGCGCCGCGCGTCCTCCTGCCCGAGCGCCCAGGCATCGTCGACCGTCGCGCGGTGTGTGCAGTTCCAGGTCGACACCGGCACCTTGCGGCTGGGCTGCCAGTACTGGCGGCCCTGGTGGACGAAGGTGGCCGGCCGGTCGGGGTAGTGGCGCGTCAGCAGCACCAGCGTGCGCTGGCGCTCGTCCGGCGCCTGTGCCGGCACCGGGGCGTTGTCGACATAGCCGCCGTCGAAGGCCCAGGCGCCGCCCAGGTGGATCGACGGGGTGATCGGCGGCGCACCGGCGGCTGCGTTCAGCACCGCCTGGGCATGGGCCACCGACGGGCTGGTGCCGAGCGCGAAGAACTGCTGGCGCAGCCCCAGGAATCGCGGCAGCCGCGGATGGATGCTGTGGCTGACCTTCTTGTCGATCAGGTAGGCGAGCGTGGCCGCGACGACGCTGCCGCGCTGGCCCAGCAGCGTGGCCGGACGGGCGACCGAGACCCACAGCCGCTGCGGCGCCTCGCGCAGGCGGGTGAAGGTGTCGGCATTGACGATCTGCGCGACCCAGTCCGGGTAGGTGGTCTGGTGGGCGAAGCGCAGGCGGGCCCGGGCCAGATCGTGCCAGTCGACCATGCGCTCGTTGGCGGCGAACAGGCGGCGGCAGTGGTCGAGGGCCGCACGCGGGCCGATGGTCAGGGCCGAGGCCGCGATGGAGGCGCCGGCGCTGGTGCCGTACAGGTCGGCGGGCAGGCGGTGGCCCAGCTCGGCCCAGCGGGCCAGCACGCCGGCCTGCCAGAAGCAGCGGTTGCCACCACCGGCGAAGACCAGGCGGTCGAAGGAGCGGACGTCGATCATCAGGTGCCGCCTCCCTGGCGGCCACCACCGGCCGATCTGGCGCCGGCACGGCGGTCGTTGCAACAGGCGGCGATGATAGCCCAGGGGCCGGGCCACGCCAGGAGGGCCGGCGGTGCCACGCTCCAGCGTGGGCGGGCGCGCGCCGCGGCCCGTCTCCGCCGAGTCAAGCGGGGCCCGTGCCCAGCAAGCTCCGCAGATCGTCCGGGCCGCCGAAGGCGCCGGAGCGGCTGTCGCAGACCACGCCGTCCCACGCGCCGCCGGCCCAGCGGGCACGGCCCCAGCCGGCCTGGCGGGCCGGTTCGGTGTGCAGGGCGGTCGCGCCGGTGGCCCGGCACAGGGCGACGAAGGTGTCGCCGCCGATCACCACCAGCCGCGCCGGCCGTGGCAGGGCCTGGGCCTGGGTCAGACGCCCGATCTGTGCGGCCAGCAAGGCGGCGGCGGCCTCCGGTGTCAGCCGCCCGCGCGGCGCCAGGTCCAGCAGCAGGCCGCCGCGGGCCAGGGCCCGGGCCGCGGCGCCAGGCGCCAGCACCGCGTCCAGGGCCGCGGCATCGCCGTCGCGCACCCAGGTGGCCCGCGGCCAGTCGGCCTGCAGCCGGTCGAGCTGGCCGCGGGTGACATCCTGGTGGCTGGCGCTGATCAGCAGCAGGCCCGGGACGCCGGCCGCTGTCCCCGCCTCCGACGACGCGGCCATCGTCATCGCCCGCACCGAGGACGCCGACTCCGACGCCGCCCGCCCGCCCGCCGCACACGCCAGCTCGCGGGCCAGCGCCTGCGCCAGCCCGGCGCTGCCGCACCACAGCCAGCGGCGTCCGCCCTGACCGTGCACCTGACCGTGCACCTGGCCGGCGACGGCCTGCAGATCGGCCTCGTCGCGCACGTCCGGCAGATCGACCTGCACGCCCGGCAGCCGCTCACGCAGGCCGTTGGCATCGTCGGCCGCCGGCGGCGGGCGGCCGTCGGCCAGGCGCAGCCGGCCGCCGATGCACAGCCGGCCCTGGGCCGGGAACGCGGGCGCGAAGATCAGGCGCTCGAAGCCGCCGGCACGCACCAGCCACACCAGCTCGTCGAGCGTGTTGCCGCGCCACAGGCTGTCGATCTTCTTGTAGGCGATGCCGGCGCCGGCCAGCCAGTCGGCCGCCGGGGCCAGCAGCGCCGGCAGGCGCGCGGGCGGCACGTCGCGGCTGGCGATGGCCAGCGCGCTGACGGGCGCGGCCACCGGCACGGCGGGCGGGTGGTCCAGATGGACGGGCACCGGCGCGACGAAGGCCGCGGCGGTGTCGAGGGCGCCGGTCAGGTCGTCGGCGAGGATGCGCAGGTCGGGGGTCATGGTCAGCGTCGGGACACGGGCGGGGATCGGGCGGGGATCGGGCGGGGATCAGGCGTGAATCGGGCCGGAAGCGGGTCGGAAGCGGGTCTGATGCGGACGCACGGCCGGCTGGAACCGGGTCGGCGACGCTGCGCCCGACAGGACGGGCAATCGGCACCCGGCAGGCAGAGGCCGGGGCGACTGGCAACCGTCAGCTACCAGCTGGCGGCTGACGGCGGCGCCCTCAGCCCGTCACCAGCGTCACCTTGACGCCCAGGCCCTCCAGGCGCTCGATCTCGTCGGCCGGCACGTCGCCGGCGGTGAGCACCTCGTCGAACTCGGCGACCGGGGCCACCTGCATGAAGGCGCGCGGGCGGAGCTTGCCGGCGTCCACCAGCAGGCGGCGCACGCTGGCGGCGCGGATCAGCGCGCGCTTGGCCGCGGCCACGTCGGCCGAGGTCTCGCTGATCAGGCCGTCGGTCAGCGCGTGGGCGCCGCACAGCAGCACGTCGGCCTGGATCAGGCGGGCCGACTGGATCAGCGCGTCGCCGATCAGCGTCGGGCTGCCCGGGCGCAGCACGCCGCCCAGCACATGCACCTGGATCTGCGCGCTGGCGCCCAGGATCTGGGCGATGGCCAGGTCGTTGGTCACCGCCGTCAGCGCGATGCCGCGCTGGACGACGGCGCGCGCGGCCTCCAGCACCGTGCTGCCGCTGTCGAAGATCACGCTCTGGCGCGGCTGCAGCTGCTCGGCGGCGGCACGGCCGATGGCGGCCTTCTCGCCGGCGGCCAGCGCGCTGGCGGCATGGCGGTCGGGCTCGAAGGTGCTGTAGTCCTGGTGGCGCAGCAGCGCGCCGCCGTGGGTGCGGTCGATCTCGCCGCGGTCGGCCAGCGTGTCCAGATCCCGCCGCAGCGTGCTGACGGACACGCCGAGCGCCTGCTCCAGCTGCGCCAGCGTGACGGCGCCATGCCGGCGCAGGAACTCGATGATGCGCTGGCGGCGCTGGGCGGGCAGCAGGTTGGTGGCAGGGCTGACGTCGGGGGGGGCGTCGGACGGCGACATCGGATCGGACATGGGCGGTGGGCGGAACGGTGGGCAGCGGGCGCCCGGGTCGGGCCCCTCGCCCGGCCCGCGCCGTGGGCGGCGGGCGAGGGTCGCGGGGGGCCGGACGGCGATCCCCGCGGCGGTGACAGGCACCGCGGCGCGAGTGGATCACCGCGCGCCGACATCATGCCATCGGGGTTTGACCGGATTTGGACGTTATTGATCGTTTGTGGAAGTTTATGCATCATTGAGACCGCTCCCGACGCAGAATGAGCGATTCAGGCACCGGATCTTCCAGAACCGCGCAGCCAACGCCAAAGGGATCGTGAGCGCAACGACACCCACCAGGAGACTTCCATGCACCCGATCACCCGCCGCGCCGCCCTGGCCGCCGTCGCCCTGGCCAGCGCCTGCTGCGCCGGCACCGCCTTCGCCGACACCTTCCCGTCCAAGCCGATCACCGTGGTCGTGCCCTACCCGGCCGGCGGCGCCAACGACATGCTGGGCCGCCTGCTCGGCCAGAAGATGGGCGAGGCGCTCGGCGCCACCGTCATCGTCGACAACAAGCCGGGTGCCGGCGCGCTGCTGGGCGCCAACGCCGTGGCCAAGGCCGCGCCGGACGGCTACACGGTGCTGGTCGGCGGTCTGGCCACGCACGCCGCCAGCCCGCACCTGATCAAGGCCGACTTCAACCCGCTGACCGACTTCGAGGCCATCGGCCTGATCGGCCAGGCCCCGATCGTCGTCAACGTCAACGTCGACTCGCCCTACAAGTCGCTCAAGGACCTGGTGGACGCCGACAAGAAGAACCCGGGCTCGGTGATGTACGGCTCCTCGGGCAACGGCTCGCCGCTGCACCTGGCCGGCGAGCTGTTCACCGAAATGAGCGGCACGAAGATGACCCACGTGCCCTACAAGGGCGGCAACGCGCACTCGCTGGACCTGATCGGCGGCCGCCTGCACGTGATCTTCGACACCACCACCGCCGCCATGGGCCAGATCAAGGGCGGCAAGGTGCGCCCGATCGCCATCGGCCTGGCCCAGCGCTCGGCCGATCTGCCCACCGTGCCGACCTTCGCCGAATCGGGCTATCCGCAGTGGCAGTTCAGCGCCTGGTACGGCCTGTTCGCCCCGGCCAAGACGCCCAAGGACGTGGTGGCCAAGCTCTCCGGCGCGCTGCAGAAGGCGCTGAAGAACCCTGAGGTGATCGACAAGCTGCGCGGCGTCGGCGTGAGCACGGCCAGCGGCGATGCCGCTGAACTCGCCCGTCTGGTGCCCATCGAGTACGACCGCATCGGCAAGCTGATCAAGACCGCCAACATCAAGGCCGACTGACGGCCCGCCGGCACGGGCCCGTTCCCCCCGCTGCGTTCCGCCCACACGGGCCCGTCCAACCCTTTCCCGTCCCCCCGAGGTTCCATGATTCGACTCACCATCACGATGGGTGATCCGGCCGGCATCGGCCCCGAGATCATCGCCAAGGCCGCGCGCACGCTGCGGCCGCAGATCGACGCCGGCACGCTGGCGCTGGAGGTCTGCGGCAGCGGCGAGGCCATGCGCCGCGCCGAGGCCCAGCTGGCGCTGGACGACGCGCCGCCCTACGAGATGGTCGACGTGGGCCCGGTGGACGCGCCGATCACCGTCGGCCAGGTCTCGGCCGCCGGCGGCGAGTGGGCCTACCGTGCGGTCGAACGCGCGGTGCGCCGCGTGCAGGCCGGGCAGTCGCAGGCCATCGTCACCGCCCCGCTGTCGAAGGAGGCGCTGCACCTGGCCGGCCATGCCTTCGAGGGCCACACCGAGATGCTGGCCCACCTGACCGGCCAGCGCGACGCGGTGATGATGCTGGCCCACGGCGGCATGCGGGTCTCGCACGTCACCACGCATTGCGCGTTGGCCGACGTGCCGCGCCGCGTCACGCCCGAGCGCCTGCGCCGCGTGTTCGACGTCACCATCGACGCGCTGCACCGCCTGGGCCTGCAGGCCCCCCGCATCGCCGTGGCCGGCCTGAACCCGCATGCCGGCGAGAACGGCATCCTGGGCAAGGAGGACGACGCCGTCATCGCCCCGGTGATCCGCGAGTACGCGGCCAAGGGCTTCGACTTCAGCGGCCCGCACCCGGGCGACACCGTGTTCATCAAGCTGCGCGCCGGCCAGTACGACGCGGTGGTGGCGATGTTCCACGACCAGGGCCACATTCCCGTCAAGCTGCTGGGCTTCAACGTCGATCCGGCCACTGGCCAGTGGCAGGCGATCAGCGGCGTCAACATCTCGCTGGGCCTGCCCATCCTGCGCACCTCGGTCGACCACGGCACGGCCTTCGACATCGCCGGCACCGGCCGCGCCAATGCCGACAGCCTGGTCGAGGCGGTCGAGTACGCGATGCACCTGATCGAGGGCGCGGACCGCACCGCGCAGGCCGCATGACGGCGTCCACGTCCTGGCTGGAAGGCGCCCGCGCCGCCGGTGACGCCAGCGGCCTGGCCAGCGGCCTGCTGGCCGACGACCTGCCCGCGCCCACCGTGCAGTGCCATGCGGCCAACCTGATGCCCCTGGCCGACGGCAGCCTGGGCTGCGTCTGGTTCGGCGGCACGCAGGAGGGCGTGGCCGACATCTCGGTGTGGTTCGCCCGCCGCACGGCGCAGGGCTGGAGCGTGCCGCAGCAGCTCTCGCACGATGCCGCGCGCTCGGAGCAGAACCCCATCCTGTGGCCGGCGCCCGATGGCACGCTGTGGCTGCTGCACACCGCCCAGCGCTCGGGCCACCAGGACACGGCCATCGTGCGCGTGCGCCGCTCGACCGATGGCGGCCACAGCTGGTCGGCACCCGAGGCCCTGCTGCCCGACACCGGCCTGTTCGTGCGCCATCCGCCGGTGGTGCACCAGGGCCGCTGGCTGCTGCCGATCTGGCACTGCCGCACGGTCGGCGGCGCACGCTGGTCGGGCGATGCCGACGACAGCGCGGTGCTGGTGTCGACCGACGCCGGCCGCAGCTGGACCGAGCACGCCGTGCCCGACAGCCTGGGCGCCGTGCACATGAACATCGTGCCGGCGCGCGACGGCCAGGGCCTGCTGGCCTTCTACCGCAGCCGCTGGGCCGACCACGTCTGGCGCAGCACCTCGGCCGACGGCGTGCGCTGGTCCGCGCCGCAGCCCACCGTGCTGCCCAACAACAACTCGTCGATCCAGGTGATCCGGCTGCAGCACGGCACGCACGCCGGCTGGCTGGCGATGGTCTTCAACGCCATCAGCGCCGAGCAGGCCACCGAGCGCCGCGTCTCGCTCTACGACGAGATCGAGGACGAGACCGAGGGCCCCGATGCCACGCCGGCCGCCACCTACGCCGCCCCCGCCGCCGCCCGCAGCGCCTTCTGGGGCACGCCGCGCGCACCGATGACGCTGGCGCTGTCCGACGACGACGGCCTGAGCTGGCCGATCCGCCGCGATCTGGAGACCGGCGACGGCTACTGCATGACCAACAACTCGGCCGAGCAGCGCAACCGCGAGCTGAGCTATCCCAGCCTGGTGCAGACGCCCGACGGCGTGCTGCACGTGGCCTACACCCACCACCGCCAGCGCATCCGGCATCTGGCGATCACCGACGACTGGCTGAGCCGCGCATGAGCACGACCTACACCCTCCACCACGCCGGCCGCGTCATCGGCGGCGCCGGCAGTCTGGCCCAGCTGCCCACGCTGGCGGCCGAATGGCGCGCCAGCCGCGTGCTGATCATCAGCGACCGCGGCGTGGCCCGCGCCGGCCTGGTCGAGCCCGCCCGCGCGGCGCTGGCCGCGGCCGGCTGCCAGGTGCAGGTCATCGACTCGACGCCGCCCGAGCCCGAGGTGGCCGACGTCGAGGCCGTGCTGGCCGAGGCCCGCCGCGGCGGCGATCACCAGCTGGTGGTCGGCATCGGCGGCGGCAGCGCGATGGACGTGGCCAAGATCGTCGCCGTGCTGCTGGCCCATCCGCTGGACCTGCGCGCCCTGCTCGACAAGCGCCAGACCCTCGCCGCCCGCGGCCTGCCCACCTTCATGGTGCCCACCACCTCGGGCACCGGCTCCGAGGCCACGCCCAACTCCATCATCCTGGTGGCCGAGGACGCGCTGAAGGTCGGCATCGTCAGCCCGCTGCTGATGCCCGACGCGGTGATCCTGGACCCGGCGCTGACCGTCAGCCTGCCGGCGGCCGTCACCGCCGCGACCGGCATGGACGCGCTGACCCACGCCATCGAGTGCTACTGCTCGAAGAAGGCCACGCCCTTCTCCGACCTGTACGGCCTGGAGGCCATCCGCCTGATCGCCGGCAGCATCCGCCGCGCCTGCGCCGACGGCACCGACCTGGCCGCCCGCGCCGACCTGCTGCTGGGCGCCTACTACGGCGGCGCCTGCATCGCCACCTCCAGCACCACCGCCGTGCACGCGCTGGCCTACCCGCTGGGCGGCAAGTACCGTGTGCCGCACGGGCTGTCCAACGCGATGCTGCTGCCGACCGTGATGGCCTTCAACCGCGTCGGCAACGAGCGCCGCTTCGCCGCCATGGCCCGCGCGATGGGCCTGGACACCGAGGGCCTGGGCGATGGCGAGGCCGCCGACGCCTTCGTCGCCGCGCTGCGCCGCCTCAACGAGGACCTCGGCATCCCGAGCGACCTGAAGACCGTGGGCGTGAAGCCCGAGGACCTGGACGGCCTGGTCGACGGCGCGGCCAAGGTCACGCGCCTGCTGGACAACAACCCGCGTCCGATGTCGCGCGCCGACATGCGCGCGATCTACGCCGCGCTGATCTGAGCGCCTGGACGACCGAACGAGGAGACACCCCGATGAGCCGCTCGCTGCCCGTCAACACCTTCAAGCAGGCCCTGCGCGCCCACACGCGCCAGCTCGGCCTGTGGATCAACTTCCCCTACGCGCCCATCGTCGAGTCGCTGGCCGGCTCCGGCTTCGACTGGATGCTGATGGACATGGAGCACACGGCCAACGACCTGGAGACGGTCGGCCAGCAGCTGCTGGCATTGCGCGGCACGCCGGTGACGCCGGTGGTGCGCGTGCCCATCCACGACATGGCCTGGATCAAGCGCGTGCTGGATGCCGGTGCGCCCAACGTGATGGTGCCCAACATCCGCAGCGCGGCCGAGGCCGCCGAGGCCGTGGCCTGGACCCGCTTCGCGCCCGAAGGCCTGCGCGGCGTGGCCGGCAGCACGCGTGCCGGCGGCTGGACCCGCTACACCGACTACATGGCGCGCGCCAATGACGAGATCGGCCTGATCCTGCAGATCGAGTCGCGCGAGGCGCTGGCCGAGCTGGACGCGATCTGCCGCGTGCCCGGCGTCGACGCCGTCTTCATCGGCCCGTCGGACTTGGCGGCCAGCCTCGGCCACCGCGGCGGCGCCGGCCGGCCCGAGGTGCAGGCCGAGATCGCGCGCGCCATCGGCATCGCCCGGGCGGCGGGCTGCGCGGTCGGCATCCTGGCGGCCGACGGCAAGGCCGAGCACTACCTGGAGGCCGGCGCGACGATGGTGGGCATCGGCACCGACCTGCACCTGCTGGTGGCCGCGGCCGACGCGCTGGTCCGGCGCTACACGCCGGCCTGAGGTGACACCGGGGCCTGTCGCGGACAGGCCCGGCCCGGACCGCCCCGATCCAGACCCAGACCCAGCGCCGGCCCATGCCGTCGGCGCGGACCCTTCCCCTCAGGAGACATCCCATGAACCGCTCGCGCTTCCTGCGTGCCGGCGCGGCCTCGGCCTGCGCGCTGGCCACCGCCGTCCTCGGCCTGGCCCTGCCCGGCACGGCGTCCGCCCAGACCTGGCCGGCCCGGCCGGTCAAGTTCATCATCCCGTTTCCGCCCGGCGGCACGCTGGACACCGTCGGCCGCCTGCTGGCGCAGAAGCTGGGCGAGCAGACCGGCCAGACCTTCATCGTCGAGAACCGCGCCGGCGGCAACGGCATGGTCGGCTCGGATGCGGTGGCCAAGGCGCCGGCCGACGGCTACACGCTGCTGTTCAACGCCAGCACCTTCACCACCACGCCGATGACGGTCAAGAGCGCGCCCTACGACGTCTGGCGCGACTTCCAGCCGATCGCCCTCGTGGCCAAGGCGCCGCTGGCCGTCTCGGTCACGAACGGCCTGCCGGTGCAGGACATCAAGGGCCTGATCGCCCGCGCCAAGGCCAACCCGGGCAAGCTGACCTTCGCCATCGGCTCCTCGGGCTCGGCCGGCAACCTGGCGACCGAACTGCTGGCCCGCTCGGGCGGCTTCGACGTCACCATCGTGCCGTACAAGGGCACGGCGCCGGCCTTCCAGGACCTGATCGGCGGCCAGATCGACGGCTTCGTCGATCCGCTGCTGGGCGCGGTCAACTTCCACAAGGGCGGCAAGCTGCGCATCCTGGCCGTCACGTCCAAGGCCCGCGTGCCGACGCTGCCCGACGTGCCCACCGTCGGCGAGTCCATCCCTGGCTTCGAGTTCTACAGCTGGTACGGGCTGTGGGGCCCGGCCAGGCTGCCGGCCGAGGTCACCGCCCGCCTGAGCGCCGAGGTCCACAAGGCGCTGGCCGGCGAGATGCGCGACAAGCTGGTCAGCCAGGGCCTGCTGGTGGGCGGCGGCAGCGTCGAGGACTTCCAGAAGTTCCAGCGCGAGGACATGGCCCGCAGCCAGAAGATCGTCACCGAGGCGGGCATCCGTGCCGAATGAGGGGCTGACGCAGGGGCGGCCGGATCGGCCGGCGACCGGCGCGGCCGCCCCGCTGGCCCTCGTCACCGGCGCCAGCTCCGGCATCGGGCAGGCGATCGCGCGCACGCTGCTGGACGGCGGCTGGCGGGTGATCGGCCTGTCGCGCGGGGCCGGGGATCACGTCCATCCGGCCTACACCCACGTCGCCGTCGATCTGGCCGACACCGCCGCGCTCGGCGCGCTGGCGCCCACGCTGCCCACGCCGCAGGCCCTGGTGCATGCGGCCGGGTTGATGCGCGGCGCAGCGCTCGGCGCGCTGGATGCGGACGGCGGCGAGCGGCTGTGGCGGGTGCACGTGGCCGCCGCCGAGCGCCTGGCCGACGCGCTGCTGCCGCGCATGGCCGAGGCCGGCGGCGGCCGCTGCGTGCTGCTGGGCAGCCGCACCGCCCACGGCCAGGCCGGGCGCAGCCAGTACGCGGCCAGCAAGGCCGCGCTGGTCTCGCTGGCGCGCAGCTGGGGCGCCGAGGTGGTGGCCCGCGGCGTGACCGTCAACGTGGTCTCGCCCGCGGCCACCGACACGCCGATGCTGGCCGATCCGGCCCGCGCCGGCACCACGCCGCGCCTGCCGCCGATGGGCCGCCTGGTGCGGCCCGAGGAGGTGGCCGCACTGGTCGCCTTCCTGCTGTCGCCGGCGGCCGCGCCGATCACCGGGCAGGAAATCCAGGTCTGCGGGGGATCGTCGCTGCCGCGTTGAGGGGCCGGTCGACCTGCGGCCGCGGATCCGCGTTCAGCCCGCCACGCCGCAGGAGCGCCGCACCACCAGCCGTGTCGGCAGCTCGATGCGGCTGCGCTCGGGCGTGCGGCCGTCCATCAGCGCGGCCAGCAGGTCCATCGCGGCATGGCCGTGGGCGGCGGCATCGGTGTGGACGGTGGTCAGCGGCGGCTCGGCATACGGCGCCAGCGGGATGTCGTCGAAGCCGACCAGCGCGATGTCCTGCGGCACCCGCCAGCCGGCCTCGCGCAGCGCCCGCAGCGCGCCGAAGGCGATGGTGTCGTTGCCGGCGAAGACGGCATCCAGCGGGGGCGCTGAGGATGCTGATGCGTGGGCCGATGCCGTGTCGGTGTCGGTGTCGGTGTCGTTGGTCTCGGCCGAGCCCGTGCCCGTGCCCGTGCCGATGGTCGTGGTCGTGCCTGCAGCGGCCGCGGCCGCCAGGAGCGCGACCATCGCCCGATGCCCGCTCTCGGCGGTGATGTCGGCCTGCGCGCACCAGGCCGGCGGTGCCGGCAGGCCGGCGGCCGCGAGCGCCGCGCGCCAGCCCTGCTCCCGCTCGCCGACCGTCCGCGACGCCGGCGGCACCAGGCCATCGGCGGGACCATCCGCGGGACCATCGGCCGGCCCCTCGGGCGCGGCGTGGGTCTCGTAGTCGATGAAGCCGATGCGGCGCCGGCCGCCGGCGATCAGGTGCTCGACCAGCGCGCGCGCCGCCGCCACGCCCGGGCTGCCGACGCAGGGCAGCGTGCCGAGCCCGGGCAGGTCGAGCCCGATCATCACCACCGGCACGCCGTGCCCGGGCCCTTCCAGCAGCGCGCGGTTCAGCGCCGCGTCGCCGCCGAAGGCGATCAGGCCGTCGACCGCGCCGCCGCGGATCAGCGCCCGCACGCGGTCGGCGCTGGGCGGCGGGCCGTGCTCGGCGCCCTCGTCACCACAGGCCTCGACCAGCAGGCGCAGGCCCAGCGCCCGGCAGCGGTCGTTGACCGCTGCCACCAGCTGGGCCAGAAAAACATCGACGTACAGGTGCTTGAGCCGCGGGATCAGCACGCCCACCGTGTGGCTGCGCCCGCCGGCCAGGCGCCGGGCGCCGGCATGCGGCGTGTAGCCCAGCTCGCGCGCGGCGGCCAGCACCCGCTCGCGCGTGGCCTCGCTGATGCCCTGGTGCGCGACGCCGTTGAGCACGAAGGACACCGTGGTGCGCGAGACCCCCGCCACCCGGGCGACCTCGGCGCTGGTGGGCGCCTTGCGGGCCGGCGGCTGGCGGGCGGGCGGGGGGCTGGACGGTGGACGGGGCGGAGACATCGGCGGCGGGAACGGCAAGGCAGCGGACCCTGCAGGCCGCCGGCCGCCCGGTGCGCCGCGCGGCGCCCGCCGCGTCAGCCCCGCAGGTACTCGGGCAGGATGTCGCCGTGGGCGGCCAGCAGCTCGTCGACCATCGCGCGGATCTGCGACAGATCGAGCTCGGCCGCGGTGTGCGGATCCAGCATCGCCGCATGGTACACATGGTCGCGCCGCTGGCTGAACACCGACTCGACCACCAGCTCCTGCACGTTGACGTTGGTGCGCATCAGCGCGGCCAGTTGCACCGGCAGCGCGCCGACGCGCGTGGGCTGCACGCCGTTGGCATCGACCAGGCACGGCACCTCGACGCAGCAGCCCTGCGGCAGGTTGTCGATCAGCTGGCGGTTGGGCACGTTGCCGTAGATGACGCTGGGCTGGCCGCTGACCATGCTGTGGATGATGGTGCCGCCGTACTCCATCGAGCGGTTCACGGTGCGCAGGCCCTCGATGAGGCCGGTCGCACCGCTCACTTCGCGTGGCATGACGTGGATCTTCGCGGCCTCCAGCTCGGCGCGCAGGGCGGCCGGATCGGCCGCGCCCGGCTGCTGCAGCTCGCGCTCGATGTGCGGCCAGGCCCGCTCGTAGACCTGGCAGCGGCCGGGGTACTCGTCCAGCGGCACGTTGAAGCGCTCCAGCAGCTCGGGCCGGTCCTTCTTGATGAACCAGGGTGTGTACTCGGCGAAGTGCTCGCTGCTCTCGGTGGCGAAGTGGCCGAGCTGGGCCAGCATCTCGTAGCGCACGCGGTTCCAGTCCGGCGCGCGGCCTTCGGCGTGGATCTGGCGCAGGCGCGGGTACAGGTCCTCGCCGCGGTGCTCGAACCGCAGGTAGAAGGCCATGTGGTTGATGCCGGCGCACCGGTAGTCGATCTCGTCGGGCGGCAGGCCCAGATCGCGCGCCAGCTCGTGGGCGGTGCCCTGCACGCTGTGGCACAGGCCCACCGTGGGCACGCGGGTGCTGGCCCGGTTCAGCGCCCAGGTCAGCATGGCCATCGGGTTGACGTAGTTCAGGTGCAGGGCGCCGGACGCACACAGCTCGTCCATGTCGCGCTGCATGGCCATCTGCACGGGGATGGTGCGCAGCGCGCGCATGATGCCGCCGATGCCGAGGGTGTCGCCGATGGTCTGGCGCAGGCCGTACTTCTTCGGGATCTCGAAGTCGATCACCGTCGACGGGCGATAACCGCCGACCTGGATGGTGTTGATGACGAAGCGCGCGCCGTCGAGCGCGCGGCGGCGGTCGGTGGTGGCGGTGATCAGCGGCCTGGCGCCCAGCAGGCCGGCCAGACGCTCGGCCACCTGGCGCGACAGGTCCAGCCGGTGGGCGTCGATGTCGTGCAGCGCGATCTCGGCCTCGGCCAGCTCGGGCCAGGCCAGGATGTCGCCCAGCAGGTTGCGGGTGAAGACGGTGCTGCCGGCACCGATGAGGGTGATCTTGGGGCGGCGGGTGCTCATGCGGTGGGGGCCTTTCGGGAAGGGGGATGACGTCGGAAGAAGGGGGTCAGCGGAACAGCGCGTTGACCTTGGCGTTGGCGTCCTTGAGCGCGACGCCGGCCGGCTGCCGGCCCAGCAGCACGGACTCGACCGCGCCCTTGACCAGTTCGTCGACCTGCGAGCCGTTGTCGGCGATCGGCGCGAGGAAGGTCTGCTCCTTCGACATCGCCAGGAAGGCGGACGCGTCGACGCCCTTCTTCTTCTGCGCCTCGACCGCCTTCTCGGCCATGCCGCGGATGGCGGGGAAGACGACGCCATGGCCGGCGACCACCTGCTGGCAGTCGGCCGAGGCCAGGTACTTCACCCACTTCCAGGCCTCGTCCTTGACCTTGGAGCCGGCCCAGATCGAATCGGCCAGGCCGTTGAACATGGTGGCGCGGCGGCCGTTCGGACCCTTGGGCAGCGGCACCCAGGCATGCTCGAACTTCGCGTTGCCGGCGAAGTAGGTGATCATCCAGGAGCCCTGCGGCACCATCGCCGCCTTGCCGCCGACGAACATCGCGTCCGAGCCCAGGCTGCGCGTGCTCTCGTAGCCGGCCGACAGGCCCTTGGCCGGCAGCCCGGCCAGCCAGTCCAGCGTCTCGGCCAGCTTCGGGTCGTCGTAGAAGAACTTGCCGGCCCAGGGCTTGTCCTGGAACCTGAAGCCGTTGGTGACGGCGAAGTGACTCCACTCGGTCTGGCCCATCATGCCGCCGGGCCCGGGGTTCTGGTAGCCGTAGACGGCCACCGACTTGCGGTCGAAGGCCGGATCGGCGGCATTGCGGCCCTTGGCGTCGATGGTCAGCCGGCGCACCAACTGCTCGAAGCTGCCGCCGTCCTTCGGGTTCCAGGTCATGGCCTGCAGATCGGCCAGCGTCACGCCCTGCTTCTTCGCATGGGCCAGGTTGACGATGAAGCCGATGGTGTCCCAGTCCTTGGGCAGGCCGTACTGCTTGCCGTCGCGGCCCCAGACATCGACCAGACCGGCGGCATAGGCCTGGGTGTCGACCTTGTCCTTCTGGATGTAGGGCGTGAGGTCGACCAGCTGCTGGTTCTTCGCGAACTCGGGGTACTTGGCCAGGTGGTTGGTGAAGACGTCGGGCGCGGTGCCGGAGACGAAGCCGGTGGAGATCGCCGTCCAGTAGTCGTTCCAGCCGGCCTGGGTGATCCTGATGGTGGTGCCGGGGGTCTTCTTCGCGAAGTCGGCGGCGCACTGCTGGTAGGCGGGCAGCTGGTTGCTGTCCCACAGCATGTACCTGACCTCGGCGGCCTGGGCGGCCGGGGCGAGTGCGCCGGCCAGCAGGGTGATGGCGCTGGCGGTCACGCCGGTACGGGCCACGGCGTGCGAGCGCCGGGCGGGCATCCTCAGGATGGCGGTCAGATCGAACGGCATGCGTGTCTCCTCGATGTGTCGGTCAGGAACGGTGCGGGCCGCTGCGGGCCCGTCGGCAGGAGGCGTCGCCTGGGTGGGCGCCGCCGGGGAACACGGGGGGATGCGGGGCGGCCGGACGGACCGGCGCGGGCACGGCGCGGTGCCAAGCCACAGGGCTCGCAGGGACCGCGGGGAGCACACGGCCACCCGCCTCACTTGCCGCCACTGAACTGCACCGACTCGACCACCCGCCGGCCCAGCACCAGCAGCAGCACGAGGGTGGGCAGCACGGCCAGGCTGGCCGCGGCCATCAGGCCGGACCAGTCGGGCTGGCCCTGGGGCGTCTGCGACTTGAAGGCCTGCAGCGCGACCGGCAGCACCTGCCAGGTCTCGTCACGCGCCACCAGCGAGGGCCAGAAGAACTCGTTCCACATGCCGATGCCGGTCAGCACGGCGATGGTGGCCAACGGCGTGGTCGACAGCGGCAGCACGATGCGCAGGAAGATGCACCAGAAGCCGGCCCCCTCCAGCCGCGCCGCCTCCTCCAGGTCCCGCGGGATCGAGAGGAAGAACTGGCGCAGGAAG
Source organism: Pseudaquabacterium rugosum (assembly GCF_038066575.1). Classification (NCBI taxonomy): domain Bacteria; kingdom Pseudomonadati; phylum Pseudomonadota; class Betaproteobacteria; order Burkholderiales; family Sphaerotilaceae; genus Pseudaquabacterium; species Pseudaquabacterium rugosum. The sequence continues at coordinate 22,358 of NZ_JBBUTF010000035.1, read as the reverse complement.
AACACCGAGAAGCCCTGCATCAGCGCGAACGGCGCCACCAGGCCGGGCAGCGTGTTCAGCCAGCCCAGGTCCTTGATCAGGATGAAGTTGGGGATGAAGGTGACGACGCCCGGCACCATCATCGACGCGACGAACAACCCGAACAGCGCCTGCCGGCCCGGGAAGCGCAAACGCGCGAAGGCATAGGCGGCCATGGCCGCGCTGGCGGTCTGCAGCGCCACCACCACGGCCGTGAACAGCAGCGAGTTGACGACCGCGCCGCCGACGTCGATCCGCGCGCCCGAGCCGCCGGCGGCGATCGCCTGCGCCGCGTCCATGCCGCCGAGCACGCGGCGCAGGTTGTCCAGCGTCGGCGCCTCGGGCCACAGCCGGGTGCTCTGGGCGAACAGCTCGGCCGCCGGCGTCAGCGCCGTCTTCAGCATCATCCAGAACGGCGCCAGCGTCAGCGTCAGCAGGGCCGCCAGCACCAGCCAGGCGGCGAGCCGGCTCCAGGGCAGGCGCGGCCGGCGGGCGGTGGCGGTGGCGGGCAGCGGGCTGGCCGGATGGGCCGGATGGGCCGGATGGGCTGGGTGGGCTGGGTGGGCCGGACGGGCCGGCGGCGTCGCGCTGTCCGCGCGGGCCACGGCTGGAGCCGGCAGGGTCGTGGTGTCGCTCATGGGAACCCTTGTTGCGCTGTGGGGCGGCGATGACGGCGGTGGCGGCAGTGGCGGCGGCGTCGGCAGCAGCTCAGGCCAGATCGCTCTCGGCCGCGCGCATCAGGCGCATCTGCGCCAGCGTGTAGACCACCATCACCGCGCACAGCACCATGGCCATCGCGGACGCGTAACCCATGCGGTAGAACGAGAAGGCGTTCTGCACGATGTAGTGGACGACGACCCGGGTGGTGTCCAGCGGGCCGCCGTTGGTGGTGACGGCGATCGTGTCGTAGATCTGGAACGAGCCGGTCACGCTGGTGACCAGCACGAAGACCATCACCGGGCGCAGCAGCGGCAGCGTGATGCGGCGGAACATCTGCCACTCGCTGGCGCCTTCGAGCGCGGCGGCCTCGTACAGGCTGGCCGGGATGGCCTGCAGGCCGGCCAGGAACAGCATGGCCACCAGCCCCATGTGGCGCCAGATGTTGACCGCCGCCACCGTCAGCAGCGCGCTGTCGGCGCCGCCGAAGAAGGGCTGGCGCTCCAGGCCCGCGGCGCTGATCAGGTGGTTCACCAGGCCCAGCATCGGGTCCAGCATCCACAGCCAGATCAGCGCCACCAGCACGTTGGACAGCAGATAGGGCAGCAGCACCAGCGCACGCACGGTCAGCGACCGCGTCAGCCGGTGCATGGCCACGGCCAGGAACAGGCCCAGCGCCGTCTGCAGCGGGATGTTCAGCAGCACGTAGAGGCCGGAGAGTTTCATGCCGTTCCAGAACGTGGCGTCCTCGAACAGGCGCAGGTAGTTGTCCAGGCCGATGAAGCGCGGCTCGCGCAGCAGGTTCCAGTCGGTCAGGCTGATCTGCACCGCGCGCCACAGCGGCCAGGCATGGAACAGCGCGAAGCCGGTCAGCGCCGGCGCCAGCAGCGCCCACGCGGCGAGCGTCTCGGCACGGCGCGTGCGGGACAGCGCGCCGGGTGCGGCGGGGGTGGACGGTGCGGTCATGGGCGGTGGGCCGGGCGTGGCGGCGGAGGGGAAAGGCGCGTGTCGAACGCACGTCGGCGGCGTGCCACGGCAGCTGTGGGCCGCGCATCCAGCGGGTTCCGCGTTCGATCGCAGGCCCGTCAGACGCTGGCTAACGCGCGTTAGCTGGTGCTGATTATTAGCAAACGACGACCGTCCGACACCCGGACCAACACCTAGACCGGGCCGCCCCCCGCGTGCGGCGGCACGGCGCCCCGCGGCCGACCCCCTAAGATCGGCGCCAGACCCGAGCCCCCAGCCCCGCCGTGACGACCCGCCCCAAGCCCGCCGCCAGCCCCCGCCGCCCGACGATGACCGACGTCGCCAAGGCGGCCGGCGTCTCGCAGTCCACCGTCTCGATGGTGCTCAACCACATGAGCGGCGCACGGCTCGCGCCCGAGACCCGCGCCCGCGTGTTCGAGGAGGCCGCCCGCCTGGGCTACCGCCTGCCGCGGCGCGACGGCCAGCCCGAGCCGCAGGCGGCGCTGGCCGGCGCCGGCGGCGCTGGTGGCGCTGGCGGTGCGGTGCCGCGCACCGTCATCGGCTACCTGGTCGACGAGATCTCGACCAGCCCGCACCCGGTGGTCAGCGTCGACGGTGCGCGCGATGCGGCCTGGGAGCACGGCTGCGTGCTGGCCGTCCACGTCACCCGCGGCAACACCGCGCAGGAGGCGGCCACACTGGCCGCCCTCGCCGCCCATCCGGGCCTGCTGGGCATCGTCTACTCGACCATCTTCACCCGCGAGGTGCGGCTGCCCGAGCCGCTGCGCGCGGGCCACCTGCCGGTGGTGCTGCTGAACTGCCATGACGACGAGCTGCGCCGCCCGGCCATCGTGCCGGGCGAGGTCGGCGGCGGCCACGGCGCCACCGAGCACCTGATCCGCCATGGCCACCCGCGCATCGGCTTCATCAACGGCGAGCCCTGGATGGAGGCGGCCAAGGACCGGCTCAAGGGCTACAAGCGCGCGCTGGCCACCGCCGATCTGCCCTTCGACCCGGCGCTGGTGCGCGACGGCGACTGGATGTCGGGCTCGGGCTACGACGCCACGCTGTCGCTGATGCGCGAGCCGCGCCCGCCGACCGCGCTGTTCTGCGCCAACGACCTGATGGCCATCGGCGCGCTGGAGGCGCTGCGCCAGCTCGGCCTGCGCGTGCCCGAGGACATCTCGGTCATGGGTTATGACGACCAGGAGATCTCGCGCCACACCCACCCGCCGCTGACGACCATGGTGCTGCCCAACTACGAGATGGGGCGCGCGGCCGTCGAGGCGCTGCTGGGCCTGGCCACCGGCCAGATCGCCGACACCGCGCCGGCCGGCCGCCGCTGGCTGACCAAGATCGACTGCCCGCTGGTCGAGCGCGAGAGCGTGCGCCGGCGCTGAGCGCACCGGCCACCGGCCCCCAGCCACCGGTCCGGCCGGCGTCCGCCACGCCGCCCGCCCCCACGTCCGCAGACCCCAGGGTGGGCCCGCCCCGGCCACCCACGGGTTATCACTGATTTTTGCCAATATTATTAGCAGCAGAATCCGCCGCCATCAGCAACACGCGACGCCGGCCGCACCGGCGCACGACCATGGCCGGTATCGATCTGCACGCCGTCTGCAAGCGCTACGGCGACCACACCCCGGTGATCCGCGACGTCGACCTGAGCATCGCCGCGGGCGAGTTCTGCGTCTTCGTCGGCCCCTCGGGCTGCGGCAAGTCCACGCTGCTGCGCATGATCGCGGGCCTGGAGGACATCAGCAGCGGTGAGCTGCACATCGGCGGCCAGCGCATGAACGACGTCGCCCCGGCCCAGCGCGGCGTGGCCATGGTGTTCCAGAGTTACGCGCTGTTTCCGCACATGACGGTGCGCGAGAACATGTCCTTCGGGCTGGAACTGGCCGGCACGCCCAAGGCCGAGATCCGCCGCAAGGTCGACGAGGCCGCCCGCGTGCTGCAGCTCGATCACCTGCTGGACCGCAAGCCCAAGGCCCTGTCCGGCGGCCAGCGCCAGCGCGTGGCCATCGGCCGCGCCATCGTGCGCCAGCCCGGCGTCTTCCTGTTCGACGAGCCACTGTCCAACCTCGACGCCGCGCTGCGCGTGCAGACCCGCTTCGAGATCGCCAAGCTGCACCGCGAGTTCGGCCACGCCTCCACCGTCTACGTCACCCACGACCAGGTCGAGGCGATGACGCTGGCCGACCGCATCCTGCTGCTCAACAGCGGCGAGGCGGTGCAGCGCGAGGGCAGCGTGGCCCAGTGCGGCACGCCGCTGGAGCTCTACCACCGGCCACGCAACCTGTTCGTCGCCGGCTTCATCGGCTCGCCCAAGATGAACGTGCTGGCCGGCCGCCTGGTCGAGGCCCGCCCGGGCCTGGCCCGCGTGCGGCTGGACAGCGGCGAGGAGCTGGCCGCCGCCGTCGACGCGCAGTCCCTGCCGCCCGACAGCCCGGTGAGCCTGGGCATCCGCCCCGAGCACACGGTGCTGGGCAGCGCGGTGCAGCACCTGGTGCGCCCCGTGCAATGGCAGGAGCGCCTGGGCGACGCCACCTATCTGTACCTGGACAGCGGCCGCCAGGACGGCCGAACCGAAGCCCCGCTGGTCGCCCGCGCCCCGGGCCAGACCCACGCCAGCCCGGGCCAGCGCGTGGCCATCGGCCTGCCGGCCGACGCGCTGCACCTGTTCGGCCCCGACGGCGTCGCGCTGCCGCGCTGCGTGACCGAGGCGGACCTGCCGCTGCCCGAAGCGGCATGAAACGGCATGAAGCGACCTGAAACCGCCTGAAGCGACCGCCCCCTTCCCGCCCACCTGCGGTGCCCGCCCGCGCGCGGCATCCACCACGCCCCACCGCCATGCAACTCGGCGTCTGCTACTACCCTGAACACTGGCCCGAAGCCCTGTGGGCCGACGATGCCGCGCGCATGGCCGCCATCGGCATCCGCGTGGTGCGCATCGCCGAGTTCGCCTGGAGCCGCATCGAGCCCGAGCCCGGCCGCTTCGACTGGGCCTGGCTGGACCGCGCGGTGCAGACCCTGCACGCCGCCGGGCTCGGCATCGTGATGTGCACGCCCACCGCCACGCCACCGAAGTGGCTGGTCGATGCCCATCCGGACATCCTGGCCCACGGCCTGGACGGCCGCGTGCGTGGCTTCGGCTCGCGCCGCCACTCCTGCTTTTCCAGCCGCAGCTGGCGTGCCGAATCGCGCCGCATCAGCACCGCGGTGGCCGAGCGTTATGGCCAGCATCCGGCCGTGGTCGCCTGGCAGACCGACAACGAGTACGGCTGCCACGACACCGTGCTGTCGACCTCGCCCGACGCCCGTGCCGCCTTCCGCCGCTGGCTGGAGAAGCGCTACGGCAGCGTGGCCGCGCTCAACCGCGCCTGGGGCACGGTGTTCTGGAGCCAGGAGTACCGCAGCTTCGACGAGGTGGATCTGCCGGTGGGCACCGTCACCGAGGCCAATCCCTCGCACCGGCTGGACTGGCGGCGCTTCGCCTCCGACGAGGTCGCGGCCTTCAACCGCGAGCAGGTGCAGATCCTGCGCCGGCATTCGCCCGGGCGGCCGGTCAGCCACAACTTCATGGGCTTCTTCACCGGCTTCGACCACCACGACGTGGCCGCCGATCTGGACATCGCCACCTGGGACAGCTACCCGCTGGGCTTCACCCAGGACTTCTTCTTCAGCCCGCAGGAGAAGGTGCGCTGGGCGCGCACCGGCCATCCCGACATCCCGGCCTTCCACCACGATCTCTACCGCGGCATGTGCGCGGGCGGCCGCTGGTGGGTGATGGAGCAGCAGCCCGGCCCCGTCAACTGGGCGCGCTGGAACACCGCGCCGGCCGACGGCATGGTGCGGGCGTGGACCTGGCAGGCCTGCGCCCATGGCGCCGAGGTGGTCAGCTACTTCAGGTGGCGCCAGGCGCCCTTCGGCCAGGAGCAGATGCACACCGGGCTGCTGCGCCCGGACAGCGTCACCGCGCCCGGCGGCCACGAGGCCGCGCAGGTCGGCCGTGAGCTGCAGGCCCTCGGCCCGGCACTGACCGACGCGCCGCTGCCGCAGCCGGCCGTCGCACTGGTGCTGGACTATCCGTCGCTGTGGATGGCCCAGATCCAGCCCCAGGGCGCCGACTACGACCCGGTCGAGCTGTGCTTCCGCGTCTACAGCGCGCTGCGCGCGCTCGGCCTGGACGTCGACATCGTCGGCCCGCACGCGGCCCTCGGCCGCTACGCGATGATCGTGCTGCCGGCCCAGCTGCACGCGGCCGACGACCTGGTGCAGCGCCTGGCGCAGAGCGCGGCGCAGCTGGTGCTGGGCCCGCGCGCCGGCGCCAAGACGGTCGACCTGCAGTGGCCGGCCGACGGCCCGCCCGGCGCGCTGGCCGACCTGGCCGGCGCACGCGTGGGCCGCGTCGAATCGCTGCCGCCGGGCCTGACCGAGACGCTGACCTGGGACGACGGCCGCCAGGCCAGCGCCAGCCGCTGGCGCGACCACCTGGAGCCCACGGGCGAGCAGACCGTCACCGTCGCCCGCCATGCCGACGGCAGCCCGGCCGTGCTGCGCCACGGCCGCGTGCACACCGTGGCCGGCTGGCTGGACGAGGCCGGCTGGCAGACGGTGCTCGGCGACGCCGCGCGCGCCGCCGGCCTGCGCCCGCAGACCCTGCCCGAAGGCCTGCGCATCAGCCGCCGCGGCGCGCTGACCTTCGCCGTCAACTTCACCGATCAACCGCTGTCCTGGCGCCCGGCCGCCGACGACAGCGCCCCCGATGCCCCACCGCCCGAGCGCCTGCTGGGTGAGGAGCAGGTCGCGCCCCAGGGCGTGACGATCTGGCGGACCTGACGGCGCCTGAGACCCAGGCACCGCCCGGCCCGACGACATCCCGCGCCGCCTCGACGCGACGCACGACAGGAGACCCGCTGTGACGTCCCGCAAGACCCTGAATCCGCCGCAAGCCCCCCGCGCCACCGCCCGCGGCGCCGCGCTGGCCATCGCCCTGGCCGCCGTCGCCAGCCTGGCCCAGGCCGGCACGCTGGTGATCAACACCGACGCCTCCGATCCGGCACCCAAGGCGGCCTGGGACCACATGGCCAAGGCCTTCATGGCGGCCAACCCGGACGTGCAGGTCAAGATCAATACCTTCGATCATGAGGGCTACAAGACCTCGATCCGCAACTTCCTGACCGCCGATCCGCCCGACATCGTCACCTGGTACGCGGGCAACCGCATGGCGCCCTTCGTCAAGGCCGCCCTGTTCGAGGACGTGAGCGACGTCTGGGCCAAGGAAGGGCTGACCGACAAGCTGAAGTCGGCCACGCCGTCGATGACGATCAACGGCAAGCAGTGGGGCGTGCCCTACACCTACTACCAGTGGGGCATCTACTACCGCAAGGACGTGTTCGCCAAGCACGGCCTGACCGTGCCCAAGGACTGGAAGGCCCTGCTGGAGGCCTGCGCCAAGCTCAAGGCCGCGGGCGTGACCCCGTTCGCCATCGGCACCAAGGCGCTGTGGCCCACCGGCGGCTGGTTCGACTACCTCGACATGCGCGTCAACGGCTACGGCTTCCACATGGACCTGACCGCCGGCAAGGTGCCCTACACCGACAAGCGCGTGCAGGCCGTCTTCGACCGCTGGGACGAGCTGGTCAAGCCCGGCTACTTCCTGGCCAACCACGCGGCCATCGACTGGCAGGACGCGGTGCCCGCCTTCGTCAAGGGCGAGGCCGCGATGTACCTGATGGGCAACTTCGCGGTCGATCCGATGAAGAAGGCCGGCCTGACCGAGGCCCAGCTGGGCTTCATGCAGTTCCCGAAGATCAACGACGTGCCGATGGCCGAGGACGCGCCCACCGACACCGCCCACATCCCCGCCAAGGCGAAGAACAAGGCCGACGCCCGCCGCTTCCTGGCCTTCATGGCCAAGGCCGAGACGCAGACCAAGGTCAACGAGATCCTGGGCCAGCTGCCGGTCAACAAGGACGCCACCCGCCCCACCGACACCTACCTGAAGGACGGCTTCGCGATGCTGTCGGGCGCCGCCGGCCTGGGCCAGTTCTATGACCGCGACGCACCGGCCGAGATGGCCAAGGCCGGCATGGAAGGCTTCCAGCGCTACATGATCAAGCCCGAGAGCCGCAAGGAAGTCCTCGAGCGCCTGGAGAGCGTGCGCAAGCGCGTCTACAAGTGAGGAGCATGCCGGTGGCCGACGTGCGCCTGAATCCGGTGGCCAGCCCGTCCGCGGGCCGTCCCCTTCCGCTCGCCCACGGCGCGTCACCGGCGGTCGCCGCGGCCCCGGCGTCCTGGTGGGCCCGCCACCAGCGGCGCCTGGCGCCGTGGCTGTTCCTCAGCCCGGCGCTGCTGCTGTTCCTGGCCTACGTCATCGCGCCCATCGTCGAATCCATCGGCCTGAGCCTGTACGACTGGGACGGCCTGGGCCAGCCCGCCTGGGTCGGCCTCGGCAACTACCGCGAGCTGATGGAGGACCCCGACTTCCACACCGCGCTGAAGAACAACCTGATCTGGCTGTTCGGCTTCCTGCTGGCCATCCCGGCCGGCCTGGGCCTGGCCCTGCTGCTGAACCAGACGGTGTTCGGCATCCGCGCGGTGAAGTCGCTGTTCTTCTTTCCCTTCGTGATCTCGCAGGTCGTCATCGGCCTGGTCTTCACCTGGTTCTACAACCCGGCGCTCGGCATCGTCGACAAGGTCTTCGGCCTGTTCGGACGGCCCGATCTGGCCGTGCTGGCCGACGAGCAGTGGGTGACCTGGGCCATCGTGGCCGCGGGCCTCTACCCGCAGATCGCCTACTGCATGATCCTGTACCTGACGGGCCTGAACAACGTGCGGCCCGACCTGATCGAGGCCGCGCGGCTGGAGGGTGCGCGCGGCTGGACCATGCTGTGGCGCATCGTGCTGCCGCAGCTGCGCCCGGCCACCTTCATCGCGGTGGTCGTCACCGTGGTGGGCTCGCTGCGCAGCTTCGACATGGTCTCGATCATGACCGCCGGCGGCCCCTACGGCTCCTCGCGCGTGCTGGCGTACTACATGTACGAGCAGGCGCTGTCCGAGTACGGCTACCGCATGGGCTACGGCACCGCCATCGCCACCGTGCTGTTCGCGATCATGCTGGTCTACATCGTGTTCGTGCTGTGGCGCATCCGGCAGCAAGAGAAGGACCTGCACTGATGTTCCCGACACCGATCCAGCGCACCTCGCGCGCCACGCAGGCGCTCTACCGCATCGGCCTGCCGCTGGCGCTGCTGGTGTGGCTGCTGCCCATCATCGCGGTGGCGCTGACCTCGATCCGCGGCCAGGGCGACATCGCCAGCGGCAACTACTGGGGCTGGCCCAGCCAGTGGCAGATCGCGCAGAACTACGGTGACGTGTTCCGCCACACGCCCATCCTGCGCTACATCGGCAACAGCTTCCTGGTGACGGTGCCCACCGTCATCGGCGCGGTCGGCCTGGCCTGCCTGGCCGGCTTCGCCCTCGGCGTCTACCGTTTCAAGGGCAATCTGGCGCTGTTCTTCCTGTTCGTCGGCGGCAACTTCGTGCCGTTCCAGATCCTGATGGTGCCGGTGCGCGAGCTCAGCGTGCAGCTGGGCCTGTACGACACGATCAGCGGCCTGGTGCTGTTCCACATCGCCTTCCAGAGCGGCTTCTGCACCTTCTTCATGCGCAACTTCATCCGCGATCTGCCCTATGAGCTGATCGAGGCCGCGCGCATCGAGGGCGCCAGCGAATGGCAGATCTTCCGCCGCGTCGTGCTGCCGCTGGTGCGCCCGGCGCTGGCCGCGCTGTCCGTGCTGGTCTTCACCTTCATCTGGAACGACTACTTCTGGGCCACGGTGCTGATCCAGGGCGAACACGCGATGCCGGTGACCGGCGGGCTGAAGTCGCTCAACGGCCTGTGGGTGGCGCAGTGGCATCTGGTGTCGGCCGGCTCCATCGTCGCCGCGCTGCCGCCGGTGGCCATCTTCTTCCTGATGCAGAAGCAGTTCATCGCCGGCCTGACGCTCGGCGCCACCAAGGGCTGACCGGCCCCTTCCCCAGCGCTTGCCGCGCCGCCCCATGGACCTCTTCGATCCCGAACAGCACAGCCACCGCCGCCGCAACGCCCTGACCGGGCAGTGGGTGCTGGTGTCGCCCCACCGCGCGCGCCGGCCCTGGCAGGGCCGGCAGGAGGCGGTGTCCGCACCGGCCCTGCCGGCGCATGATCCCGGCTGTTATCTGTGCGCCGGCAACACCCGCGTCAGCGGCCAGCGCAACCCCGACTACCGCGGCCCCTGGGTGTTCGACAACGACCACCCGGCGCTGCAGGCCGAGGTGCCGGGGCTGGCGGACGCGTCCTGCGCCGCCGACGGCCCGGGCCCGGCGGCCGCTGGCGATGCGCCTGCCGCCAGCACCCGCGCGGCCAACAGCCCGGCCGCGCCGGCCGCGGCATCGGCCGCCGCCCTGTTCCAGGCCGCCCCCGCCCGCGGCACCGCCCGGGTCATCTGTTATTCGCCCGACCACGGCCGCGGCCTGCCGCAGCTGTCGGTCGACGAGATCACCGCCGTCGTCGACACCTGGTGCACGCAGAGCACCGAGCTGGGCCGCCAGCACGCCTGGGTGCAGGTCTTCGAGAACAAGGGCGAGCTGATGGGCTGCTCGCAGCCCCATCCGCACGGCCAGATCTGGGCCACCGGCCACCTGCCCGACGCCGCCCGCGACGAGGACCGCGAGCAGCGCGCCTGGGCCGCGCGCCACGGCCGCCCCCTGCTGGCCGATCTGGCCGCCGCCGAGCTGGCCGACGGCCGCCGCGTCGTGCTGCGCACCGACGACTGGCTGGCCATCGTGCCCTGGTGGGCGACCTGGCCTTTCGAAACCCTGCTGCTGCCACTGCGCCCCGCCCGCCGCCTGGAAGACCTGACGCCCGCGCAACGCCGCGATCTGGCCCTGGCCCTGCAGCGGCTGACCGCGCTCTACGACCGCCTGTTCGACTGCCCGTTTCCCTATTCGATGGGCTGGCACGGCGCACCCCACGCCCGCCCCGACGAGCCGGCGCTGGACGAGACGGCCCGCGCCGCCGCCGACGCCGCCTGGACCGTCCACGCCCACTTCTACCCGCCGCTGCTGCGCTCGGCCACGGTGCGCAAGTTCATGGTCGGCTACGAGATGCTGGCCGAGCCCCAGCGCGACCTGACGCCCGAACAGGCCGCCGAGCGCCTGCGCGCCCTGCTGCCCCCGACCTGAAGCCGGGCCCGGCCTGCCCGCCCCCTCACGCCCCGCCGCCCGCCCCCACCATGAGCCTCGACCCGCTGCGCCAGCGCGCCGCCACCGCCTTCGACCACGCCTTCGGCGGCGCCCCCACCGCCTGGGTGCGCGCCCCCGGCCGCGTCAACCTGATCGGTGAGCACACCGACTACAACGCCGGCTTCGTGCTGCCCTGCGCGATCGACTACCAGACCGTCATCGGCCTGCGCCCGCGCGCCGACCGCGCGGTCCACGTCGTGGCCGCCGACCACGGCGCGGCCACCGACACCTTCGACCTCGACGCCCCGATCACCCGCCGCCACGACCCGCTGTGGGCCGACTACGTGCGCGGCATGGTCAAGATGCTGCGCGAGGACGACCATGCGCTGGCCGGCGTCGATCTGGTGCTGGCCGGCGACGTGCCGCAGGGCGCCGGCCTGTCGTCGTCGGCCTCGCTGCAGGTCGCGCTCGGCCAGGCCTTCCGCGCGCGCTGCGACCTCGACGGCCTGAGCCCGACCCGCATCGCCCAGCTCGCCCAGCGCGCCGAGAACCGCTTCATCGACGTGGCCTGCGGCATCATGGACCAGCTGATCTCGGCCCGCGGCCAGCGCGGCCACGCGCTGCTGATCGACTGCCGCAGCCTGGAGGCCGAGCCGGTGCCGCTGCCCGCCGGCATGGCGGTGATGATCATCCACAGCCGCGTGCGCCGCGGCCTGGTCGACAGCGCCTACAACGAGCGCCGCCAGCAGTGCGAGGCCGCCGCGCGCCACTACGGCGTGCCCGCGCTGCGCGACATCGACGAGGCCACGCTGCACCAGCACCGCGCCGGGCTGGACCCGCTGGTGTGGCGCCGCGCCCGCCACATCGTGACCGAGAACGCCCGCACGCTGCAGGCCGCCGAGGCCCTGCGCGCCGGCGACCTGGCCCGCCTGGGCACGCTGATGGCCGCCTCCCACGCCTCGATGCGCGACGACTTCGAGATCACCCACCCGGCGGTCGACGCCCTGGTCGAGGTGACCCGCGCGGCGATCGAACGCGACGGCGGCCAGGGCGGCACCCGCATGACCGGCGGCGGCTTCGGCGGCTGCGTCGTCGCCCTGCTGCCGCGCGAGCGGGTGGACGCGGTGCGCGCCGCGATTGCCGACGGCTACCGCGCCCCCACCGGCGAGCCAGCGACGGTGTGGGTCAGCGGCGCGGCGGACGGGGCGTCGACGTTCGAGGGCTGACGCTCAGGTCAAGGAGACAGCCGATCGGCGGCGGGTGGGCCGGGCCGGGCCCCGGACCCCGGACCGTCAGCACCGCCCGGAACATCGCCCCTCAGCCCGCCGTGGCCCCCTGGTCCGCCGACGGCAGCAGGCCCAGCGTGCGCAGCTGCTGCTCCAGCTCGGCCACCGTGGCCCAGGGCAGGATGGGCGCGTTGGCGCGCTCGTCCGGCGGATGGGTCGGCAGTTCGTCCGACCAGCCGCCACAGCCCACCAGCGGCAGCAGCGGCCGCCGGTGCAGCCAGGCCAGATGCACCTCGGACTTGGTGCCCGCCCGCCCACCGATGACGATGCAGGCATCGCCGGCCAGCGCCATCAGCAGATTGCGCGCATCCCCCATGCCACAGGGCACGACCACCGTGGCCGGCCAGTCCGGCGGCGGCATCTCGCCCGGCGGCACGATGCTGAGCACCAGCCCGCCGGCCTTCACGGCGTGCTCGGCCGCCACCCGGGTGGCCGGACTGCCACAGCCGCTGACCACGGTGACCCCGAGCCGCGCCAGCGCCTGACCGGCCTCGGCCGCAAGGTCATACGCCGGGCTGCCGGGCTCGGCACTGCCGAGGATGCAGATCTGGGGCTTGCGGTAGGTCGGGGTCATGCGGATCGACTCCTCAGGTGGGTCAAGGGGCGCCGGGCGGAGGGGAAGCGGCGGGGCGAGGTCGGGGAGCGTCACGCGATGCGCTCGAAGCGCGGCCGCCGCACGCCGTCGATCACCACGTCCTCGAAGAACATCGCGTGCGGCCGCACCCAGTCGCCGCGGGCGGCATAGAGCGGGCGGTAGAGCACCATCGGCTCGCAGGTCTCACTGTGGCGCACGCAGCCCAGCACCTCGTACTCGCCGCCCTTGTAGTGGCGGTAGCGGCCGGTGGGGGTGTCGGGGAGCGGGGGCAGGTCGTCGGTGTCGGTGGTCATGGGGTGGATGCTACGTGGGGGCTCGCTAAGAATTTGTGCAACAGAGCCGTCCTCACCAACGCCGACATCGGCACACCGGTCGCCTGGACCGGCAGCGACAGCCCCCCCCTCAAGATCACCACTGACAAGCACGCCGCCGTAGGCCAGCCGAGCCCTGCGCTGGAGTAGACTGCACAGAATCCTGTCATCTACCCCGCAAAGGAGCCGGCCATGGGCTTTTCAGCCCGCGACGTCGTGCCGTTCACCCAGGCACGAGCGAACCTGTCCGAGCTGGCCGACCAGGCCAAGGCCGGCGCCGAAAAGATCATCACCAAGAACGGTGAAAGCTACGTCGCGCTGATCGACGCCGACCGGCTGGACTACTACCACCGACTGGAGCGCGAGCGCATCCATCTGCTGCTGATCGCCGATGCACAACGCGGCCTGGCCGACATCGAGGCCGGCCGCACCGCTGGGGCCGATACCGCCATTGCCCAGCTTCAGCAGCGCCGCGCCGCAGTTGCAGAGGCAGCAGGCAAGATCGCCAAGAAGCGTGACTGAGGATCTGTACCGGATCGAGCTGACCGCGAGCTTCCTAGAGCGGCTGGACGCCATCGAGGCGTTTCTGATCGAAGCCGACGCGGCCTTTGCGTTTGACGACCTGCTGGCCGAGCTGCGCGCCACGGTCATCCCGAACTTGGCCCGCTTCCCCCGCATCGGCCGGCGCTACCTGGACAACCCGCCGCAGTCAGCGGAGGCGCTGGCCCAGCTTGCCACGCTACCGCAGGGCGCTGCCAGTGCGCTGCGCGAGTACCTGCACGGCGACTACCTGCTGATGTACGCGGCCATGGATGCCGAGGCGACGGTGTACCTTCTGTCCATCCGCCACCACCGACAACTCTCCTTCGACTTTGCGCGCCTGTGGCCCGGCGCCGGAATGCCCCCTTCAGCATGAACGCAGTAGAAATCGAGCAGGCCCTGTCAGAGCTAGCCTTCCAGCCCTTCAACGCGGCGGAGTTCCCCTTTGCCTTCTTGGCCGCCTTCGGCAACAAGGACACCACGCTCAAGCGCCTGCGCACGGGCAACAACAACGCCTCTGACGTTGCGGGCGGCGTGCTGCTGCGCAACAACATCCACCTCGCGGTCTGCGCTTCCGGGGCAGTAGGCGACACGCTCAAGGCCCTTCGCACCAGCCTGGCCACGACGAAGGCCAAGGCCAAGTTCATCCTCGCCACCGATGGCCAGACGCTGGAGGCTGAAGAGCTAGTCAGTGGCGAAACCATCGCCAGCGCCTTCCCCGATTTTCCGAACCACTTCGGCTTCCTGCTGCCGCTGGCCGGCATCTCCACCATCAAGGAGATCAAGGACAACCCCATCGACGTGCGCGCCACGGGGCGGCTGAACAAGCTGTACGTCGAACTGCTGCGCGAGAACCCGGCCTGGGCCTCGGATGAGCGCCGCAGCGACATGAACCACTTCATGGCGCGCCTGGTGTTCTGCTTCTTTGCCGAAGACACCGACATCTTCAACGGCAACGGCCTGTTCACCCAGACCGTGGACCAGATGAGCGCCAGCGACGGCAGCAACACCCACGAGGTGCTGTCCGAGATCTTCCGCGCCATGAACATCAAGGTGGCCGACCGCGCCACCGCCTTGCCGCGCTTGCCCAACTGGGCCAACGGCTTCCCCTACGTGAACGGCGGCCTGTTCTCCGGAAGCACCGAGGTGCCGCGCTTCACGCGCATGGCGCGCACCTACCTGCTGCACGCCGGGGCGCTGAGCTGGCGCGAGATCAACCCCGACATCTTCGGCAGCATGATCCAGGCGGTGGCCGACGACGAAGAACGCGGCGCTCTGGGCATGCACTACACGAGCGTGCCCAACATCCTGAAGGTGTTGAACCCGTTGTTCTTGGACGACCTGCGCGCCGCGCTGGCCGAGGCCGGTGACAACGAGCGCAAGCTGCTGAACCTGCGCAAGCGCATGGCGCGCATTCGGGTGTTCGACCCAGCCTGCGGCTCGGGCAACTTCCTGGTCATCGCTTACAAGCAGATGCGCGAGATCGAGGCAGAGATCAACCGCCGCAGGGGTGAAGTGCATTTGGGCAGCGAGATTCCGCTGACCAACTTCCGGGGCATCGAGCTTCGCAACTTTCCGGCAGAGATCGCCCGCTTGGCGCTGATCATTGCCGAGTTTCAGTGCGACGTGCTGTATCGCGGGCAGAAGGACGCGCTGGCGGAATTTTTGCCGCTGGATGCCCAGAACTGGATTGTTTGCGGCAATGCGTTGCGGCTGGATTGGTCGAGCATTTGCCCGCCGACGGGGACCGGCGTGAAGTTAGCTGCGGATGATCTGTTTGATACGCCACAGGATCAGGCGCAGATCGACTTCGAAAATGAGGGCGGCGAGCTCTACATCTTCGGCAATCCACCGTACTTGGGCGCGCGATGGCAGGACGACGCGCAGAAGAGCGACATCCAAGCCCTCTTCGCTCATCGTTGTAAAAACTGGAAGTCACTCGACTATGTTTCGGGTTGGTTCATCAAGGCCAGCGACTACATGGGACATGGCAGAGCACTCGCTGCCTTTGTGACCACGAACTCGGCGTGTCAAGGGGTTCAAGTCCCCACACTTTGGTCCATGCTCTTTTCAGATGGCTGCGAAATCTTCTTCGCGCATACCAGCTTCAAGTGGCAAAACCTTGCCAGCAAGAATGCTGGAGTGACCGTTGCCATCGTCGGCTTTGGCAAGAACATCCGGGGCGCCAGGCGCTTGATCTCGGCTACCGATGATGGCAATTCGATTGTGAAGATCGCGGAGAACATCAATGGCTATCTGACGGCGGGCCCAAACATTGAGGTTCAAAAGACAAGCAGCCCGATGGGTCCGCAGGCCGAAATGACCTTCGGCAACACGCCGATAGACGGTGGCCACCTACTTATGGATACGCAGGAGCTGCAAGCACTCGGCCTATCTGCAGAACAGACTTCGCGATTGACCCGAAGGATCTACGGTTCGTCGGAGTTCATTCGCGGCATTCCGAGACACTGCCTTTGGATTTCTGATGGCGATCTCGCAGAGTCCATGTCGATCCCGGCCGTAAGAAATAGATTCGATCTGGTCAAAGAGTCCCGCAAGAAAGGCGGTACAACGGCAAGGGAGATTGCCAATCGCCCACATCAGTTCCAGCGGATGAATGAAGGACAGATTCATTCAATCGTGGTGCCGGGGGTCAGTTCAGAAAATCGCCCCTTCCTGCCGGTTGGGCTGATTGAGTCAGGTTCAGTGCCGAGCAACAAGTGCTTTGCGCTGTATGACGCGCCACTGTGGAATATGGCCTTGATCGCCTCGCGTCTTCATTGGGTTTGGATTGGCACGGTTTGCGTGCGGATGCGCACCGATTTTTCGTACTCCAACACCCTCGGCTGGAACACCTTTCCCGTCCCGCTGCTAACCGAGCAAAACAAGGCCGACTTGACCCGCTGCGCCGAAGACATATTGCTGGCCCGCGAGGCGCATTTCCCCGCCACCATCGCCGACCTGTACGACCCGGAAACCATGCCGGACAACCTGCACCACGCCCACGAGCAGAACGACGAGGTGCTGGAGCGCATCTACATCGGCCGCCGCTTCAAGAACGACACAGAGCGGCTGGAAAAGTTGTTTGAGCTGTACACCAAGATGACGGCGGCCGAGAAGGTCAAGCCTGCAGCGAAGGCCGCCAAGGGAAAAAAGAAAACATCATGAGCGACCACGCCAACAACCCGACCAACGCCTACACCGTGCCCTCGGTGTCCATCGCCACTGCACGCACCGGCGCATCCAGCAAGGCCAACGAGCTGGGCATGCGCGCCATGCAAGAGCGCGCCTACGCCAAGCGCGGTGAGCAGTACCTGCTGATCAAGTCGCCCCCGGCTTCGGGCAAGTCACGTGCGCTGATGTTCATTGCGCTCGACAAGCTGCACAACCAAGGCCTGCAGCAGGCCATCGTGGTGGTGCCTGAGCGGTCTATCGGCGGCAGCTTTGCCGATGAAGCCTTGACACGGTTCGGCTTCTACTGGGACTGGCAGGTGGCCCCACAGTGGAACCTGTGCAACGCGCCAGGTGGGGACGAGCCCCGTGCGGCCAAGTCCAAGGTGGCCGCAGTGCGCCAGTTCTTGGCCAACAGCGACAAGGTGCTGGTCTGCACGCACGCCACCTTTCGCTTTGCGGTGGAAGAGATGGGCATCGCGGCTTTCGACAACCGGCTGATCGCCATCGACGAGTTTCACCACGTCTCCAGCAACCCCGACAACGTGCTGGGAAGCCAGTTGGGTGCCTTCATCGCCCGCGACAAGGTGCACCTGGTGGCGATGACGGGCTCCTACTTCCGTGGCGACAGCGAAGCGGTGTTGGGCCCGGCGGACGAATCCCGCTTCGAGACCATCACCTACACCTACTACGAGCAGCTCAACGGCTACCAGTGGCTCAAGTCGCTGGACATCGGCTACTTTTTCTACACCGGGCCGTATGTGGATGCGGTTACCAAGGTGCTGGACCCAGCACTGAAGACCATCGTCCACATCCCCAACGTCAACGCGCGCGAAAGCCTGAAGGACAAGCAGCGCGAGGTGGACGAGATCATGCACGGCCTGGGCACCTGGACCGGCGTTGATGCTGTCACCGGCTTCCACCTGGTGCAGACCCAAGCTGGCCGGGTGCTCAAGGTGGCCGATCTGGTGGACGACAGCGACGCGGCCAAGCGCACCCGCGTGCTGGGAGCGCTGAAAGACCCGGCGCACAAGGACGACCGCGACCACGTGGACGTGATCATTGCGCTGGGCATGGCCAAGGAAGGCTTCGACTGGATCTGGTGCGAACACGCGCTGACCATCGGCTACCGCAGCAGCCTGACCGAGATCGTGCAGATCATCGGCCGCGCCACGCGTGACGCCAAAGGCAAGGAGCGCTCGCGCTTCACCAACCTGATCGCCGAGCCCACGGCCGAACAATCTGCCGTGACCGAGGCCGTGAACGACATGCTCAAGGCCATCTCGGCCAGCCTGTTGATGGAACAGGTGCTGGCACCGCGCTATGAGTTCACGCCCAAGAATGCTGGCGCGCAGGACGGCTTCAACTACGGACCGGAGGGCTATCAAGAAGGTCGCACCAACGTCGGCAAGAACGAGGCGACGGGCCAGTACCACGTCGAGATCAACGGCCTGGCCAAGCCGGAAACGCCGGAGGCCACACGCATCTGCAAGGAAGACCTGAACGAAGTGGTGACCAGTTTCTTGCAGGACAAGACCGCGTTAGAACGCGGCCTGTTCGACAAGGAAAACACGGTGCCCGAAGAGCTGACGCAGTTGCGGATGGGCAAGATCGTGCGCGAGCGTTACCCGGAGCTGAGCGAGGGCGACCAAGAGGCCATTCGACAGCACGCCATCGCGGCCATGAACATCACCCAGCAGGCCAAGCTGGCCCTGGCGCAGGCCGATGCACAAGGCAGCAGTTCGGGCGGTGGCGCGGTGCAAGGCAGCACGGCGCTGCTGGACGGCGTGCGCAAGTTCGTCAACGTGCGCGACCTGGACATCGACCTGATCGACAGCATCAACCCGTTTGACGCCGCCTACTCGGTGCTGGCCAAGGCAATGGACGAGAAGTCATTGCGCCAGGTGCAGGCCGCCATTGCGGCAAAGAAAGTGAGCATCCCCGAGGAAGAAGCGCGCGACCTGGCCAAGCGGGCCCTGCAGTTCAAGAACGAACGGGGCCGTGTGCCGGACATCAACTCGGCCGATGCCTGGGAGAAACGCATGGCCGAGGGCGTGGCCGCCTTCGCGCGCTACCGGGCACAGGCCAAGGCAGCGCAAGCACAGGGAGGCGCCGCCAATGGCTGACATGGACGACGACGAACTGCTGGATGCGCTGGGTGTTGAAGTCGCCCCGCTCAAGGCATCCAGCCGCACCCCGCGAGAGGAACGCATCATCGCGGGCTTTGAAGACATCCTGCGCTTTCACCAGGCCCACGGACGTGGACCACAGCATGGTGAAGGCGGTGACATCTTCGAGCGCCTGTACGCCGTGCGCTTGGACCAGCTGCGCAAGCTGCCAGAGGCGCGTGCCTTGCTGGCCGCGCTGGACGCGCCGGGCCTGCTGGCAGGCGCATCCAGCGCCGCGGCCGATGTCGATGTCCTCGACGAAGACGCCTTGCTTGCCGAGTTGGGAATCGGCGATGTTGCACAGGCAAATGACGACCTCACCGTGCTTCGCCACGTGCGATCCAGCCTGGAAAAGCGTGCCGCCGAAGAGGTGGCAGACCGCGAGCCCTGCAAAGATTTCGAGACCTTCCAACCCCTGTTTGAGCAGGTGGAACAGGAGTTGAAGGCCGGCGTGCGGAAGGCGCTGCGCTTTGGTCGCGATGCCAGCGTGGCCGATGGCAACTTCTTCGTCCTCGGCGGTCAACTCGCCTACGTGGCCGAGGTGGGCGACACCATCAAGGCCCCGAATGGCGAAAGCGATGCGCGCTTGCGCGTCATTTACGCCAACGGCACCGAGAGCAACTTGCTTCGTCGATCCCTGCAGCGCGCCCTGTACAAGGACGACACCGGCCGGCGCCTGTCCGACCCCGACATGGGGCCGCTGTTCGGCGGCGAGGCCGAGCCCGACGACATCGAGTCCGGCACGATCTACGTGCTGCGCAGCAAGTCCAATCACCCGTTCGTCGCCGCGCACCGCGAGCTGATCCACAAGATCGGGGTGACGGGCGGCAAGGTGGAGACGCGCATCGCCGGGGCGGACAAGGACGCCACCTACCTGCTGGCGGACGTTGAGGTGGTCGCCACCTACAAACTGCACAACCTGAACCGTGTGAAGCTGGAGGCCATCTTTCACCGGCTGTTTGGCGCGGCGCAGATTGACTTGACTATTGAGGATCGGCTTGGGAATCCAGTCAAGCCACGGGAATGGTTTCTTGTGCCCTTATCTGTGGTTGATGAAGTGGTTCAGAAAATCATAGATGGTTCGATAACGGGCCACATATACGATATCAAGATTGCCCGCCTGTCAAAATTATGAGCCGGATGGCATCCGCCTCACTCCAGTAACACAACGCCAAAAATCGAGAATCCCATGACACTACTGAACCTTTCCTACGCCGAGTTCGAGAACGAGCCGAGGTTCTGGAGACTAAACCTCCTGGACTTTGGCCCTTCAAATCTGGTCGTCGGCAAGAACGCAACAGGAAAATCACGGCTTATCAGCGTGATCACCGGCCTAATGGGAATAATATCTGGCGCAAGACCGAATGCCCTCGATTCCGGAACCTATAGTGCCGAATTTCTAATTGAGGAAAAGAGGTATGTTTATGAGATATCATTTAAACAGAAAATTGTCCAACATGAACGCCTTTCCGTTGACGGAACAGATCGACTAACTCGCAATGAAACGGGTCAGGGATCAATATATTACTCTAAAGAGGATCGGTATCTGGAGTTCGCAGTGCCGACTGGGACCATTGCTTTACAGGCAAAGAAGGACCAGTTGCAGCACCCGTTCATTGTTGACATTTCAAACTGGGCCTCGTCTTCCGCAACATACATTTTTGGAAGTGATTTCGGAAGGTCCAGATTACACGTAGCAGCACAGCAAACATCAGTGATCGAAGAGCTTCAAGCAAGCTCAAATAAGGAAGATCCAGATGATGCTGTCGGCACGTACATAGCTGGGTACAAGCACTTTGGTGACGCCTTTGATCGGGCAATCATTGAAGACATGGGGAAATTGGGTTACGCACTCCGAGAGGTTGCAGTAGAACCGTTGGATCCTGGAATTGCCATGGCCCCCCATGGTGCGCCACTGTTGTCATTGGTTGTGGTTGAACGAGATTTGAGCCCCCGAATTCCTCAAATTTTCCTATCGCAGGGCATGTTCCGAGCGCTTGCGCTTACCATCAAGCTGAATTGGAGCACTTTCTCAGGGAGAAAGGGCCTGATCCTAATTGACGACCTGGGTGAAGGCTTAGACTACGAGCGGGCGTGCGCAGCAGTAGAAATTGCCATGCAAAAGGCTGCCAGCGGGGCCTGCCAAATAATAATGACGAGCAATGATCGTTTCGTCATGAACTCAGTTTCCCTCGATCATTGGATCGTCCTCCAACGAAATGGCCCCGAGGTCAAGGGCTACACCTCCAGAAACTCACCCAACGAATTCGAGAGCTTCCGATTTACGGGACTCAGTAATTTCGATTTTTTCACCTCTGGCGGTTTCCACTAAGATGACGAAGCTCGCAATATTTGTTGAGGGGCACACCGAACTAGAGCTCACAGTTAGTTTGCTGGATGCGATCTGCGGGAAGAATGGTATATCAGTTAAGGTCTTGAAGCAACATAAAGGGTCGCTTCAATTTATCGAAATGCGCGGCACTGATCCAGCGCCAGCCTTTGCTCTGGTAGCAAACTGCGCATGTGATGGTCAAGTAAAGACTCAGATCCGTGACCGGTATGCTGATCTCGTGCGCGCGGGGTATTCAAAGATTATTGGATTGCGGGATGTTTACCCAGAAGCCCGAGGCAATACACAGAAAATCGAACAAATGCAAATGTTCGGCATGCCAACGCACCCCCTTCCAATTGACATGCACCTGGCAATCATGGAAGTCGAATCTTGGTTTCTTGATGAGTTAACACATTTTCAGCGCATTCATCCAAATCTAACGTTGCCACGCATTACTGCTGCCGGGTTCGATCTTGCCAACAAGAATGGCAGCAGCTGGGATCACCCAGCAGAAACCCTGGACACAATTTACAAACTAGAGGGTCGCCGCTATCGAAAGAAGATCCCCCACATAAGGAGAACCATAAACTCAATAGATATGGATGAGTTCTATCTAACATCACGAGGCCGATCGCAGAGTCTATCAAAATTTCTAAAAAGCATCGAAGACGCCATCTTTCCAATAACCCCGAAAGCACCGTAAACTCTCGCGCACTTCTAATTGAGTTTGAGAGCCAGATCGCGGGCATTGCGGTGGGTATATCGCTTCAGCATTTGAAGGGTCTTATGTCCCGTGATGCTGGCCACCTCCATTGGGGCACTTCTTGAAACCCCGCGCCTGATGGGCGCTTCTTGAAACCCCGCGCCTGACGCCCGCACCCCGCGCCGACCTGCGGCAACATCGCCCCTCATGATCAGCCCGCGCATCAAGCCCTGGCGCACTCTAAACTGAAGTGCAACACCTGAACTGAATCAAAGACCTGAGGCGATGGGCCAAGCATATTCAAGCCTGAGCATCGAGGAGCGCACGCAGATCAGCCTGCTGCGCAGCCAGGACGTGAAGCCGGCGGAGATCGCCCGGCA
>NZ_JBBUTF010000034.1:0-45607 GCF_038066575.1 Pseudaquabacterium rugosum | reverse complement strand
GCGCAAGATCCTCGACTTCCGGACCCCGCGCGAGGTCTATATGGAAATCGTCGAGGCGGAGTTGCTCAAACGGGGGCAACGGCAAACTCAAGGTGTTGCACTTCAAGGTTGACACCGCCAGGCGCATCTCAGGTTGATTTCAAATTTTCAGCTGAACCTGTTTTTGCTTGGTTTGTTTTCGGTTCTGTTTTTATTTCTCGGCATGGCATTTATTTAATTTTTTTGGGGGATATTTCGTGGCTGTTGAACGTAAAGTTATTGGTGGCGGTAACTTCGAGACCAGAAATTTGGGAGGGCTCGGCGGAGTTCTAGGCAGGCCATCTGGCGGCGTGCAGTCTGGTTCCGGAAATTCAGGGGGGACCACGGGTTCGAGTTCAGGGAATTCTGGGCAGGGTCGGCCACCGGCGGCGGGTTCACAAACGCCTAAAAAGTAACCTGATTGGTCGAGGTCGGTTGGCTTCTGGTGACGTCTCGATGCGTGCAATAGTGCGCTTTTCGGTGGGTTAATCAGAGCTACCCGACGCAGTTCGAAGGTGCTCAATCGGAAGTCCCGCACCGGACCGCCGAAGGAGCCCCGCCATGCCCGCCTGGCTGATCGCGCTCGACCGCGTCTTTCCCGTGCGCCTGCTGACGCTGGCGCTGTGCGCGCTGGCCGCCATCGGCGGCGCGGCCGCGATGTGGCAGGGGGCGGCGATCGGCCCCTGGCTGACGCTGCCCGGGGTGCTGGGCCTGTACGTCGGCCTGCATGACCTGCGCCAGACCCGCCACGCCATCCTGCGCAACTACCCGGTGCTCGGTCACCTGCGCTTCGTGCTGGAGTGGATCCGGCCCGAGATCCGCCAGTACTTCATCGACAGTGACCGCGACGCGGTGCCGTTCTCGCGCCAGCAGCGCAGCCTGGTCTACCAGCGGGCCAAGGGCGAGAGCGACAAGCGGCCCTTCGGCACCCAGCTCGACGTGGGCGCGGCCGGCTACGAGTGGATCAACCACTCGATGCAGCCGACGCGGCTCGATGGCCACGACTTCCGCGTCACCATCGGCCAGGGCAAGCCGGGCGTGCACCAGCCGTACGCGGCCAGCCTGTTCAACATCTCGGCGATGAGCTTCGGCGCGCTGAGTGCCAACGCCATCCGCGCGCTCAACGGCGGTGCGCGGCGCGGCGGCTTCATGCACGACACCGGCGAGGGCTCGATCAGCGCGCACCATCGGGCGCACGGCGGCGATCTGGTGTGGGAGATCGGCTCGGGCTACTTCGGCTGCCGCGATGCCGACGGCCGCTTCGATCCCGAGCGCTTCGCCGCGCAGGCGGCCGATCCGCAGGTGCGGCTGATCGAGGTCAAGCTCAGCCAGGGGGCCAAGCCCGGCCACGGTGGCGTGCTGCCCGGGCCGAAGGTGACGGCCGAGATCGCGGCGGCGCGTGGCGTGCCGCAGGGCGTGGACTGCGTCTCGCCGGCCGCGCACAGCGCCTTCGATTCACCGGTCGGCCTGCTGCGCTTCCTGGCCGAGCTGCGCCGGCTGTCGGGCGGCAAGCCGGTGGGCTTCAAGCTGTGCGTCGGCCATCCCTGGGAATGGTTCGCCATCGCCCAGGCCATGCTGGCGACCGGGCTGACGCCCGACTTCATCGTCGTCGACGGTGCCGAGGGCGGCACCGGCGCGGCGCCGCTGGAGTTCACCGACCATGTCGGCGCGCCGCTGCAGGAGGGGCTGCGCCTGGTGCACAACACGCTGGTGGGCCTGAACCTGCGCGACCAGGTGCGCATCGGCTGCTCGGGCAAGATCGTCAGCGCCTTCGACATCGCGCGGGCGATGGCCCTCGGCGCCGACTGGTGCAACTCGGCGCGCGGCTTCATGTTCGCCCTCGGCTGCATCCAGGCCCAGCACTGCCACACCGGGGCCTGCCCGGTCGGCGTCGCCACGCAGGACGCGGCGCGCCAGCAGGCGCTGGTGGTGCCCGACAAGACCGAGCGGGTGGCCCGCTTCCACCAGCACACGCTGGAGGCGCTGCGCGAGCTGGTGCAGGCCGCGGGCCTGAGCCATCCAGGCCAGATCCAGCCGCAGCACATCATGCGCCGCCAGCCCGACCAGCAGGTGCGCTCGCTGGAGACGGTGCTGCCGACGGTGGCGCCGGGCGCGCTGCTGGAGGCCATCGCCGGCCGCGCGCCCTGGCCGCTGCACGTCTACGCCCGCTACTGGCATGTGGCGGATCCGCACAGCTTCCGCCCGCTGTCGACGGCCCGCGCGCTGGTGCCGGGCGCGCAGCCGGTGCCGGTGGCCGGGCCGGCGATGCCGGCCGGGGCCGCTGCCGGGGGCGATCTGTCGGCCCAGGCCGCGCAGATGGTGCAGGTGGACTCGACCAGCGAGGCCGAGCGGGTCCGACGGGTGGCCGAGGCCGTCGCTTCTGCCCGCTCGCCGCTGCACACGTCCAGTTCCTGAGCGGCTGGCCGTGGCGCCGCCCGACCGCGCGCGTCGAGGCGGCTGCCGGCGGGCGTCGCGGCGGAGGGCGCCTGTGGCGCCTCAGCCCTGCAGCGTGCGGCGGAACAGCGCCAGCGTGCGGCCCCAGGCGATCGCTGCCTGGGTCGCGTCGTAGCGCGGCGTGGTGTCGTTGTGGAAGCCGTGCTGGGTGCCGGGGTAGACCTGGGCCTCGTGGCGCGTGCCGGCGGCCTGCAGCGCGGCCTGGTAGGCCGGCCAGCCGGCGTTGATGCGTTCGTCGTTCTCGGCGTAGACGATCTGCAGCTCGGCGCGGATGCGCGGCACGTCGGCCGCCGGGGCGCCCAGGCCGTAGTACGGCGCGCCGGCGCGCAGCTCGGGCACCCGCGTGGCCACCAGGTTGACGATGCCGCCGCCGTAGCAGAAGCCCACGGCGCCCAGCCGGCCGTTGCTGCCCGGCGCCGTGAGCGCCCACTGCGCGGCGGCGACGAAGTCCTCGGCCGTCTTCTTCAGGTCCAGCGTACCGAAGGCGGCGCGGGCCTTGTCCTCGTCGCCCGGATAGCCGCCGAGCGTGTGCAGCGCGTCGGGCGCGATGGCCAGGTAGCCCTCCAGCGCCAGGCGGCGGGCGACGTCCTCGATGTGCGGGTTCAGGCCGCGGTTCTCGTGCACCACCAGCACGGCCGGCAGCGGGCCGCGGGCGGCCGCTGGCCGGACGGTGTAGGCGCGCACCGTGCCGTTGCCCTGCGGCGACGCGAAGCTCGCCCAGGCGGTCTGCAGCCGCGCGTCGTCAGGGCGCACCTGCTGGGCGTGCGCGAAGTCGGGGCTGAGGGCGGCCAGCAGGCCGACGGCCGTGGTGCCGGCCAGCGCGGCATGGCGCGCGGCCCGGTCGAGGAAGCCGCGGCGGTCGATCAGGCCGTGCACGTAGAGGTCGAACAGCTTGAGGACCTCAGGGTCGAAGTCGGCGGCGGTCAGGCGGTGACGCGGATCGGTGGACGAGGGCATCTCGGCTCCTGCAGGTGTGGGCGGTCGGGCATCGATCATCGCCGGGCGTGCAGGGTTCCGCATCCGCGGCCACCACGGGCCTGTGCTGCGCGCCCGCGGCGGCCGATGCCCGTATCAAGGGCAGGCTGGAGCACCGACGCCGCGCGCGATGCACCATGCCGGTCGGCCCGAGGAGCCGGCGTCCGGGGCCCATACCCTGGCACTGTGCGTGCTTTGACGGTCGTCGACGTCGTTGCCGAGGGTTCCCATGAGTCCGCAATCCGTGACCAACCACCTGGACCGAGCACGCCTGACCATCCGCTGGCAGGCCGGCGATCAGATGCAGATCTCGCATGCCACGCTGCGCGCGGCCTGCACCTGCGCCGCCTGTGACCAGATGCGGCGCCTGGGCTGGGGCCCGGCGGTCGAGCCCGGCGTGCGCCTGCTGGCGCTGCAGCTGGTCGGCCGCCAGGGTGTGCTGATGGTGTTCAACGACGGCCATGGCCAGGGCGTGTACCCCTGGCCTTATCTGCGCGCCCTGGCCAGCGCGGGGCAGGCCCCGCGCCGCGGCGACCTCAGGTCACCACCGAGGGCTCGGTCCGTCCCGTGAGGCCGGCGATGTCGGCCAGGCGGCGCGCGACCTCGATCAGCGCGGCCAGCGCGGCCTGGGTCTCGACGCCCTGGCGCGTCGGATCGTTCTCGACCGCCTCCAGGTAGACGCGCAGCGTCGCGCCCTCGGTGCCGGTGCCCGACAGCCGGTAGACGATGCGCGCGCCGTCGCTGAACAGCACGCGGATGCCCTGCTGGCGGCTGACCGAGCCGTCGACCGGATCGGTGTAGGCGAAGTCGTCGGCCGCGGCCACGGTGCGTCCGCCCAGCGTCTGGCCGGGCAGGGCGGCCAGCTGCCCGCGCAGCCGGGCGATCAGCGCCTGGGCGCCGTCGGTGGCGATGGCCTCGTAGTCGTGGCGCGAGTAGATGTTGCGGCCGTAGCGCGCCCAGTGCGCGCGCACCAGGGCCTCGACACCCTGGCCGGTGGCCGCCACCACGTTGAGCCAGAACAGCACGGCCCACAGGCCGTCCTTCTCGCGCACGTGGTCGGAGCCGGTGCCGTAGCTCTCCTCGCCGCACAGCGTGGCCTGGCCGGCGTCCAGCAGGTTGCCGAAGAACTTCCAGCCGGTCGGCGTCTCGTGGCAGGGGATGCCGAGGGCCTGCGCCACGCGGTCGGCCGCGCAGGACGTGGGCATCGAGCGCGCGATGCCGGCCAGGCCGCGGCGGTAGGCCGGCACGCGGGTGGCGTGGGCGGCCAGCAGGGCCAGGCTGTCGGACGGCGCGACGGCGAAGGCGCGGCCGTCGGCGCCGCGGCCGACGATCATGTTGCGGTCGGCGTCGCCGTCGGTGGCCGCCCCCATGTCGGGCGCGTCGGCGCCGTTCATGTGGGCGATCAGGTCCTCGGCGTTGACCGGGTTCGGGTCCGGATGCAGGCCGCCGAAGTCCTCCAGCGGCACGGCGTTGACGACGGTGCCCGCCGGCGCGCCCAGCTCGCCTTCCAGGATGGCCCGGGCGTAGGGGCCGCCGACCGCGCACATCGCGTCCATGCGCAGGCGGAAGCCGCCGGTGAACAGCGCGCGGATGGCCGGGAAGTCGAAGGTCTCGCGCATCAGCGCGGCGTAGTCGGCCACCGGGTCGATGACGGTCACGGTCAGGCCGTCGAGCTCGCGCGTGCCGAGGGTGTCGATGTCGACGTCGGCCGCGTCACTCGTGCGGTAGGCGGTGATGGTCTGGCTGCGCGCGTAGATGCCCTCGGTGATCTTCTCGGGCGCCGGGCCGCCGTTGGCGGTGTTGAACTTGATGCCGAAGTCGCCGTCCGGGCCGCCCGGGTTGTGGCTGGCCGACAGGATGAGGCCGCCGTAGGCGCCGTGCTGGCGGATGACGGCGCTGGCCGCCGGCGTCGACAGGATGCCGCCGGCGCCCACCAGCACGCGGCCGAAGCCGTGGGCCGCGGCCATCTTCAGGATCGTCTGCACCGCCACGCGGTTGTGGAAGCGGCCGTCGCCGCCGAGCACCAGCGTCGTGCCCTGCGCGCCGTCGAGGCCGTCGAACAGGGCCTGGACGAAGTTCTCCAGGTAGCCGGGCTGCTGGAAGACCGGAACCTTCTTGCGCAGGCCGGAGGTGCCGGGCCGCTGGCCGGCGTAGGGGGTGCTGGGGACGGTGATCAGGCTCATCGGTTCGGGTGTCGACGGACGTCAGGAGGGCGGTGGGCCGGGACTGGCAAGCCCCGTGCCTGCCGTGGGTGCCCGCTCACCACGGGGTGCGAGTGTGCGCCGCGGATGTGACGGCGCGCCACCACCCGGACGCGCGTGGGCGTGACCGACGGCGGCTCAGCCGCGAGGCGGTGGCGTGGCGGGCGCCGTGGCCGTGGCCGTGGCCGGCTCCAGCGGCGCACCGTCGGCCAGCGTGCGCAGGCAGGCCAGGCACAGGCAGTCGTCCCAACGGGCACGCAGCGCGGCCTGCAGTGCCGGCGTCAGCGTCAGGCCCGAGCAGGCGCAGGGGCCGGGGCCGGCGGCCCCGCAGCGGAAGTCGCCGCCGCAGCGCGGGCAGGCGATGGCGCGCAGCGCCGGCCGTGCGGGCGGGGGCGGTGCGGGCGGGGGAGGTGCGGCGGGCGCCGGTTGCGGATCGCTCATGCTTCGGCGGCGGGGGCGGGCGGGCGGGCGGGCGGGCGGCCGGCGCCCTCAGCCGAACAGCCCGCGGTGGATCTCGCGCAGCAGGTTCTTCTGCACCTTGCCCATCGCGTTGCGGGGCAGCTCGCGCTCGATGAAGACCTGCTTGGGCACCTTGAAGCCCGCGATGCGGCCCTTGAGCCCGGCGATGATGGCCGAGCCCTCCAGATCGGCCCCGGCCCGCGGCACGACGATGGCGATCACGCCCTCGCCGAAGTCCGGGTGCGGCACGCCGACGACCGCGCTCTCGGCCACGCCGGGCATCTCGTTGATCCAGCCCTCGATCTCGGCCGGGTAGACGTTGTAGCCGCCGCTGATGATCAGGTCCTTGCTGCGGCCGACGATGGTGATCCCGCCGTCGGCCGCGCGCTGGCCGACGTCGCCGGTGCGGAACCAGCGCGTGCCGTCGGCGTCGACGGCGAACTCCTCGGCCGTCTTCTCGGGCATGCGCCAGTAGCCGGCGAAGACGTTCGGGCCGCGCACCTGGATGTGGCCGATCTCGCCGTCGGCGCAGGCGCGGCCGTCGTCGTGCACCACCCGCAGGCCGACGCCGGGCAGGGCCGCACCGACGGTGCCGCGGCGGCGCTCGCCGTCGGCCGCGCGGCAGGGGTTGGAGGTCAGCATCACCGTCTCGCTCATGCCGTAGCGCTCCAGGATGACGTGGCCGGTGCGCGCGGTCCAGGCATCGAAGGTCTCGACCAGCAGCGGCGCCGAGCCGCTGATGAACAGCCGCATGCCCGCGGCCGCCGCCGCGGTGAGCCCCGGTTCGCCCAGCAGGCGCACGTACAGCGTGGGCACGCCCATGAAGACGGTGGCCTCGGGCAGGCGGGCGACCACGGCGCGCGGGTCGAACTTCGAGAACCACAGCATGCGCGAGCCGTTGAGCAGCGCGCCGTGGCTGGCGACGAACAGGCCGTGGACGTGGAAGATCGGCAGCGCGTGGATCAGCACGTCGCCGCCCTCGCCGCTGAGCGGATCGGGCGCGCGCCAGTCCCAGAAGTCCTTGAGCACCCGCGCATTGCTCAGCAGGTTGCCGTGGGTGAGCATCGCGCCCTTGCTGCGTCCGGTGGTGCCGCTGGTGTAGAGGATGGCGGCCAGGTCGTCGGGCGCGCGGTGCACCGGCTGCTGCACGTCGTCGCAGTGGGCGGCGCGGTCCAGCAGCGTGCCGTCGCGCTGCTCGCCGAGGGTGAACACGTGGCGGGTGCCGCCCTGGAAGGCGATGCGGCTGAACCAGGGGAAGGCCTGGGGCGTGCAGACCGCCACCGCCGGCTCGGCATTGCCGATGAAGTAGGCGATCTCGGCTTCCTGGTAGCCGTTGTTCAGCGGCAGGTAGACGTGGCCGGCGCGCAGCACGGCCAGGTAGAGCATCAGCGCCTCGACGCTCTTGTCGACCTGCACCGCGATGCGGCTGGCCGGCGGCAGCTCCAGCCGCGCCAGCAGGTTGGCCAGCTTGGCGCTGCCGCGCTCCAGGTCGTCCCAGCTGTAGCGGTCGCCCGCGTGCGGGCCGTCGCACAGCTCGATCGCGGTGGCCGAGCCCCGTTGCGGGAAGGCCGCGCGCAGCGCGACGTAGAGGTTGGCGTTCGGGGTGGCGACCGGGGCGGTCGCGGAGGCGGCGGCGGAGGACATCGGCGGCGGGGCGGACAGCGGACGGGTGAAGTCCGCCATCCTAGCCCGCCGCCGGTGCTCCGCGACGCCGGGTCGGTCCCGGGGGGCGGGACCGGGCGGGGGGCGTGTGGGCGCCCCCGGGGCCTCAGGCCAGCCAGCGCAGCTGGCGGCAGATCTCCAGCGTCAGGCCGGACTGGTTCAGCGCGTAGAAGTGGATGGCGGGGGCGCCGCCGGCCACCAGACGCTCGCACAGCCGGGCCACGACCTCGATGCCGAAGGCGCGCACGCTGGCCGCGTCGTCCAGATAGCCTTCCATCTTCATCTGCACCCAGCGCGGGATCTCGATGCCGTCGCGCGCCGCGAACTGCACGATGCGCGAGAAGCTGTGGATCGGCATGATGCCCGGCACGATCGGCGCCTCCACGCCCAGCTTGCGGGCTTCCTCGACGAAGTGGAAGTAGGCGTCCGGGTTGAAGAAGAACTGCGTGATGGCGCTGTCGGCGCCGCACTTCATCTTGTGGGCGAAGTGCTGCAGATCCTTCTTCGCGTAGCGCTGCTCGGGGTGGTATTCCGGGTAGGCGGCCACCTCGATGTGCCAGTCGGAGCCCTGCGTCTCGCGGATGAAGCTGACCAGCTCGCTGGCATAGCGGAACTCGCCGGCGACGTAGGTGCCGCTGGGCAGGTCACCGCGCAGCGCGACGATGCGGCGGATGCCCTGGGCGCGGTAGGTCTCCAGGATGTCGGCGATGTTCTCGCGCGTGGAGCCCACGCAGCTCAGGTGCGGCGCGGCGTCGTGACCGAGTGCGGCGATGTCGCGCACCGTGGTCAGCGTCTTCTCGCGCGTGGAGCCGCCGGCGCCGTAGGTGACGCTGAAGAACTCCGGCTGCAGCACCGACAGGTCCTGCACCACCGTCTTGAGCTTGTCCGCCCCCACCGGGGTGTTGGGCGGAAAGAACTCGATCGAAAGGGGAATGGGCGCTCGGCTCATCGGGACGCGGCGCTCAGTAACGGTACGAATCAGGCTTGTACGGGCCGGCCACCGGCACGCCGATGTAGGCGGCCTGCTCGTCGGTCAGCGTGGTCAGCTGGGCGTTCAGCGTGGTCAGCTGCAGGCGGGCCACCTTCTCGTCCAGGTGCTTGGGCAGCACGTAGACCTTGCCGATGTCGTAGGCGTCCTTGTGCGCGTACAGCTCGATCTGGGCCAGCGTCTGGTTGGCGAAGCTCGACGACATCACGTAGCTCGGGTGGCCGGTGCCGCAGCCCAGGTTCACCAGACGGCCCTTGGCCAGCAGGATGATGCGCTTGCCCGGCTTGCCATCCACGCTCGGGAAGATCACGTGATCGACCTGCGGCTTGATCTCCTCCCACTGGCACTTCTCTTCCAGCTTGGCGACCTGGATCTCGTTGTCGAAGTGGCCGATGTTGCAGACGATGGCGTTGTTCTTCATCGCCGCCATGTGCTCGTACGTGATCACGTCGCGGTTGCCGGTGGTCGTCACGAAGATGTCGGCCTGCGAGGCGGCCCACTCCATCGTCACCACGCGGTAGCCTTCCATCGCGGCCTGCAGCGCGTTGATCGGGTCGATCTCGGTCACCCAGACCTGGGCCGACAGCGCGCGCAGCGCCTGCGCCGAGCCCTTGCCCACGTCGCCGTAGCCGCAGACCACGGCGATCTTGCCGGCGATCATCACGTCGGTGGCGCGCTTGATGCCGTCGACCAGCGACTCGCGGCAGCCGTAGAGGTTGTCGAACTTCGACTTGGTGACCGAGTCGTTGACGTTGATCGCGCGGAACATCAGCTGGCCCTTGGCCGACATCTCGTTCAGGCGGTGCACGCCGGTGGTGGTCTCCTCGGTCACGCCCAGGATCTGCGCGCTCTTGCGGCTGTACCAGGTCGGGTCGACGGCCAGCTTGGCCTTGATCGAGGCGAACAGCTCGCGCTCCTCGTCGCTGCCCGGGTTGGCGATCAGGCTGGCGTCCTTCTCGGCCTTCTTGCCCAGGTGCATCAGCAGCGTGGCATCGCCGCCGTCGTCCAGGATCATGTTCGGGCCTTCACCCTCGGTGCCGGCGGCGCCGAACTCGAAGATGCGGTGGGTGTAGTCCCAGTAGTCCTTCAGCGTCTCGCCCTTGTAGGCGAAGACGGGCGTGCCCTTGGCCACCAGCGCGGCGGCCGCGTGGTCCTGGGTCGAGAAGATGTTGCACGAGGCCCAGCGCACCTCGGCGCCGAGGGCCTGCAGCGTCTCGACCAGCACGCCGGTCTGGATCGTCATGTGCAGCGAGCCGGTGATGCGGGCGCCCTTCAGGGGCTGGCTGGCGGCGTATTCCTGGCGGATGGCCATCAGCGCCGGCATCTCGGTCTCGGCGATGTTGAGTTCCTTGCGGCCCCAGTCGGCCAGCGACAGGTCGGCAATGGCGTACGGGGCCTGCGCGTGCAGGGCGGCGGTGTTCAGCGGGGCGTTCATCAGCGTTTCTCCGGGAAGCAGGGCGAGGGGAGGCCCGCAGGGCTTCGGCCGGAGGCGCGGAAACTGAAGCCGCGTGATCACGCGACGGGCGCTCCCACCCACACTGGCCTGGACCGAGGACTGCGGGTGAGCGCCGTTGCATGTCGAGTGTCCCGAGCCTGGGGGCCGCGGCTCGTGGCCTGCGGCGCCTTGCAACGCTCCTCGGAACAATGGGGCGCATTCTAGCCAGCGCCCCGCGCGCCGACGGGGCCGTCCCGTGAAATGGACCGCGCCCGCGGCGGCGGGCCCGGCGTCAGCCGGCGGCCGGGGCGGCCAGGCTGTCCTCGTCCTGGGCCGAGACCAGCGCCGGCCGGCCGACGATCAGCGGATCGACCGGGCCGAGCACCGCCATGTCCCGCCCGGCATACGGCAGCCGGTGCAGCGCCCAGCGCATGGCGTTCAGGCGCGCGCGCTTCTTGCAATCGCTCTTGATCACCGTCCACGGCGCGTCCGAGGTGTCGGTGTGCAGGAACATCGCTTCCTTGGCGCGGGTGTAGTCGTCCCACTTGTCGAGGCTGGCCATGTCGATGGGCGACAGCTTCCACTGCTTGAGCGGGTGCAGCTTGCGCTCCTTGAAGCGGCGGCGCTGCTCGTCGCGGCTGACCGAGAACCAGAACTTGAACAGGTGGATGCCCGAGCGCACCAGCTGACGCTCGAACTCGGGCGCCTGGCGCAGGAACTCGTCGTACTCGCGCTCGGAGCAGAAGCCCATCACCCGCTCGACGCCGGCGCGGTTGTACCAGCTGCGGTCGAACAGCACGATCTCGCCGCGCGTGGGCAGGTGCTGGATGTAGCGCTGGAAGTACCACTGGCCGCGTTCGACCTCGCTGGGCTTTTCCAGGGCCACCACGCGCGCGCCGCGCGGGTTCAGGTGCTCCATGAAGCGCTTGATGGTGCCGCCCTTGCCGGCCGCGTCGCGGCCCTCGAACAGGATCACCACCCGGGCGCCGGTCTCCTTGACCCAGGCCTGCAGCTTCAGCAGCTCGACCTGCAGCCGGTACTTCTGCGCCTCGTAGCTGCGGCGGCTCAGCAGGTTCTGGTACGGATAGGCGCCCTCGCGCCAGCCGGCCGACAGGGCCAGATCGGACTCGCGGCGCGGGGGCTTGTTGGACGTGGGCGCGAACAGCAGCCGGCGCAGCGCCCGCACGTCGTCGGGGGCGGCGCCATCGACCAGGCTGCCGACCGACTGCAGCAGGTCGCGCACCGGCCCGCCGGTGCCCGGGTGCGAGGCCAGGGCGTCGGCCAGCACCATCTGCTGCACGGTCTGCTGGCGGATGACGGCGCGGTCGACCTGGTCGGCCTGCAGGGCGCGGGCGTCGTCGACCGGGGCGATGTCGCCGTCGCGGGTGCGGCGCGGCCCGCGGCGGCGGGCCGGATCGGTGCGGCCGGTGGCGGCCGGGGCGCGCGGGTCGCTCGCCGGCGCGTGGTCCGCAGGGGAGGAGGTCGGCGGATGTCGGGGATGGGAGGCGCTCATGATGACCGGCAGATGACACGGCGGGTGGGTGGATCGATCTTCGCGCCGTCGCCCCCGGGGAGGCCTTGAGTCAGGTCAATCCGCGCCCGGAGCCGGCGGGTGCGCCAGGGCCCGGCCCGGCCGGTGGCCCGGCCCGTCCGCCCGTGCATCCATCAGGGCAGATCCGGGGCCAGGGGCCGTGCGGGCCGGGCGCCGGCTGTGCGAGGATCGGGCGCAGGCCCGTCCGTCGCGGCGGGCGGCCACCGTCCGTTGTCCCTTGCGTCTCCCACACCGACCCTGCCGTGTCTCCGGCTGCTCCTGAACCGCAGGGCCGTGTCCCGACCGCCGACCTCCCGGCCGCCCCGCCCGTGGCGGCGGGGGGCCACAGCCTGTCGCTGCGCCGCTATCTGGCCGGTCAGATCGTCTGGGGCCTGGTGCCGGCACTGGTCGTCGTCGGCGCGATGGCGCTGTGGAACCTGTCGGAGGCCCGGCGCGAGCTGCGGGCCGATCTGCAGGCCCTGGCCGAACGCGAGGCCGCCGCGCTGTCGCACCAGATCGCGCACCGGGTCTCGGGGCTCGAACAGATCGCCCTCAGCCCCCAGGCGCGCGAGGCGACCCAGGGCGATCCGACGCCGCTCTACCGGCTGGCGCTGGCCTTCCGCGAGGTCCAGCATGCCGACGTGATGCTGGTCACGCCCGATGGCCAGGTGCGCTTCAACACCGCGCTGGCGCTGGGCGTGCCGCTGCCGCGCGGCCGCGTGCTGTCGCCCGATGCGCCCGAGATGCGCGCGCTGCGCGATGGCGCGGTGGTGATCGGCGACCGCCACGACCTGCCGCTGCCGCTGGGGCCGGCCGTGGTGCTGGCCGTGCCGGTGCGCCAGGCCGACGGGCGTGTGCTCGGCGTGTTGTCGAGTGCGCTGCCGCTGGGCGAGCTGCAGCGCACCCTGGCCGGCTGGCACCTGCCGGCTGGCTGGACCAGCCGCCTGGCCGATCGCCACGGCCGGCTGCTGGCGCAGTGGAGCGGCGAGGCCGCCGCCGAGGCCGCGGCGGCGCGGCCGGCGGTCGAAGTGGGGACCGACGTCGGGACCGAAGGGGGCACCGAGGCCGCGCTGCAGACGGTGCAGCGCCAGGGGCTGGGGGGCTGGAGCCTGTCGCTGCAGGTCTCGCGCGGGGCCTGGATGGAGCCGGTGTGGCGCACCGCGGTGCCGGGCCTGCTGGCGCTGCTGCTGGCCACGGCCGGCGGTGTGCTCGGCGGGCGGCTGGCCTCGCGCCGGCTGTCGCGGGCGATGCAGGGGCTGGCGGCCGAGGGCGGGGACGAGGGCGGGGACGAGGGCGGAGCCGCAGACGGGTCCGCCGCCGGTCCCGGCCGGCCCGCGGCCACCGCCACCGGCCCCACCGCCGATGGCGGCGGTCTGCGCGAGATCGACCAGGCCCGCCATCGCCTGCGCCGCACGCTGGCCACGCTGCGCGAGCGCGAGGCCACGCTGCAAGCCATCTTCGACGGCCTGGACGAGGCGCTGATCCTGGTCGACGACCGGCGCATCGTGCGCCTGGTCAACCCTGCCTTCTGCCGCCTGTTCGGCGTCCAGGCCCGCGACATCGTCGGCCGCGGCACCGAGCCGCTGTATGCCCGGGCCCAGGTCCATGCCGGCGCCGCGCGGGAGCACTTCGAGCGCCTGCGCTCGGGCGCGCGCAGCTCGCGCCTGACGCTCGACTGCCGCCGGCCCGACGGCAGCGAGTTCGTCAGCGAGGCCCAGGGCGTGCGCATCCTGCTGCCGGACGGCGCGCTGCTGGGCGTGCTCACCCTGCACCGTGACATCACCGAGCGCAAGGCCGCCGAGGCCACGCTGCGGCGCACCCGCGAGCAGCTGGAGGCCTTCGTCGAACATGCGCCGCTGGCCATCGCGCTGTTCGACACCGGCATGCGCTTTCTCGCCTGCAGCGCGCACTGGCTGCAGGAGATGCGGCGCATGGGCTGGCGCGATCAGGGCCTGCCCGGGCTGACGCTGCACGAGGTGATGGGCCCCTTGCCCGCGCACTGGCGCGAGGCCCACCGCCGCGCGCTGGCCGGCGAGTCCTCGCACCACGAGGCCGAGCGGGTGCTGCAGCCCGACGGCCAGCCGCGCTGGATCAGCTGGGACTGCGTGCCCTGGCGGGATGGCGCGGGCGCCATCGGCGGCGTCATCCTGTCGGCGGTCGACGTCAGCGCGCTGCAGCTGGCCCAGCGGCGCAGCGCCGAGGCCCTGCAGCGCCTGCGCGCGCTGTTCGAGGGCAGCCCGGCGCCGATGGTGCTGGGCCGGCGCGGCAGCGGCGAGATCCTCGACGTCAATCCGGCCTTCGAGCAACTGCTGGGCTGGCCGCGCGACGCGCTGCTGGGGCGCAGCGCCGGCGACCACCTGTGGCTGGACACCGAGGCGCTGGCGATGATGCGCCAGCTGGTGCGCCGCGAAGGCGGCGTGCACGGCCTGCAGACCCGCATGCGCCACCAGGACGGCCGCGCGCTGGAGGTCTCGTTCTCCAGCGTGCGGGTCGACATCGAGGGCGTGCCGCACTTCATCGCCACCGTCTTCGACATCGGCCCGCTCAAGCAGGCCCAGCGCGAGCTGCAGCAGCACCGCACCGTGCTGGAGGCCCAGGTGCGCGAGCGCACCGCGGCGCTGGCCCAGGCCTCGGTCGAGCTGGTGCGCCGGGCCGAGCAGGCCGACAGCGCCAACCGGGCCAAGAGCGCCTTCCTGGCCAACATGAGCCACGAGATCCGCACGCCGATGAACGCCATCATCGGCCTGGCCCATCTGATGGCGCGCGACACCACCGACGCCGTGCAGCGCGACCGCCTGGGCAAGATCGACGATGCCGCACGCCATCTGCTGCAGGTGATCAACGACATCCTCGACCTCTCCAAGATCGAGGCCGGCAAGATGCAGCTGGAGTCGGCCGAGTTCGCGCTCGACGCGCTGGTCGGCCGTGCGCTGGAGCTGGTGCGGCCGGCGGCCCAGGCCAAGGGCCTGGAGCTGGTGCTCGACACCGACCACCTGCCCACGCACCTCACCGGCGACGTGACGCGGCTGTCGCAGATGCTGATCAACCTGCTGGGCAATGCGGTGAAGTTCACCGACAGCGGCTGGGTGCGCCTGAAGGGCGAGCTGCTGCAGCAGCAGCGCCAGCGGGTGCAACTGCGTTTCGAGGTGCGCGACACCGGCCCCGGCATCGCGCCCGACGTCCAGGCCCAGCTGTTCCGGCCCTTCGAGCAGGGCGACGGCAGCGCCACCCGGCGCCACGGCGGCACCGGTCTGGGCCTGGCCCTGGTGCGCCACCTGGCCCAGCGCATGGAGGGCGAGGCCGGGGTCGACAGCCGGCCGGGCGAGGGCGCGAGCTTCTGGTTCACCGCCTGGCTGACGGCGGCCGAGCAGGCCGGCGACCGCGCCGCGCCGGTGCCGCTGCAGGGCCTGCGCGCGCTGCTGGTCGATGACCTGCCCGAGGCCCTGGCCGCGCTGCGCGACGCGCTGCAGATGCTGGGCCTGCAGGTCGAGGCCGTGGGCGGCGGCAGCGCCGCGCTGCAGGCGGTGCAGGCCGGGCTGGCCGCGGGCCGGGTCCACGACGTCGTGCTGTGTGACTGGCGCATGCCGCCGCCCGACGGCATCGCCACGCTGCAGGCGCTGCGTGCGCTGACCGGCGCGGGCATGCCGCCGGCCATCCTGGTGACGGCCTTCAACGAGGCCGAGGTGTTCGACCGCGCGCACGAGGTGCAGGCCGCCGCCGTGCTGGTCAAGCCCGTGACGCCGTCGGCCCTGCACGACACCCTGGTGCGTGTGCTGCGCCCGCATCTGCCGCCGCTGCGGCTCGACGGCCCGGCCGCCGGCAGCCTCGACGTGATGCTGCAGCGCCTGCGCCAGGACCATGCCGGCCAGCGTGTGCTGCTGGCCGAGGACCACCTGATCAACCGCGACGTCGCGCGCGAGCTGCTCGGCCGCGCCGCGCTGCACGTGGAGACGGCCGAGGACGGGCTGCGCGCGGTCGAGCTGGCCTGCGAGCGGCCCTACGACGTGGTGCTGATGGACATGCAGATGCCCGGGCTCGACGGCCTGCAGGCCACGCGCCGCATCCGCGGCCGGCTCGGCCCGGCCCTGCCCATCCTGGCGATGACGGCCAATGCCTTCGGCGAGGACCGCCAGGCCTGCCTGGCCGCCGGCATGAACGACCATCTGGCCAAGCCGGTCGATCCGGCCGCGCTCTACGCGATGCTGCTGCGCTGGCTGCCGCTGCGTCCGGTCGACAATGGCGACCCCGCCCACCTCCCCGCCGGATGATCCCGATGAAGACCCTTGGTACCCCGCTGTCCCCGAATGCCACCCGCGTCATGCTGCTGGGCAGCGGCGAGCTGGGCAAGGAAGTGCTGATCGCGCTGCAGCGCCTGGGCGTGGAGACGATCGCCGTCGACCGCTACGAGAACGCCCCCGGCCAGCAGGTGGCCCACCACGCGCGCACGATCACGATGAGCGATGCGGCCCAGCTGCGCACGCTGGTCGAGACCGAGCGCCCGGCGCTGGTGGTGCCCGAGATCGAGGCCATCGCCACCGCCGAGCTGCAGCGGCTGGAAGCCGAGGGCGTGGTGCGCGTGGTGCCCACCGCCCGCGCCGCGCGGCTCACGATGGACCGCGAAGGCATCCGCCGCCTGGCCGCCGAGACGCTGGCCCTGCCCACCAGCCCCTACCGCTTCTGTGACTCGCTGGCCGAGCTGCAGGCCGCCATCGACGGCACCGACGGTGCCGCGGCCATCGGCTACCCCTGCATCGTCAAGCCGGTGATGAGCAGCAGCGGCAAGGGCCAGAGCAAGATCGACGGCCCCGCCGATGTGCCGACCGCCTGGGACCACGCGATGGCCGGCGGCCGCGTCAGCCACGGCCGGGTGATCGTCGAGGGCTTCATCGACTTCGACTACGAGATCACGCTGCTGACGGTGCGCGCCCGCGGCGCCGACGGCCGCATCGCCACCCAGTTCTGCGAGCCGATCGGCCATGTCCAGGTCAGCGGCGACTATGTCGAGAGCTGGCAGCCGCAGGCCATGCGCCCGCTGGCCCTCGAACGCGCCCGCGCCATCGCCCGGGCCGTCACCGACGACCTCGGCCAGGGCCTGGACGGCCAGCCCGACGGCTGCGGCCTCTACGGCGTCGAGCTCTTCGTCAAGGGCGACGACGTGTGGTTCAGCGAGGTCAGCCCGCGCCCGCACGACACCGGCCTGGTCACCCTGAGCACCCAGTGGCAGAGCGAGTTCGAGCTGCATGCGCGCGCCATCCTCGGCCTGCCGGTCGACACCACGCTGAAGACCCCGGGCGCCAGCGCCGTGATCTACGGCGGGGTCGAGGCCACCGGCCTCGTCTTCGACGGCGTGGCCGAGGCCCTGGCCCTGCCGGGCACCGACATCCGGCTGTTCGGCAAGCCCGAGAGCTTCGTCAAGCGCCGCATGGGCGTGGTGCTGGCGCGGGCCGCGGACACCGATGCCGCCCGCGCCACCGCCAAGGCGGCGGCGGCCCGGGTGCGGCCGCGGGCGGTCTGAGGGCCGGCGTCAGCGCCGGGGCCAGCGCCGGGGCCAGCGGGTCGAACGGGTCGGCCCGCGGGGGGGCGGCGCCGCTGAGCTGGCGCCCGCGTGGCGGCCGCCATCGTTCACGCCGCGGGGCGCCGGGGCGTGGCCGGGCTTCAGTCGGCGCGGCGCCGGTCGATACCGGGGGATGCCACCGGGGGCGTCGACCGCCGGTGCCCGCCGCGTCCGGTATCCGTCCTCCGACCTGTCATGACCGCGAACTCCGCCCTGGCGGCCAAGGTGCTGCTGCTCGAGCACGACGCTCGGCAGTACCAGGCCCTGCTCGACCTGTGTGACCAGCTGGGGCTGGTGCCGCTGCCCCGCACCGCGGCCGAGGCCAGCGAGCTGCTGGGGCAGCACAAGGATCTGGCCGGCGTGCTGCTGGCCGAGGATCTGCCGGGCGCCGGCGATGCCGGCCAGCTGACGCTCGCGCTCGCGATCCACCGCCAGCGGCCCGAGCTGCCGATCTTCCTGCGCCGCACCACGGACCGGCCCCTGAGCACGGCCGAGGCCGAGGCGATCAGCCATCCCTGGTCCGGCGACGAGCCGGCCGTGCTGCGCGAGCACATCGAGGGCAAGCTGTTCAGCCTGCGCTACCCGCCCGAGCTGGTGCAGGGCGTGCTGAACCTGACCTTCGACTCGCTGCAGGCGATGTTCCCGGGCGCGGCCGTCACGCACGAGCGGCCCCACGTGGTGCATGACCGCATCATCTACGGCCAGGTCTCCACGCTGATCCCGATCGAGAGCACCTGGTGCCGCGGCTACATGATGCTGCAGGCCGAGGAGGCCTCGCTGCGCCAGGGCCTGATCCAGGGTTTCGGCTTCACCGGCGGCGGTGGCGACCTGGGCTTCCGCGCGCTGAACAACCTGCTGGCCGAGACGACGAACCTGATCTGGGGCGCGTTCAAGAACCACTACATCCCGCCGCAGGCCTTCGCCAGCGAGCAGACGCAGGTGCCCATCGTCATCAACCACGAGCAGAAGTACATCTCCTTCGGCTCCTCGGATCCGCAGTTGTGCGTGCGCTGGCACCTGTGCGATCCGGCGCGTCCGCACATGCCGCCGGTGCTGATCGTGCAGCGGCTGATCTTCAACCTGCTGTGGTCGCCCGAGGGCTACACCCGCTTCGCCGCCGAGGCGGTGCCGCCCTGCCACACCGGCGTGCTCGAACTGTTCTGACCGCGGGCACGCGGCCGGCCGGTCCGTCGGCGCGCCGTGCGCCCGTCCGTGCCCTGTCCGCATCCTCATCCCCAGCAAGGTGATCCATGGCCCATGTCCTCGTGGTCGACGACTCCTCCGTGGCCCGCGATGTCGTCGCCGGCTTCCTGACCCGCAACGGCTTCGACGTCGCCACCGCCAACGACGGACGTGAGGGGCTGGCCGCGCTGCGGGGCGACCCCGCCATCCGCCTGGTCGTCAGCGACGTCAACATGCCCAACATGGACGGCATCACGATGGCCGAGAAGGTGCGCGCCGAGCTGGGCAACCAGAAGGTGCGCATCGTCATGCTGACGACCGAGAACAACAGCCTGCTGCGCGAGCGCGGCAAGGCGGCCGGGGTCTCGGGCTGGATCGTCAAGCCCTTCCGCGGTGATGCGGTGCTGGCGCCGTTCCGCGCCTACTGCGGACTGGTCTGAGCCTGCGCCGGGGCCGCGGCGCCCCGGCCCGGCGGCGCCTCAGTGCAGCGCGGCCAGGAACTGCTGCAGCTCCGGCGTGCGCGGCGCACCGAAGATCGCCGCGGGCGGGCCCATCTCGTGGATGCGCCCGGCGTGCATGAACACCACCCGGTCGGCGACCTTGCGCGCGAAGCCCATCTCGTGGGTGACCATCATCAGCGTCATGCCCTCGTCGGCCAGCGACTCCACCACCTTCAGCACCTCGCCGACCAGCTCCGGGTCGAGCGCCGAGGTGATCTCGTCGCACAGCAGCACGGCCGGCGTCATCGCCAGCGCGCGGGCGATGGCCACGCGCTGCTGCTGACCGCCCGAGAGCTGGTCCGGCCAGGCGTCGAACTTGTCGGCCAGGCCCACGCGCTGCAGCAGCGCGCGGGCGCGGGCCTCGCCCTCGGCCGGGCGCTCGCCCTTGACCAGGCCGGGCGCCAGCATCACGTTGCGGCCCACGCTCAGGTGCGGGAACAGGTTGAAGCTCTGGAAGATCATGCCCACGTGCTGGCGCAGCGCGCGCATGGCCGCGGCGTCGCCGTGCCTGAGGGCCTGGCCGTCGACCTGCAGCGCGCCGTCCTGGAAGCTCTCCAGCCCGTTGATGCAGCGCAGCAGGGTGCTCTTGCCCGAGCCGCTCTTGCCGATGATGACGACCACCTCGCCGCGGGCGACCTGCAGGTCCACGCCCTTGAGCACCTCGTTCGGCCCGTAACGCTTGCGCAGGCCCTGCAGGGTGACGATGGGGGCGGTGGCCGTGGTGGTGTCGGTGGCGGGGAGGTCAGTGTGCAGGGCGGCCACGGCGCAGGCTCCGTTCGAGTTGACGGCTGGCCACCGACAGCGGGAAGCACAGCAGGAAGTACATCGACGCCACGCAGGCGTAGACGAGGAAGGGCTGGAAGGTCGCGTTGGTGATCATGGTGCCGGCCTTGGTCAGCTCGACGAAGCCGATCACCGAGGCCAGCGCCGTGCCCTTGACCAGCTGCACCAGGAAGCCGACGGTGGGCGCCACGCCGATGCGCAGCGCCTGCGGGCCGACGACGTGGCGCAGCTGCTCGCCCAGGCTCAGGCCGAGGGCGGCCGAGGCCTCCCACTGGCCGCGCGGGATGGCCTCGACGCAGCCGCGCCAGATCTCGCACAGATAGGCCGAGGCGTAGAAGGTCAGCGCGAGCGCGGCCGCCGTCCACGGCGAGACGTCGAGGCCGAGCGCGGCCAGGCCGAAATAGGCCAGGAACAGCTGCATCAGCAGCGGCGTGCCCTGGAACAGCTGGACATAGGCACCGACCGCGCGCCGTGTGCCGGCGCCACCGGCGGTGCGCGCGACCAGCAGCGCCAGACCGACCAGCAGGCCGCCCGCGAAGGCGATCAGCGACAGGGCGACGGTCCAGCGGCCGGCCAGCAGCAGGTTGCGCAGGATGTCCCAGAGGGAGAAATCGACCATGGGCGGAGGGCGCTTCAGGGTGTGGGAGGGCGCGGCGGCTCAGCGCCGACGCAGCAGCCGCGGGCCGGCGTACAGCAGCGTCTGGCGCAGCACGATGGCCAGCGCCAGGTACAGCGCGGTGGCCACCAGCGTGGCCTCGAAGGCGCGGAAGTTGCGGCTGTGGATCAGGTTGGCCGCATAGGACAGCTCGGGCGTCGAGATCTGGCCGCAGACGGCCGAGCCCAGCATCACGATGACGATCTGGCTGGTCAGCGCCGGCCAGACCCGCTGCAGCGCGGGCGGCAGCACGATGCGGCTGAAGACCTGCCAGCGCGTCAGCGCCAGGCTGTGGCCGGCCTCCAGCTGGCCCGGTGGCGTCGACTCGATGCCGGCGCGCACGATCTCGCCCGCGTAGGCGCCCAGGTTCAGCACCATGGCCAGCACCGAGGCCGTCTCCGGCGACAGCGCGAAGCCGGCCGCCGGCAGGCCGAAGAACAGGAAGAACAGCTGGACGATGAAGGGCGTGTTGCGGATCAGCTCGACATACACCGCCGCCGCCGTGGCCAGCGGCCGCGGCCCCCAGGCGCGGGCCCAGCCGCAGGCCACCCCCAGCGCCAGGCCGCCGGCGGTGGCCGCCAGCGTCAGGGCCGTCGTCCAGGCCATGCCGCGCAGCAGCAGCGGCCAGTCCACCAGCACGGCGGCGAAGTCGAGCGTGATCATCGCGGCGCTGCTCCTCAGTTCGGCAGGTTGCCGGCCGGCCGGCCCAGCCACTTCTGCGCCAGGCGGTCGAGCTCGCCGGCGGCCCGGGCCTCGGCGATCACGGCGTTGACCTTGGCGCGCAGCGCGTCCTCGCCCTTGGCCACGCCGATGAAGTTCGGCGAGTCCTTGATCAGCAGCTTGAACTCCATGCCGAGCTGCGGATTGCGGGCCATCACGTTGCCGGCCACCGAGGCGCCGACGGCGATCACCTGCACCTGGCCGGAGACGAAGGCGGCCACCGTGGCGTTGTTGTCCTCGAAGCGCTTGACCTCGGCATCCGACGGCGCGAGCTTGCCCAGCTCGATGTCCTCCATCGCACCGCGGGTGACGG
This sequence comes from Pseudaquabacterium rugosum, assembly GCF_038066575.1. Classification (NCBI taxonomy): domain Bacteria; kingdom Pseudomonadati; phylum Pseudomonadota; class Betaproteobacteria; order Burkholderiales; family Sphaerotilaceae; genus Pseudaquabacterium; species Pseudaquabacterium rugosum. The sequence goes on along the minus strand of NZ_JBBUTF010000034.1, from coordinate 24,177 downwards.
CCACCGTCTTGCCCGACAGGTCGCCCCAGGACTTGATGGCCAGAGTCTTCGGCGCGAAGACGGCCTGGAAGAACGGCGAGTAGGCGGCGGTGAAGTCGATCACCTTCTCGCGCTCGGGGTTCTTGCCCAGCGTCGAGATCACCAGATCGGCCTTCTTCGTCTGCAGGTAGGGGATGCGGTTGGCGCTGGTCACCGGCAGCAGCTCGACCTTGACGCCGAGCCGGGTGGCGATCAGCTGGGCCATGTCCACGTCCAGGCCGATGGGCTTGAGGTCGGTGCCGACGTAGCCGTAGGGCGGGTAGTCGGTGGGCACGGCGATGGTGATCTGCTTCTTCGCCATCACGGTGTCGAGCGCGCTCTGGGCGTGGGCGGCAGGGGCGAGCGCGCTGGCGGCGAGGGCGGCGCCGGCCAGGCTCAGCAGAAGGCGGCGGGTGGTGCGCGGGAACATGGGCTCAGGACTCCTCGGTGGGACGGCGGGGGGCAGGGGCGGGGGCTGCCGCAGCCTCGGTGGACGCGGGCAGCAGGGACGAGAACAGGCGGCGGCGCGGGCGGGCGGCCGCGGCGCGCGGGGCGGGCAGCAGCGCGCTGCGCAGGGTGTCGAGCGGGTCGCGGCCGGCGCCGTCCTGCAGGTGGTCGGCCACCTCGCCGATGTGGGCGCGCACGCAGGCCTCGGCCCGCGCGTGGTCGCCGGCGCGCAGCGCGGCGACGATCTCGGCATGCTCGTCGCACGAGCGGCTGGCGTCGTGCGTCGACTGGTAGAGCGTGGCGATCAGCGTGGTGCGCGCCGTCAGGTCCTTCAGGATCTCGGCCAGCAGCGCGTGGCCGCTGCACTCGGCCAGGCAGACGTGGAACTCGCCCAGCAGGTAGCTGCGCTCGCCGGGGTCGCCGCGGGCGATCGCGGCGCGCTCGTCGGCGACATGGCGCTCCAGCCGGGCCAGGGCCGGCGCGTCCAGCGGCGCGGCCAGCGTGCGCACCAGGCCGGTCTCGATCGCCAGCCGGGCGGTGAAGGCGTCGCGCGCCTCGTCGCGCGAGGGCTGCACCACGTACCAGCCGCGGCGGGCGTTGACCTCGACCATGCCGCGCGCCGACAGCCGGCCCAGCGCCTCGCGCACCAGCGTGCGGCTGACGCCGAACAGATCGGCCAGCGACTGCTCGCCCAGGCGCTGGCCCGGGCTCAGCCGGCCGGCCAGGATGGCGTCGACGATCAGGTCGGCGATGGCGTCAGGGTGGCGGCTGGCGGCGTCGGCGGGGGCGTCGGACGCGTCAGCAGGGGCGGACAGGGCGGGGGAACGGGGCGGACGGGCCATGCGGGTGCGGTGGGCACGCAGCCGGTGCGGATCCGGTCCGGATGCACACCTTTGATGCGTACCAATCTTGTATGCAAGAGTGGTTTGCAACCGCCGTGCCAGCCGAGCCCGCCATCCCGGTCATGCCGCGCGGTGTCCCGATGGGCCGCGTCGACCCGGAAACGACGACGGGCGGCCCGCAGGCCGCCCGTCAGGGGGCGGGCGCCGTCAGCGGGCGCCCGGGCAAGGGTGCGGACCGTGCCGCACCGGCGGGGTGCGTCACTGCACGCCGGCCGCCGCCTTCAGCGCCGCGATCTTGTCGGTGCGCTCCCAGGTGAATTCCGGCTCCTCGCGGCCGAAGTGGCCGTAGGCCGCGGTCTTCGAGTAGATCGGGCGCAGCAGGTCCAGCATCTGGATGATGCCCTTCGGACGCAGGTCGAACACCTCGGCCACGATCTGCGACAGGCGCTCGTCGGAGACGACGCCGGTGCCTTCGGTGTAGACCGTGATGTTCATCGGCTTGGCCACGCCGATGGCGTAGGCCACCTGCACCTGGCACTGCCTGGCCAGGCCGGCGGCGACGATGTTCTTGGCCACGTAGCGCGCGGCGTAGGCGGCCGAGCGGTCGACCTTGGACGGGTCCTTGCCCGAGAACGCGCCGCCGCCGTGCGGGCAGGCGCCGCCGTAGGTGTCGACGATGATCTTGCGGCCGGTCAGGCCGCAGTCGCCCTGCGGGCCGCCGATGACGAAGCGGCCGGTCGGGTTGATCAGGTAGCGGGTGTCCTGCAGCCATTCCTCGGGCAGCACCGGCTTGATGATCTCCTCGATCACCGCCTCGATGAAGCTGTCCTTCATCTTGGTGGCGGTCTCGCTCTGGTCGGGGCTGTGCTGGGTGCTCAGCACCACGGTGTCGATCGAGTGCGGCTTGCCGTCCACGTAGCGCATCGTCACCTGGCTCTTGGCGTCCGGGCGCAGGAAGGGCAGGCGGCCGTCCTTGCGCAGCTGGGCCTGGCGCTCGACCAGGCGGTGCGCGTAGTAGATCGGCGCGGGCATCAGCTCGGGCGTCTCGTCGCAGGCGTAGCCGAACATCAGGCCCTGGTCACCGGCGCCGATGTTCAGGTGGTCGTCGCTGGCGTGGTCGACGCCCTGGGCGATGTCGTTGGACTGCTTGTCGTAGCAGACCATCACCGCGCAGCCCTTGTGGTCGATGCCGTACTCGGTGTTGTCGTAGCCGATGCGCTTGATGGTGTCGCGCGCGACCTGGATGTAGTCGACGTTGGCGTTGGTGGTGATCTCGCCGGCCAGCACGACCAGGCCGGTGTTGGTCAGCGTCTCGGCCGCCACGCGGCTCTTGGGGTCCTGGGCGAAGATCGCGTCCAGGATGGCGTCGGAGATCTGGTCCGCGACCTTGTCGGGATGGCCTTCCGAGACCGACTCGGAGGTGAAGAGGAAATCGTTCGCCATGGGGCTTCCTGTCAGGGTTGATCGACGCGTCGCCGTATCAACGTCAGGAATCGGCGAACGCTTTAGCGGTATTTGCGCGACCTGGATCAGTCGACTGCCTGGAGGCTTGTGGCAGCATGCTGCCCCCAAGACCTGCCGTCGCCCCGCAAGTTGTCCTTTAACTCGGCGACAGGCCCGAATGATACGACCATGCTCGCAGTGCTGCGCTGGCTCTCCCGCCGGCCCTTGTCGACTTTGCACCGGATCGGCGCCGCGCTCGGCTGGCTGGTCTGGGCCGTCTCGCCGACCTATCGCCGACGCCTGCGCGAGAACGCCGCCCAGGCCGGCATCGCCGCGGCCGACCGCCGTCAGGCCGTGGCCCAGGCCGGCCGCATGACGGCCGAACTGCCCTGGCTGTGGCTGCGTCCGGCCGACCGGCCGCTCGGCGAGGCCGTGCGCTGGGACGGCGACGCGCATCTGCAGGCCGCGCTCGACGCCGGCACCGGCGTGCTGCTGCTGACCCCCCATCTGGGCTGCTGGGAGGTCTGCGCCCAGGCCATCGCCGAGCGCTGGGGCGATCGCTCGACGCTGACGGCGATGTACCGCCCGGCGCGCCAGGACTGGCTGCGCGAGCTGGAGGAGACCGCCCGCGCCCGGCCGGGGCTGGCCACGGTGCCGGCCTCGCTGGCCGGCGTGCGCCAGCTGCTGCGCGCGCTGCGCCGCGGCGAGATGGTCGGCGTGCTGCCCGACCAGGTGCCGCCCGAGGGCATGGGCACCTGGGCGCCGTTCTTCGGCCGCGAGGCCTACACGATGACACTGGCGACCAAGCTGGCGCGCCAGAGCGGCGCCGCGCTGCTGCTGATCTGGGCCGAACGGCTGCCGCAGGGCGCGGGCTTCCGCCTGCGCGTGGCGCCCGCACCGGCCCTGCCCCAGCCGGCGGCTGGCGCGACCGAGGAGGCCCAGTCGCGCGCCGACGCGACCGCGCTCAACGGCTGGATGGAGGCGCTGGTGCGCCAGTCCCCGGGCCAGTACCTGTGGGGCTATCACCGCTACAAGCAGCCGCGGGGGGCGGCGCCGGCCGCTGCCGCGCCGACGTCCACCGGAGGTCCGGCATGAGCGCGCGCGATCCGCTGCCGCCGGCCGACGAGGCCGATGACGAGGTCGCCGCGCCGCGGGGCAACCTGGGCGCCCGCCTGGCCGTGGCCACGCTGCGCCTGCTCAGCGGCTGGCCGCTGGGGCTGCAGGCGGCGCTCGGCCGCGGGCTGGGCGCGGCGCTGTGGCGGCTGGCCGGCAAGCGTCGGCGCATCGCGCTGCGCAACCTCGCGCTGTGTCTGCCCGAGCGCAGCGAGGCCGAACGCCAGGCCATCGCCCGCGCCCACTTCGGCTGGCTGGCGCGCAGCCTGCTGGAGCGCGGCCTGCTGTGGTTCGCCCCGCGTGAGCGGCTGAAGACGCTGATCGAGATCGAGGGCGACGTCGGCTATGCCGAGCGCGCCGGCCAGCCGGTGATGTGGCTGGTGCCTCACTTCGTCGGTCTGGACGTGGCCGGCGTGGCCACCCAGCTGTTCCAGGGCCGGCAGGTGGCCTCGATCTACCAGGCGCAGAGCAATCCGGTGTTCGACGCCGCGATGCGCGCCGGCCGCCTGCGCTTCGACCAGGGCCAGATCTTCGCCCGCAGCGAGAGCGCGCTGCCGCTGGTGCGCGCGGTGCGCCGCGGGGCCGTGTTCTTCAACCTGCCGGACATGGACTTCGGCACCCGCGACGCGGCCTTCGTGCCCTTCTTCGGCGTGGCGGCGGCCACGCTGCTGGCGCCCGCGCGCATGGCGCGTTCGCTGCGCATGACGGTGCAGCCGGTGGTCGCCGAGATGCTGCCCGGCGGCCGCGGCTACCGCGTGCGCTTCCTCGAACCCTGGACCGATTTCCCCGGCGAGCAGAGCGACGAGCAGGCCACCGCCCGCATGAACGCCTGGATCGAGCAGGAGATCCGGCGCGTGCCCGAGCAGTACCTGTGGGTGCACAAGCGCTTCAAGAGCCGGCCGCCGGGCGAGCCGTCGTTGTACTGATCCCACGCTGTCCGGGGCCTCCGCGGCCGGCCACCATAATCACCCCATGCGACTTCCGTTCACCAAGATGCAGGGTGCGGGCAACGACTTCGTCGTGCTCGACGGCACCCGCACGCCGCTGACGCTCACGCGCGAGCAGCTGCGCCACCTCGGCGACCGCCGCTTCGGCGTCGGCGCGGACCAGATCCTGCTCGTCGAGCCGGCGCCCGACGACACGGTCGACTTCCGCTACCGCATCTTCAACAACACCGGCGACGAGGTCGAGCACTGCGGCAACGGCGCCCGCTGCTTCGTGCGTTATGTGCACGACCACGGCCTGACCGACAAGCGCACCGTGCGCGTGGCCACCGTCAACAACCGGCTGACGCTGACGCTGCAGGACGACGGCCGCGTGACCGTCGACATGAACCGTCCGGTGTTCGAGCCGGCGCGCGTGCCCTTCGATCCGAGCGGCCTGCAGCCCCGGCGCGAGGGCGGCATGGACCTGTGGCCGCTGGACATCGGCGAGGGCCGCCAGGTGCAGGTGGCCGTGGTGTCGATGGGCAATCCGCATGCGGTGCAGCGCGTCGATGACGTGCGCCACGTGCCGGTCGAGGCGCTGGGCCCGCTGGTCGAGCGCCACGCCCGCTTCCCGCGCAAGGTCAACGCCGGCTTCATGCAGGTGCTCTCGCACGGCCAGATCGCGCTGCGCGTGTTCGAGCGCGATGCCGGCGAGACCCTGGCCTGCGGCACCGGCGCCTGCGCGGCGGTGGTCGCCGGCATCCGCCTGGGCTGGCTGTCGAAGCGGGTGGACGTGCAGGCCCGTGGCGGCGTGCTGACCATCGAATGGGACGGTACGGACGAGGGCCATGTGTTCATGACCGGTCCGGCCGAGACGGTGTTTGACGGAGAGATCGAACTGTGACCCTGCAACCCGGCATCACCGAGCAAGAGATCGCCAACTACCTGGCCAACACGCCGGCCTTCTTCGAGCGCCATGCCGAGCTGCTGGCCAGCGTCCAGCTGACCAGCCCGCACGGCCAGCGCGCCGTCTCGCTGCAGGAGCGGCAGATGGAGATGCTGCGCGAGCGCATCAAGGCCCAGGAGCAGCGTGCGGTCGAGATGATCCGCCACGGCAACGAGAACCTGGCCATCGCCGACCGGCTGCACCGCTTCACCTGCGAGCTGCTGCGGGTCGACACCCCCGACACGCTGCCCGAGGTCGTGGTGCGCGCGGCGCGCCACCAGTTCATGATCCCGCAGGCGACGCTGCGGCTGTGGGGCGTGCGCGCCGAGCTGGCCACCCGGGCCTATGCCCAGGACGTCAGCGACGATCTGCGGGCCTTCGTCACCAGCATGGGCCAGCCCTATTGCGGTGTGAACGCGGGCTTCGAGGCGGTGGGCTGGCTGGCCGAGCCGACGCAGGTCGCCTCGGTGGCGATGGTGCCGCTGCGCCAGCGCGGCGCCGAGTCCTCGTTCGGCCTGCTGGTGCTGGCCTCGCCGGACGCCACCCGCTACACCGCGGACATGGGCACCGAGTTCCTGCAGCGCCTGGGTGAGGCCTGCGGCAGCGCGCTCGGCCGCCTGTTGCCGCCCGCCGCGGCCTGACGCCGCCGCGTGCCGGCGCCGGCCGTCTGTCGGCCGTCTGTCGGCCGTGTGCCGGCCGTGTGCCGGCCGCCGTCTCCGCCCCTCGACCGGTACCCCCCTGCCGCACAGCCATGAGCGCGTCCCCCGCGGTGTCCGTTCCCCAGGCCGAGGTGCTGTCGCCTGAACTCGACCGTTTCGTCCGCCACCTGACGGTCGAGCGCCGGCTGGCCGCGCGCACGCTGGCGATGTACACCGAGGCCCTGCTGCGTCTGCAGGCCCTGGCCGCGGCCGATGCGGTCGCGCTGCCGCAGGCCCAGCACCACCACATCCGGCGTTGGACCGCCGTGCTGCGCGAGGCCGGGCTCGGTGCGCGCAGCATCGCCATCGCGCTGGCCGCCTGGCGTGGCCTGTTCAAGTACTGGGTGCGCGAGCGCCTGGTGCACCACAACCCGGTGCTCGACATCCGCCCGCCGAAGCAGCCGCGGCCGCTGCCCAAGGCGCTGAGCGTCGAGCAGGCCGTGGCGCTGGCCGAGGCGCCGTCGGCGATCCAGCATCCGGCGCTCAAGGCGCGCGACCACTGCATGGTCGAGCTGCTCTACGGCTGCGGCCTGCGGGTGGGCGAGCTGGTCGGGCTGGATGTCTCGGCCCTGCGTCCCGACGGCCGCGAGGCCGATGGCTGGATCGATGGTCCGGATGCCACCGCCCATGTGCTGGGCAAGGGCAGCAAGCGCCGCAGCCTGCCGGTGGGCGGCCCGGCGCTGCAGGCCGTGCGCGACTGGCTGGCGCTGCGCGCCCAGGTGGCACGGCCGGACGAGACGGCGCTGTTCGTCTCGCGCCACGGCAGCCGCCTGTCGGCCAGCCAGGTGCGCACCCGTCTGCAGGAGATGGCGCGCGATGCCGGCCTGCCGACCACCGTGCATCCGCACATGCTGCGCCACAGTTATGCCTCGCACCTGCTGCAGTCCAGCGGCGATCTGCGCGGCGTGCAGGAACTGCTGGGCCACGCCAGCATCGCCACCACCCAGGTCTACACGCGGCTGGACTTCCAGCACCTGGCCAAGGTCTACGACGCGGCCCATCCGCGCGCCAAACGCAAGGTCGACGGCGGCTCGGGGACGTAGCGGGCGCTCACCCCTGCGCGCCGGGCATCCCGCCGGGCATCCATTCAGGCGGTGACAGGCCGTACACGGGTGCGGACCCGCCCCTCGTTCGCATGGACGGTTGTGACAAGGCGCCCCCCAATTTCCACAATAGGGGGTCCGTTACAAAAAGTTGGGAACCGTGACCATGCGTAATCTGAGATTGACCGGTGCCGCCTGTGCGGCGATCGCCCTGTCCCTGACGTTCAACCTGGGGAGCGCCCAGGCCACCTCGCTGAGCTTCGAGGCCACGTCGGCCGCCGGCTCGATGTCGTTCACCGTCGACACCGTCAGTGCCACGACCGTGTCGGATCCGTTCGGTCTGAGCGGCAGCTGGTACACGCTGGAGAGCCTCGTCGTCAATGGCCAGTCGCTGGCCAACGGCATCGTCGGCCTGTACGACAACTTCTCCAATGGCCGGGACTATCTGTACGTCTTCACCAGTGGCAGCTTCGCCACCGGCCTGCAGCTGGAAGATGCGGATGGCAGCGTGCTGTCCGGCGGTGGCCTGGCCCAGCTGCAGGGCCTGACCCTGGCCGACTTCAACGCCACCAGCGGCAACAACCGGCTGCGGCTGAACAGCTCCGACTCGACGGTGACGGCCTTCGGTGCGCCGACGGCGGCCGTGCCCGAACCTGCCGGGGCGGCCATGGCCCTGGCCGGTCTGGCCCTGGTGGGCGGCGTCGCCCGTCGTCGCAAGGCCTGAGCGTCGCGCGGCTCCGCAGGTCCGCGGCCGTTCGTGGCAGGGCCTGCGGGGCGCGACAATCCGGCCCATGAAGACGATCCGATTGCGCGAGGGCCGCGAGCGCTCGCTGTTGCGCCGCCATCCCTGGGTGTTCCAGGGCAGCATCGCCAAGGGCGGCGCCGATGCGGGCGAGACCGTGCGCCTGGAGTCCGATACCGGTCAGTTCCTGGGTTGGGGCGCGTACAGCCCGGCCTCGATGATCCGCGTGCGGGCCTGGTCCTTCGACGAGACCGAGCGCATCGACGCCGCGTTCTTCGCCCGCCGCGTGCAGGCCGCGGTGGCCCTGCGCGGCCGGCTGGCGATCGCCAGCGACGGCGTGCGCCTGATCCATGGCGAGGCCGACGGCCTGCCCGGCCTGATCGTCGACCGCTACGGCGACACGCTGAGCGCGCAGTTCCTGTCGGCCGGCGCCGAGCGCTGGCGCGAGGTGATCGCCGATGCGCTGCTGCACGCCACCGGCCTGGGCCGGCTCTACGAGCGCAGCGACGCCAGCAGCCGCAAGCTCGAAGGCCTGGAGCCGCGCACCGGCTGGCTGCGCGGCGACGGCCCGACCGCGCTGACCATCACCGAGCACGGCTGGCAGCTGGGGCTGGACGTGGCCCTGGGCCACAAGACCGGCTACTACCTGGACCAGCGCGACAACCGCGCCCGCTTCGCCCAGCTGGTGCGCCAGCTCGGCTGCGAGACGGTGCTCAACTGCTACTGCTACACCGGCGGCTTCAGCGTCACCGCGCTGGCCGGCGGCGCGCGGCAGGTCACCAGCGTCGACTCCTCCGGTCCGGCGCTGGAGCTGGCGCGCGCCAACCTGCGCCGCAACGGCCATGACGACACCCGCCACGAATTCGTCGATGCCGACGTCAACGCCTTCCTGCGGCAGGCGCTCCAGGACGGCCGCCGCTTCGACGCGATCGTCCTCGACCCGCCGAAGTTCGCGCCGACCGCGGCCCATGCCGAGCGTGCGGCCCGGGCCTACAAGGACATCAACCGCCTGGGCCTGAAGCTGCTGTCGCCGGGCGGGCTGCTGATGACCTACAGCTGTTCGGGCGGCGTCAGCGCCGATCTGTTCCACAAGATCGTGGCGGGCGCCGGCCTGGATGCCGGTGTCAACGCGGTGATCCTGCAGCGCCTGGAGGGCGCGTGTGACCATCCGACGACGATCGAGTTTCCCGAGGGCGAGTACCTCAAGGGTTTGGCTCTGATGCGAACGGATGGCGATCCCGCGGCCTCCCGGATCTGACGGATGACGTAGGGGAATCTTGAGCCGGCCTGTCCAGATTCCCTGCCGCGCATCGTCGCGGCGCTGACGCTGCCCTGAAGTGACCGCTCACCGGGAGACTCGGCGCGCATGTCGTGCCTGAATCCTCCCGGTTCCCTGCTGTCCGCTGCCGCCGCCCGAGGCGAGGGCGCGGGGGCCTCGTTCACGCCGCTGGTCGGCTGCGACGAGGCGGTGCCGGTGCCCTGGCAGCGGCTGTGGCAGCTCAGCCCCCAGGCGCTGCTGCTGCTGGACCGCGAGGGTCGGCTGCTGCAGGCCAACCGGGCCGCCGCGCTGATGCTGCCCGAGCGCCTGCTGCGCCCGCAGCATCCGGCCGAGCCGCCGCTGCTGCACCGCATGCTGGATGCGGCCGTGCCCGAGCTGCCGCGCCTGCTGTCCCACCGTGATCTGCCGGTCGGGGTGCTGCTGAGCCTGCCCTCGGTCACGCTGCCGGCCGAGCTCGGCATGCTGCAGCCGGTGCTCGGTCTGACGCTCGACCTGCTGGCCGATGGCCGCCTGCTCCTGCAATGCGAGGACCTGAGTGCGCGCCAGCGCCTGGAGACCCAGTTGCGGGAGATGCAGGCGCTGCGCCGCTTCGACCTGGAGGCCCTGGGGGCCGCCGACTGGGAGCTGGACCTCGATTCCGGCGTGCTGGTCGCCTCCAACGAGGCCCAGCGCATGCTGACCGGCCCGCACGGCCCGCCGCTGCGCAGCCTGGGCGTGCTGCTGACCCGCGTGCATCCGGACGACCGGGGGCTGCTGCAGCTGCGCATCCGCCGTGCGGGCCAGCCGGCCGGCGAGGCCGGCGGCGTGCTGCAGTGCGAGTGCCGGATGATCTGGCCCGACGGCAGCGAGCACTGGGTGATGCTGCAGGGCCAGCTGATGCCCGGTCCCGGGCAGCCCTGGCGTCTGGTGGGGCTGGTGCGGCTGCAGGACCGGGAGCGCGCGGCGCGCCATGACCACTGGCTCAGCCGGCGGCTGGCCGAGGAGCTGATGCGGCGCACCCAGGGCCAGCCCACCTGGCACGGCGTGCTGCGCCTGCTGCGCACCCCGCTGCAGACGGTGCTGGGCCTGGCCCATCTGATCAGCCCCGGCATGGACAGCGTGAGCCTGGCGCAGCGTCGCCAGCAGCTGCTGCAGGCCGCCGGTGAAATGGCGCAGATGCTGGAGGCCCTGGGCGGCGGCGCGTCCGGACCGGGCCGCGGGGGCGAGGCCGCGCCGGCCGATCTGGCCTCCCGCCTGCCCAGTGACACCGGGCTTGGCGCCCTGACCGGGCCCGCCCCCCTGGCCCGTGCGGCCGGCAGTGGCGGCGATCCGGTCGAGGGCCGCCTGCGCAGCCGCCATGGCGGGGCCCGGGTGCTGCTGGCCGAGGACAACCTGGTCAACCAGGAGGTCACGCTCGGCCTGCTGCGTTCGGCCGGCCTGCAGGCCGAGGCGGTGGGCACCGGCAGCCAGGCCGTGGCCCGCGCGCTGGCCGAGCCCTTCGACCTGATCCTGATGGACGTGCAGATGCCCGAGCTGGACGGCCTGGAGGCCACGCGCCAGCTGCGCCGCCTGATCGGCGACACCCTGCCCATCCTCGCGCTGACGGCCAACACCGACTTCGAGGACCGCAGCGCCTGCACCGCCGCCGGCATGGACGACGTGCTGGAGAAGCCGGTGCAGGTGCAGCGCTTCTACGAGCGCCTGCTGCACTGGCTGGACGCCCGGGCCCCCGTCGAGCCGGGCCTGCCGGCGACCGACGCCCGACGCTGAACGACGGCCCGGCCCCGGTCCGGTCCGTCGTCGCGCCCCGTGCGCCTCACGCCGGTTGCGGCCAGTGCAGGGCCGGATCGAACTTCGCCCGGTGCGTGATGAAGTAGCTCTTGACGTTGCGCACGTTGGCGTCCTGCGTGAACAGGCGCTGCACCAGTGCGTGATAGTCGGCCATGTCGGCCACCCACAGCAGCAGCACCATGTCCGGCCCCGGGCTGACGCGGTAGCACTGCTGCACCGCCACCTCGGCCACCGCGCGGGCCTCGAAGGCGGCCACGTGCTCGGCCCCCTGGCGGTCCAGCGTCACCTCGGCCAGCACGCCCAGGCCGCCGACCTCGGCCGGATTGACCAGCGCCACCTGGCGCTCGATCACGCCGCCATCGACCAGCCGGCGCACCCGCCGCAGCGCGGTCGCCGGCGAGATGCCGACCGCCTCGGCCAGATCCTGGTTGGCACGGGCGCAGTCCTGCTGCAGCAGGGCCAGCAGGCGCAGATCGATGGCATCCAGGGCTAGGGGCATGACGCGATGTTGCACAACACGGTGCTCGCTTGCAATTGAATTTCTCTTCATTTGATGCGTGACGAGAAATTTCACGCGACACGCAGATGATGCGTACCAATTTCTTGGCGCCTTGCCTACCATCGCGCCCATTCCGTCATGGCATCGAAAGGCCTGAACCCATGTGTGGCATCGTCGGCGCGGTCAGCGCGCGCAACATCGTTCCCGTGCTGGTCGAGGGCCTGAAGCGCCTGGAATACCGCGGCTACGACAGCTGCGGCGTGGCCGTGCACCAGAACGGCGGCCCGCGCCGCACCCGCTCGACCAGCCGCGTGGCCGAGCTCGACGCCCAGATCCAGGCCGACGACGTGCAGGGCGGCACCGGCATCGCCCACACCCGCTGGGCCACCCACGGCGCGCCGGCGGTGCACAACGCCCACCCGCACTTCTCGGGCGACCGCATCGCGCTGGTCCACAACGGCATCATCGAGAACCACGACGAGTTGCGCGCCGAGCTGCGGGCCAAGGGCTACGTCTTCGAGAGCCAGACCGACACCGAGGTCATCGCCCACCTGGTGCACCAGCTCTATGACGGCGACCTGTTCGACGCGGTGCAGCGCGCCACGCTGCGCCTGAAGGGCGCCTACGCGATCGCCGTGTTCTGCCGCGACGAGCCCCACCGCGTCATCGGCGCCCGCGAGGGCAGCCCGATGGTGCTGGGACTGGGCACCGGCGAGCGCGCCGGCGACAGCTTCCTGGCCAGCGACGCGATGGCGCTGGCCGGCGTCACCGACCAGATCGTCTACCTGGAGGAGGGCGACGTCGTCGACCTGCAGCTGGGCAAGCAGTGGATCACCCACCGCCAGGCCGACGGCCGCTTCGAGCGCGTGCAGCGCGAGGTGCGCACCGTCCACGCCCACACCGGCGCGGCCGAGCTCGGCCCCTACCGCCACTACATGCAGAAGGAGATCTTCGAGCAGCCGCGCGCCATCAGCGACACGCTCGAAGGCGTCGAGGGCATCAGCGCCGAGCTCTTCGGTGACGGCGCCCACCGGGTGTTCAAGGACATCGACCGCGTGCTGATCCTGGCCTGCGGCACCAGCTACTACGCCGGCAGCACCGCCAAGTACTGGCTGGAGAGCCTCGCCAAGGTGCCCTGCAGCGTCGAGATCGCCAGCGAGTACCGCTACCGCGACAGCGTGCCCGACCCGCGCACCCTGGTCGTCACCATCAGCCAGAGCGGCGAGACGGCCGACACCATCGCCGCCCTCAAGCACGCCCGCTCGCTGGGCATGCCCCACACGTTGACGGTCTGCAACGTCGGCACCAGCGCGATGGTGCGCGAGTGCGCGCTGCACTTCCTGACGCGCGCCGGCGTCGAGATCGGCGTGGCCAGCACCAAGGCCTTCACCACCCAGCTGGTCGGCCTGTTCCTGCTGACGCTGGCCCTGGCCCGGACCAAGGGCCGCCTCGGCGACGCCGAGGAGGCCGAGCACATCAAGGCCCTGCGCCACCTGCCGGCCGCCGTGCAGGCCGTGCTGGCCCTGGAGCCGCAGATCATCAGTTGGGCCGAGGACTTCGCGAAGAAGGAGAACGCGCTGTTCCTGGGCCGTGGCCTGCACTACCCGGTGGCCCTCGAAGGCGCGCTCAAGCTCAAGGAGATCAGCTACATCCACGCCGAGGCCTACCCGGCCGGCGAGCTCAAGCACGGCCCGCTGGCGCTGGTGACCTCGGCCATGCCGGTGGTCACCATCGCGCCGAACGACGCGCTGCTGGAGAAGCTCAAGAGCAACATGCAGGAAGTGCGCGCGCGCGGCGGCGAGCTGTTCGTCTTCGCCGACAGCGACACCCGCATCGAGAACGAGCCCGGCGTGCGCGTGATCCGCATGCCCGAGCACTACGGCGCGCTGTCGCCGATCCTGCACACGGTGCCGCTGCAGCTGCTGGCCTACCACACGGCCTGCGCGCGTGGCACCGATGTCGACAAGCCGCGGAATCTGGCGAAGTCGGTCACCGTGGAGTGATGCACGCCGCCGAGCCCCCGCGGCCAAGGGGGCCGGCGAGGACCGCGGACCGGCCCTTGACGGCCTGCGCCCCGGTACAGTGCCCGGGGCGCGGCGGTGCGGTCCCGTGCCAGGGTGGTGGTGTCACCCGGGGGCGGGCGGCCGCGGCGACCCGTCCCTTTCCGCCGGCCGGCCCTGCGCCGGGCCGGCGTCGGCCTCAGGCCGTGTAGCGCGAGGGCCGCACCAGGCCCTGGCCCCGCATGGCCTCGATGATGCGCAGCAGGCCGCAACCGTCGATCAGGCGGATCGGTCGCAACGCGGCCTCCTGGCGGGCCTTCTCGGTGAACAGGCCCGAGGTGATGATCCAGCCGCGGCTCGCGCCGTTGGTGGTGATGGCGGCGTTGAGCTGGCGCACCGCGCGGTGGTCCACCATGTCGGCGCGCCAGTAGCGCACCTGCACCAGGTGCAGCTCGCCGTCCTTGCTCAGCTCGATGTCGGCGCCGTGGTCGCGGCCGCCGGAGGCGCCGGCGCCATGGACACCCAGCACCCGGTAGCCGCTGCGCTGGAAGGATTCGGCGATCAGCCGGGCGAAGCCGCGGCCGTCGAGCTCGGCCACCGCGCGTGCCGCGGCCTGGGCCAGCTGTTCGCGCCGCATCAGGCGGTGGCGGCGCCAGATGGCCCGCAGCGTCAGCAGCAGGCACAGCGCCGGCAGCAGGTACTGGGCGACGGTCAGCAGCAGCGTGATCAGCGAGGCCTCGCCCGCCCCCGCGGATCCATGGCCCCCGAGCAGGGCCGGCTGGCGGGAGGCCGCATGGAGGCTGGCGTACAGTCCGGCGGCGAGCACGAAGCCCGACCAGACGGGCAGGCGGCCCGTGGAGCTCATCAGCTTGTCCAGCGCACGGCTGTGGCGACCGGCCATCTTCGTTTTCCTGCAAGGATCCGGGGGGACCGCCCCGTGGCGGAGCGGCGTTCCAACGACGCACAAATGTAACAAGATGCGCACGAAGTCCGGGCTGGTGTGATGTTGTCACTCCCTATGCTGAACTTTCCGTGGCAATGCGCCGTGCTGCGTCGGCGTCCGCCGCGGGCGCGCCGGGGCTGAGAGGCGATGTGTCTGGCCGCCTGGCGCTGTGCGCCGCACACCGGTCTGCCCTGGGTGCTGGTCAGCAACCGCGACGAGTTCCATGACCGCCCGGCCGCGCCGCTGGCCTGGTGGACCGACGGCCCGGGCGGGCGCGGCTGGCTGGGCGGGCGTGATCTGCAGGCCGGTGGCACCTGGCTGGGCCTGGATCCCCGCGGCCGACTGGCCCTGCTGACCAATGTGCGGGAGCCGGCGCCGCCCCGCGCCGACGCCGTCTCCCGCGGCGATCTGGTGCTGCAGGCGCTGCGTCACGGGCTGGACGACGGCCACTGGATGGCGGCCGAACTGAGGCGTCCACGCCACGGCTGGAACCTGCTGCAGCTGGACCTGGCCGGGACGGCCGGTCGCTGGTGGAGCAACCGGCCGCAGCCGATGCTGCGCGTGCTGGGCGCCGGCACGCACGGGCTGTCGAATGCGGCGCTGGACACGCCCTGGCCGAAGGTGCGGCGGCTGTGCCGGGCGCTGGACACGGCCTGTGCCGAGGCCCAGGCCCTCCCGCTCGACGGCGGCCCGGGCCCTGGGCGGCGGGCCACACCGTCACCGCGGATCGAGCGTCTCTTCGCGCACCTGTGGGCGGCCCTGGCCGACCGCTGGCAGCCGCCCGATGCGCAGCTGCCGCACACCGGCGTGCCCTGGCCGCTGGAGCAGGCCCTGGCGCCGGTCTTCATCCATCGGCCCGCGACGCCCGGCCGTGCGGCCTACGGCACGCGCAGCAGCACCGTGCTGGTGGTCGAGCAGCGGGGCGCGCGGCCGTGGCTGCACCTGCGCGAGCGGCGCTTCGACGCCGCCGGGCAGCCCTGTGGCGGCGCGGCATGGGACGGGCCGCTGCGGGTGGACTGACGCGGGCGGACTCACGGCAACGGGCGGCGGCCGGATCCCGCGTGGCTCAGTCCGGGGCCGTCGCATCGGCCGGGGCGTCGTCCCAGGCCAGCGTGCCCCGCTCCTTGCCGGCCACCGAGTACAGCGCGCCCGGTGCGTTGCGGGTCTTCTGGAAGTCCTCCAGCGACTGGCCGCGCATGGCCGCGTAGATGTGGAGGTTGGACACGCCGACCACCGCGCTCAGCTTCTCCAGCATGAAGAAGATGACGCCGTGGTGGATCAGGCCGCGCCAGTCGCGCGCGCGCACCAGGGCCTGCTCGGCGGGGCTCAGTCCGGCGGCCTGCATCGCGGCGGTCTCGTCGGCCTTGAAGGCCGCGCGGTGTGCCGGGTGGATCAGGTCATGCAGGAAGCGGTTGATCCGGTAGGCCTGGACGCTGCGTTCGAGGTTGAACGGATAGGTGCCGTTCAGGCGCTCGGCGCCGGCCAGCTGCTCGGCCATGCGGGCGCGGTGGCGCTCGATGGCGGCCGGCATCGTCGCCTGCTGCACCGGCTCGTAGATGGCGGTGGCGATGCCGGTCATCGACGGCAGGTAGTAGTTGCGGTGCAGACACGTGACCTGAGCGGCGAGGGCGCCGCGCATGATCAGCCACATGATGACCTCGGCGCCCTCCATGCCGCCGAGTTCGGCGTACTCGGCCAGCGTGATGTCGGCCAGCGCCTCGGGGTCGCGCTCGAACAGGTCGAGGAAGCGGCCGTCCCACTCGGGGTTGTTGAAGCCGCAGCGCTCGCCGTGCACCTGGTGCGACAGGCCGCCGGTGGCGACGATGGCCACCTTCAGGTCGGCCGGGAAGCTCTCGACCGCGCGCCGCAGCGCCTGGCCCAGCTTGTAGCAGCGGCGCGCGCTCGGCACCGGGAACTGCAATACGCCGACCTGCAGCGGCACCATCTTCACCGGCCAGCCGGCGTCGGCCGTCGGCCGCGGGCACATCACCGACAGCGGCGAGAAGCAGCCGTGGTCCAGCCCCTTGTCCTGGAACAGCGAGAGGTCGAACTCCTCCATCGTCAGCGAGGCCGCGATGTGCGCGGCCAGCGCCGGATGGCCGTCGATGCCGGGGATGTCGCGGGCGCCGCCACCCTCGTCGGCCACCGCCCAGTGCTCGCCCACGCCGAGGGCGAAGGCCGAGTAGTGGTCGAAGAAGAAGGACGTGACGTGGTCGTTGAAGACCATCAGCAGCACGTCGGGCTGCTTCTCGGCGATCCAGCCCTGGATCGGGGCGAAGGCGTCGAAGATCGGGGCCCAGACCGGGTCGTGCTGCTTGCCGGTGTCGAGCGCGAAGCCGATGGTCGGGGTGTGCGAGGCGGCGATGCCGCCGATGATGGTGGCCATGGTGCGTGCGGCTTACTTGGCGTTGGCGTGCTTGGCGATCAGGGCCTTGGCGTCGTCCAGCATCTTCTGGCCGGGCTGGCCCTTGGCTGTCATGTCCTTGACCCAGTCGGCGGCCAGCTTGTCGCCGACGGCCTTCCAGCTCTGCAGCTCGGCGGCGGGGATGACGTTGGTGGCGTTCTTCGCCGTCAGCTTCCTGCCCTCGACATCGGCCTGCAGGAAGGCCCGGCCGGCCAGCGCGGACAGCGCCTGGCCGGAGTTGGCGTCGATCACCTTCTTCAGGTCGGCCGGCAGGCTGTCGTACTTCGCCTTGTTCATCGCGAAGATGAAGGTCGAGGTGTAGAAGGCCGGCTGCGCCGGATCGGTCTCGGAGTGGTACTTGACCAGCTCCTGGATCTTGACGGCAGGCACCACCTCGTAGGGCACGACGGCGCCGTCGATCACGCCCTTGGACAGCGCGTCACCGACCTGCGGCACCGGCAGGCTGACCGGCGTGGCGCCCAGCATGGCCATGAACTTGTTGGTCATGCGGGTGGGCGCGCGCAGCTTCAGGCCGCGCAGGTCGGCCATGGTCTTCACCGGCTTGCCGGTCATGTGGAAGACGCCGTCGCCATGCACGTGGAAGGCCAGCGGCTTGACGTCCTTGAACTCGGCCGCGCTGTGCAGCTGCGTGTAGTCCCACAGCGCCTTGCTGGTGGCCTCGGGGCTCTGCATCATGAACGGCAGCTCGAAGGCCTCCAGGCTCGGGAAGCGGCCGGCGGTGTAGCCGGGCAGGGTCCAGATCACGTCGGCCACGCCGTCGCGCACCTGGTCGAACAGCTGCGGCGGCGTGCCGCCGAGCTGCATCGACGGGTAGCTCTGGCACTTCATCCGGTTGTTCGAGTCCTTGGCGATCCTGTCGCACCAGGGCTGCAGGAACAGCGTGTTGGCATAGGAGCTCGGCGGCAGGAAGTAGTGCAGCTTGAGCGTGACCTCCTGGGCCTGGGCGGACAGGGCGCTGGCGGCCAGCACGGCGGCGCTGGCGAGGGCGTGGCGGATCTTCATGGGGCGGTCTCCGGTGGGGATCGGTGCGGGGGACGCGGGTGGGGGCGGAAGGAGGACGCTCAGGTCAGCCGGTGGACCAGCCACAGCGCGAGCGAGGGGAACAGGAGCAGCGCGGCCAGACGCAGGCCGTCGGTGATCAGGAAGGGCACCACGCCCTTGTAGGTCTCGACCATCGGCACGTCGCGCGCCAGGCCGTTCATCACGTAGACGTTCAGGCCCACCGGCGGGAAGATCATCCCGATCTCGCAGACGGTCAGGATGAGGATGCCGAACCACAGCGCCTTGTCCGCGGCGCCCAGGCCGTAGAAGTCCAGGCCCATGATGACGGGGAAGAGCGTGGGCACGGTCAGCAGGATCATGCTCATCTCGTCCATCACGCAGCCCAGCAGGATGTAGAACAGCATGATCCCGCCCATCACCGCCACCGGCGGGATGCTCAGGTGGCTGACCAGGCCGGCCAGCTGCGCGGGCAGCTGCGACAGCGCGAGCGCCGCGTTGATCATGTCGGCGCCGATGAAGATCAGGAAGATCATCCCGCTGGTCTGCGCGGTGGTGCGCACGGCGGCGAAGAACTTCCCGCGGTCGATCTCGCGCCGCGCCAGCGTGATGGCCAGCACCAGCACGTTGCCGATCGCCGCGCCCTCGGTGGCCGTGAACAGGCCGCCGTAGATGCCGCCGAAGACGACGATGAAGATCAGCACGATGGGCCAGACCTTCAGCGTGGCCGCCAGCACCTCGCCGGCCGAGGCCGCGACGGCCGGCGGCGCCTGCTCCGGCTGCAGGCGCACCATGACGGCGATCGCCACCATGTAGCCGATGGCCGCCACCAGGGCGGGCACATAGGCGGCCAGGAACATCTTGGTGATGTTCTGCTCGGTCAGGATGGCGTAGACCATCAGCGTGACCGAGGGCGGCAGCAGCACGCCCATGGTGCCGCCGGTGGCCAGCGCCGCGGTCGCCAGCCGGCCCGAGTAGCCGATGCGCCGCATCTGCGGATAGGCGACCTGGGCGATGGTGGCGGTGGTGGCCACCGTCGAGCCCGAGATCGAGCCGAAGGCCGCGCAGGCCAGCACGCCGGCCATCGCCATGCCGCCGCGGAAGCGGCCGAGCAACGCGTTGGCGAAGTCGAACAGCGCCTTGGCCAGTCCGCCCTGCACCGCGATGCCGCCCATCAGCATGAACAGCGGGATCACCGACAGGTCGTAGACCGAGACGCGGCCGTAGACGGCGCCCTTGAGGTGGGCCAGCAGCGGGCTCCAGCCCGACAGCGCGACATAGCCGAGCGCGCCCGGCACGAACATGGCGATGGCGATGGGCACGCGCACCGCCATCAGCACCAGCATGGCGCCGAACAGGGTCAGGCCGATGGTCATCGTGCTCATGCCGCGGCCTCCTCATCCTGCGGGTGCAGGCGGATGCACTGCGTCAGGCCGATCAGCACGCACAGCGCCAGGCCCGGCAGCATCAGCGCGTAGGGCAACCACAGCGGCAGGTCCATCAGCATCGAGCGCTCCTGCGACTCGACCATGCCCAGGCAGCCGGCGGCCACGCGCCAGGTCACCAGCGCCATCACGGCGGTGTAGAGCAGGTTGCCCAGCCCGTCCATGCGGCGCTGGCTGCGCGGGCTGGCGCCGGTGGTGAAGAAGTCGACGATGATGTTGCCGCGCCGGTACTGGGTGTACGGCATGAAGCAGGCCACCACCACGGCGCCGCCGAGCTGCACCAGCTCCACGTCACCCAGGATCGGGTGCGAGAAGAACGCGCGGCCGATCACGCTGACGGTCGTCATGAGGGCCAGGGCCACCAGCACCAGGGCACCGGTGCCGGCGCTCAGATCGCACAGGCGCTGCAGCCAGGGGGTGGGGCCGGCGGGGGGCGCGGTGGCGGGTGTGCCTGCGCTCGTGGCGGGAGGGGCCTGATCGTTCAACGACGTGTCTCCGGGAAGGGGGCGGGGGCTGCGCCCGGGGTCAGCAAGGCGTCCTGAGGCCGATGCCGGTGGGCGCCGGACGGGCGGTCCTTGATCTGGTTCAAGACGAAGGCGCGCAGCGTAGGTGCGGCGTCCCGGCGCGAGAAGATGCCGCGCGTGCCGAGGCGATCACGCCTCGTTATCGCCCTGGGTTTTCCCTGATCCCCTGCTGGCTATCATTCCGGCGATGAAGCTCAGCGCCCTCAACGCCCTCATCGCCGCCGTCGACGAGGGCAGCCTGCGGGCGGCCGCACGCAGGCTCGGCGTGTCCCAGCCGGCCGTCACCAAGCTCATCCGCGAGCTGGAGCAGGATCTGGGGGCGCCGGTGCTGGAGCGCTCGACCGCGGGGGTGTTTCCCAGCGCGCAGGGCAAGGTGCTGGTCGAGCATGCGCGGCGGGCCTTCCGCGAGCTCGACGACGCGCGCAGCCTGATCGACCAGCTCGGCGGCCGCATGATCGGCGAGATCAGCGTCGCGGCCGTGCCCTATGCGGTGCTGATGCTGGTGCCCGAGGCCTGGCGCACCTTCAGCCGCGACTGCCCCGACATCCAGCTGCGGCTGCGCGAGGAGCTCTACATCGCGCAGCTGGCCCTGCTGCGCGATGGCCAGGTCGATGTGGCCATCGGGCCCATTCCCGACGGGCTGGGGGCCGGCGAGTTCGACGTCGAGCCGCTGCGCGAGCTGGAGATGGTGGTGGTGGCCGCGCCCGGTCATCCGCTGGCCTCGGCGCGCCGGCTGCTCGATCTGGCGCAGGCCCGCTGGGTCTACACCAGCGCGTCGGGCAAGGTCGGCTATGCCCGCAATCTGTTCGAGTCGCGGGGGCTGGCCGCGCCGGCGCCGGCCGCGATGGTGAACTCCACGCTGGCGCTGCTGGCCCTGGTGGCTCGCGGCGAGCATCTGGCGCTGATGCCGCGGCCGTTGGCCGAGCACCCGTCCGCGCGCACGCACATGCGGGTGCTGGCGCTGGAGGACGGCCCGCTGACCATGCGCGTGGGCGCCATCGTGCGGCGCAGCGGGCTGCTCAAGCCGGCGGTGCGCCACTTCATCACCCATCTGCACCGCGCGGCCCAGCATGCCTGAGCCGGCTGGCGCCGCGCCGGCGAGGGGTCAGGCGGGCGCATCCCGCGGCTGATCTGCCTCAAGGCGGGCGTGCCTGCGGTGCGGGTCGCCCCGCGGCGTTGATCTGCCGCAGCGCGGCCCGGTGCCGCACGCCCGACAGTGGTCGTCGTCCGCCCGGGCCGTCGGCCCGGGATCCTGCCCGCGGGGCCCTGCCGGTTGCCGCGGACGCCGTCTGTCTGGCTGCCTGCCGTCCTGAGGAGTCTCCGATGACCGTTTCCGCCTTCTTCATGCCCACCGTCAACCTGATGGGCGCCGGCTGCCTGGCCGAGGCCGTCAAGGCGATTGCCGCGCGCGGCTGGCGCAAGGCCTTGATCGTGACCGATGCGCCGCTGGTGCGCGCCGGCCTGGTCGGACGCGTCACCGAGCTGTTGGGGGCGGCCGGCATCGTCTGCAGCGTCTTCGACGGCGTCAAGCCCAATCCCAACGTCGACAATGTGGAGCTCGGTCTGGCGCAGCTGCGGCAGGCCGGTGCCGATGTCGTGATCTCGCTGGGCGGCGGCTCGCCGCACGACTGTGCCAAGGCCATCGCGCTGGTGGCGGCCAACGGGGGCGTCATCACCGACTACGAGGGCGTGGACCAGTCCGCCAAGCCGCAGTGGCCGCTGGTGGCGATCAACACCACGGCCGGCACGGCCAGCGAGATGACGCGCTTCTGCATCATCACCGACGAGGTGCGGCACGTGAAGATGGCCATCGTCGACAAGCACGTGACCCCGCTGCTGTCGGTCAACGATCCGGCGCTGATGACCGGCATGCCGCCGGCGCTGACCGCGGCCACCGGCATGGATGCGCTGACCCATGCCATCGAGGCCTATGTGTCGACCGCCGCCACGCCGATCACCGATGCCTGTGCGCTGCAGGCCGTCACGCTGATCGCCCGTCACCTGCGCGATGCGGTGCGCGACGGCCAGGACATGGTCGCGCGCGAGCAGATGGCCTGTGCGCAGTTCCTCGCCGGCATGGCCTTCAACAACGCCTCGCTCGGCTATGTGCACGCGATGGCCCATCAACTCGGCGGTTTCTACGACCTGCCGCACGGTGTGTGCAATGCCATCCTGCTGCCGCACGTGCAGGCCTACAACGCGGCCGTGGCCGCGCCCCGTCTGGCCCAGGTCGCTCGCGCGATGGGCGTGGACACCGCCGGGCTCGATGAGGCCGCGGCCGCCCAGGCCTGCCTGCAGGCGATCCGCCAGCTGTCGGCCGACATCGGCATCCCGGCCGGCGTCGGTGCGCTCGGCGCCAAGGCGGAGGACATCCCGGTGCTGGCCACCAACGCGATGAAGGACGCCTGCGGGCTGACCAACCCGCGCACGCCGAGCTTCGAGGACGTCTGCGCGATCTTCCAGGCGGCGCTCTGACGCGTTCCGGCGCGCGCTGACGGTCGGGCCGGGACCGGGTCTGCGCCGCCGCAAGACGGTCGGGCATGCCCGCGGCCGCGCGGGTCGCCAGAATGGCGGCCATGTCCGCTCCGCATTCCGACACCCGGCCGGCGCCCGCCGGCCCGCCGACGCTGGCCGATTGGCGCAGCCCCGCCCACATCCGCCACAGCGTGCGCCACATCGGCCAGGTGCTGCCGCTGGCCATCGTCGCCCATGACCCGGCGCGGCGGCGCGCCTGGGCCACGCCGCTGCCGGGCGACGACGCGCCGCCGCCCGACGTGCCGGCCGCCCCGGCCACGCTGCGCTGGGCCGACTACCTGCAGCGCACCCGGGCCGATGGCGTGGTCGTGCTGCACCAGGGCCGCCTGCGCCATGTGTGGGCCGCGGACGACCGGCCGGCGCCCGCGCCCCAGCTGCTGATGTCGGCCACCAAGTCGGTCGTCGGCCTGCTGTGCGGCGCGCTGGCCGAGGCCGGCGTGCTCGATCCCCAGGCCCCGGTCGGTCTGTACCTGCCGGAGCTGGCCCACACCGGCTACGGCGCGGTGCGGGTGCAGCACCTGCTGGACATGCGGGCCCGCCCGGGCTTGTCCGCGGCTGATGTCGCGGGTTATGCCGGTGCCACCGGCTGGGAGCCGCCGGTGGCGGGCCCCTCCACCACCGCCATCGCCACCGACCTGCACGCCTTCTTCAGCGGTCTGCCCGCCGGCCAGGCGCAGCCGCCCGGCGCCTTCGCCTACCGCTCGATGCACACCGATCTGCTGGGTTGGGTGATCGCCCGCGCTGCCGGCGTACCGGTGCCCGAGGTGCTGTCGCGCCGGCTGTGGTGTCCGCTGGGGGCGCAGGCCGATGCCGCGCTGACGCTCGATCCAGCCGGCGCGCCGCGCACCACCGGCGGCCTGGTGGCCTGCGTCGAGGACCTGGCCCGTGTGGGCTGGGCGCTGATCGAGCCGCCGGCCGCGCTCGACGGGATCGGCCGCTGGTTGCGCGACACCTTCGACGGCGGCCGTGCGCCCGACGATGACGGGGCAACGCTGGCCCGCGCCTGGTCCGACGGCGACTTCGCCCGTGCCTTCGGTCGCCCGATGCACTACCGCAACGGCTGGTACGTGGTGCGGCCGCCGCGGCCCTGGTTGTTCGCGATGGGCACGCACGGCCAGCAGTTGTGCGTGGATCCGTCGCTCGGCCTGGTGATGGCCCAGGTCGGCAGCCAGCCCGAGCAGCAGGACCCGCGCGCCATCGGTCTGACGATGCGCGCCTTCGAGGCCTGGCGGCGGCGTCTGGCGGGTTGAGCCTGTGGCTGTGGCTGTGGCTGGCGCTGGCGCTGGCGCTGGTGCTGGTGCTGGTGCTGGTGCTGGCGGAGGGTGGTGCGGGGCGCTGGCGGAAGCGGGCGGGCCCGCTCCTCATGCGTTCCGAAATCGTCGCGTGCCCGCCCGCTCCAGCGCCTGCCATCAGCCGTGTCCTGTCGCGGCCCCCTGTGGGCCCCCGGCGGCGGCGGCGCGTCCTGCCAGATCGGCGACCGGCGGCGGGGTGGGATGGGCGGCCCGCGACGATTTCGGAACGCATGAGGAGCGGGCCGCCC